>JACMPG010000077.1 GCA_014377625.1 Spirosoma sp.
GAGGTCAAGGAGCGGTTAATGGCCTTATTAAATCACCAAAAAGTGCTTAGTCAGGAGCAGTTAATCAATATTTTAGTACACATTGAAAATCTAATTGAAGACAAACAAAAGTCTAATCTTTCACCCTAAAGGGAATAACATGGAACTCCGCGTCGTAGTAGTACGGTTTCCAGGAAATGATAAAGTTGGCTCCGAGGTCAAACCAGGCGTTGATGCCGCCATGGTGGTAATCGGCCCGGAGGTTGCCCCCCGCCATCAGGGAACTGGCCGTGAGGGCAAAGTACATTTCGGCTTTCACCGACAGGTAAGAGCCAACGTGCCAGTCGACCCCGAGCCGGGGAACGGTGGGATAGTGGGCCGGTACGTTGAAATGCGGGTGGTAGCCGCCCAGCGATAGCACAAAGTCGCCCGCGTGTTCGCTGTTGCCAAACCAGGCGTAAAACGCGAAGCCTCCGGTGAGTCGACAATCGCGGGAGAGCAGGAACGACTCTTTGGTCAGCATAGCCTGGATACCCACAAACCCTTCGTCGGGCAGAAAACTGCCTCTGATGGCGAGTTGGGCCTTGGCTAAGGGCGGCACCCCCGCATCGGTCACTTCGGCCATTGGCACTTGGAGCGTCGACAACCCCAGCAGACCGATTTCGGTATGCACCCCAAAACTGACCGACAGCAGCAGAAACGAGTCAATGAGTTTGAACGAGGTAAACTTGATACCAGCCGCCAGAAAGTACTGCCCGTTGAGGGGTGGAATGGCCGCGCCCAGCCGGGTCAGGATGGCGGTCAGGTTGGCTGCGTCGGCGGGGGTGCTATCGGTGGCCATGGCAACCAATGGAAACGAACTGACCTCCTCCACGGGCGGCAGCACGAGGTCGCGGTTGTAGCCAAAGCCAGCCGCCAGCCCCGTCACGAAAAAGAACGACGGGCCACCGAGCGGGTACTTCAGCACCGCATAGAGCATGAGCGAGCTGTAGCCGTCGAGTTTGGCGTAGGAGCCGATAGCCGATAGTTCGAGCTTTTTGAATCGCAGGTAGGCCAGCCCCGCGTATTCCTCGTAGGTGGGGTGCTTGATCCGCAAAAACGCCCCCCCGATCTCAAACGCCCCTTTTTTGAACGCCAGCCCCAGCCCCTGTAACTCGAAACTGGGCGTAAAGTCGGGGACGGTCACGCCCACTGATAACCCCTGCAAACTCAGCGTCAGCCCAGCAGCCACCAGCGCACCGTCGATGCGGAACCAGAAATTTTTGTCGGCGTACTGAAAGCCGAGCCGCTGGAAGTGAACCGGACCGAACGCTTTGTTAATGTCGATCCATTTGGTGCCGTCGTCCCCGCCAGCGGTCGTGCCCCGCCCCCCGGCTACCGAAGGCCCACCACCAGTTCCCCCGGTCTGCCCGGCAGCCGGTGCGTTGGTTTTGCCCTGGGCGGTTGATGCGCCCGTCCCCCCGGCACGGGTTCCGGGGGCGGCACCGCTCTTCGTTGGTTTGAGGTCGCCTTTGCTCAGGGGTACGTCCAAGTGCAGGGGCGTACCCGCCAGGTTGAGCAGGATAGTCAGGTCGAGGCCGCGGGGGACGGATTTGGTCGGCAGGGTCACGCCGGTCGGGGCTATGGCCTGAAGGTGGCTCAACTCGTCGTCTTTAAATTCGGCGTTGGCGTAGAACGGCTGAAAGTTGAGCGTCAGTTGCTTGGCATTGGGAGCCATTTGCCCCACCAGCGGCAGCTTCGACAAGTCGAGGCCCGCGCCGATTTCCAGCCCGATCAGCAGTTTGGACTGGTTGTTTTGCTTCGAGGAGATAAAATACGCCTGCTTCAGGTCAATGGCGAAATCCAGGTCGCCGAGGTCGGTAGTGCCACCCGAAAACAGGCCCACCAAGTCTTTGAGGTGCACCTGTCCCCCGGCGAGGTTGTGGTAGGCCGCCACCAGCGTTTTGCTGTCGCCCTGCTTATCGAAAACCAGGTCGAAGGCCAGTTCGACCGGGGATTTGGGTGGCACGTCGGTTTCGGACCCGCCCAGGCGCATCACGACCTGCCCGCCGAAGGTCAGGTCGTAGGCAGTGGTGGTTTGGCCGTTCGCGTTTTTCTGGTACGGGGCAAGCTGCAGGTTCAGGTTCAGTTCGAGTTCACTCCCTTCGGCTAAGCTATCCAGCCCGAAGAGGTGTTGAGCACTCAGCGAGCAGGCGAAATTAAACGCCCGCGTGTGGGTGTTGAACGACAGGTGGAGGTAGCGCAACTCGATATCGGCGTCGGCCAGTACGCCCGGTAACGCTACGCCCGACAGGCCGAATTTTTTGAGCAGAGCCTCGAACACCTGCACTAAGTTGATGCCCGACGTGGCCATGCCGCCCTCCAGCTGCCAGCCCGCAGCGGGTCCGTCATAATCGGCACTGAGGGTGAGCAGGATGCTTTGGCCGGTGCCGATCTCGATCAGGAAATCGCCCCAGATGAAGCCGGTAAAACTGCCACTCTGGTAGATCAGTTCCAGTTGCGTATCGAGGCTGACCGGCCCGAAGTCGAGGTTGTCGAGGGCCAGTTTGAACACCGCCCGTTCTAAGCGCGGGTGGGCAAGGATGAGCAGTTGGCTCAGGCGCGGGGCTGTTATGGCTGTACTTCCGCCGGGGTGGGCGTTGAAGCGTTTGAGCAGGCCCAGGGCCGAATGGCCTTCCGACTCGCCGGTATCGGGCAGTTCGGCTTCGAGGTAAAACGAGGGCAGGTGCAGCCGGACATCCAGGGCGTAGTCTTCGATGGTCAGCACCCCTTCGGCCACGACGCTTACCGACGTACCCAGCAGGTTGAGCGTAAACTGCGGGTTGCCCACCGCCAGCAGGTTGGGAATGAGCGACAACTCCAGGTCGGGCCAGGAGAAGGTGGCGGTGATGCGGAGCGGTTCGCCGGTTGGTTTCTGGATGTCGAGGTAGTCGAGACCCAGTTCGCCAAACCCGTCGAAGTCGAAGAAATCGGCGGGAAACAACTCGGTCAGGTCGATGCCTTCATCCTTCGTCCATTCGAGCAGATTTTCGATCAGGTGGCCCAGGCTGCTCAGCGTCACGCGCTCGGTGATGGGGAAGACCGTATTTTTGGTAATGACTGTGGTAAGGATTGCAGGAGCGGCCATGTTCAGTCAAGTTGAAAGGTGTGGGGAAGCAGCACAACGGCTGGTACTTTCTGGTCTGGATGCAGCGCGACGGGTACGGCTACCGCCCCACCAGCCTGCTGCCCTGCCAGGCCGACCCCGGATACGACAGGCCGGGGTACTATAAAATCAAGAATACAGAGATCCTTAATAAACATATTTTCGGCCTGCCTGATCTTCGTCAGTTCGACTCCACCACCAACGCCCAACACGTCTACGCCCAGTTTAAACGACGTTTTGGTCTGGTCGAGGTCAGAACCCAGCCGTACCCGGCAGCGGACAGTTTCAAGGGCCAGTTTAGTGGTATCCTTTATGCGGCCAGACTGGAAAAACTTATTGCATAAACTTTCAAGCTCCCCGTCGGCCTTAACTTCTACAAACTGCTGAGTCTGAAACCGAAAACTACTTTCGATCAAAATGTACGGGTTTTCCTGCATGAATGTCGGATCAAATAGACTTGACGGAATGGCATTGATAAAGGCAATAAACTGGCTTATGGTTAACCCTAAGTGAAACGGATAGTGCCTGATGTTGGCCGGTGTCTGATTCTGAGAAGCTTTCAGGACTTGTATTTTTTTTAGGCTCATTGAAATACCCAGACTCAAACCACTACCGGTCTCTAATCGCGCGCTCTTCCTGTCGTTCACAGTCCACAGACTGGCTGGCTCCCAATAAGCCGTAGCCGACGAGTAGCTCATATCATTCTTGAGGAACCTCTGCCCCGCCTTCTGATAGCTTATGTTAACATCAAAAGGAAGCGTGATGCCTCCGCCAGCCTGATATGTCCAGATCGCCTGTGTATAGGTCACTTTGGTGTCCTGCGTCAGTACTACGTTTTGCCCGGGTCTGGATAAAGGCGGGGATTCGGTCTGGTAGCGCGAGGACATAAACTGCGCCCTTCCCGTTAGCTCTGTCCTGGCTCCTGCCTGTAAGCCTGCCTGCACCGACGCGACATCCGCTATTTCAGTGGCCTGAATAAACTGACCCAGACTCACTGCCTGAGAAACATCGACTCCCGTACTGGCAGCCGCATTAGCCCCCAATGACCAGACCGCTATATCGGCCCGGCAGCGGGGGGTGGACCGGGGAACGTGGCCTATTGGGGCATTGCCTTGCTTTTGGGGTAGTTTCTGGCCGGTTTGCCTGGCGGTTTCGGCCCGGGCTTTGGCCTGTGCAAGCATCGTTCGGGCCGTGCTGATGTAGGCGGTACCCTGGTTGTATTCCTGGGGGGTGAGTGTGGTGGTATACCCGTTTTTATACAGATCACGCAGATGCCAGCCAAGACCGTTCAGCCAGTTTTCCACCTGTTCACTCGAACTCCTGACGACTCCCTGCGACAGCGATATGTCAAATGTTAATCGCTGGTTCAGATGCTCCATAAATGGCTTGATCCGGCTGTCCCGCGAGGTTTTCCAGGTCTGAAATACCTCATCCCGCAGATGTCTCCGCCATTCGTTGAGCAGACCTTTAAGCACTTCTTTGTCTGGGTTCGCAAATTGGGCGACATCAGTTTCCAGGTTAGCATCGGTGCAGGATGGATACCAGCCCGCATTGGAGTCCGTCAGCCTGATGTATCGGCAACCCGCCTTCAGGCCGGCCTGTAGGTTGACCAGATTAATCGAAAGCGAATACCCGTCGAGATTGATAAGCGTAGGCGGCTCTACAGATGCCCCTGCCTGAACGCTTATTCCTGCTGTAGCCCGTTTCTCCCAGCCCGACAAGGCCATAAAACAAAGGGGGTTAATCGTTTGCAGTGACACCTGTTTGGGAAAGCTCCGATGCAGCATCAGTAGTAATTGCTTCACACCACCTGCGCTAAACTGGAGGGACGCTTTCAGCTCAACATTAACGCCCAGCGGCAACGAGAAAGGGGGCAGTACCATTTTGACAAGATCAAGACTTACATCGATACCGGCCAGATAGCCCGCGTTTCCGAACGCGCAGTAGTAAACGCCCTTTTCGTCATTCTGCACACCGATATGCTTTCGGTACATGGCCAGCACCAGTTCGGACGAGTGCTGAATCCGTAGCGCGTCGGGTACCAGACGGCTGATGACGATTACTTCCCGCTGTTGCGCTATATGGGCGGCTAACATCTCCTGAGACTTGCCCGGTTTCTGAGCGGTGAGATCAACCCGTCCGATGACGGTATCTTTTGCTTTACGGGCTACATCTGTAACTCCCTGTCCTACCCGATGAACTACTCCTCTTGCATCGGCCCTCACACCGGTTTGTCCTCCTGGATTCAGCATCGCTCGTCGTGTGTTTTGTGGTTAGAAAATCGGGTTTTCAATCCCCGGTTCAGTACTTGATGATGTAGGTCAGCGCGTAGTAGGGCGGGCGGTTTTCGTGGGATTGGTTGCCGCCGGTGGGTTTGATTGATTGTGGACGTAGATCTGTTTCATTGAGTTGCCACGGAATATTCATACTTCCATTATCTTCTTCTGCGATTCCCCCCTCCTTTTTGACTCTATCTGTCATCTTAAAATGCCATGTTCTATTTTTAACTTCCCATTCACCAATCCAGCCATCCTCTTCTGTTCCAGAAGTCAGAAAGCCATGACGATGCGTGGGCATCTGGTTCACATTCAGCTGAACAAACTCTGTCCCACCAGTTACCCCTATACCATAATTACTCAATCCATTCCCCTGCCCCGCTCCCACAATGAAACGGCTGAGGAGGTCGGGTACGTTGTTGCCCACTATCCCGCGCAGATCGGCGAAACCGTCATACCATGCTATCGACGATCCATCACAGAGAAGCCAGCCGGGGGGCGGGGTTGTACCACCATAAGCAATAATTGCCCCTACTGGCATCACGTCGCCGGTTTTGTCCTTTATCCGTCCCGTCACGGACAGATGGGCGTGTTGGGTTTGGTCTCCAATATGTACATTCCCCAAAAGCGTCGATTCACCCGACACACGCACATCGCCGTCCGCACGCACCCCACCCACTATGTGCAACTGCTCCTCCGGGGTTGCTGTGCCGATGCCTACCCGGCCCATCAGGTGCGTTTCGCCCGGCAGGTGCAGTGGCCGCCTGCCGGAGGCTACCTCAACCATTTCCTTGCCATCCTGCGTAATAACCCGCACGGGCAGCGGGGTTTTCTCCACGGCAGTGTACAGCTTGCCGTCCCAGTAGCCGGGTACGTTCTCGTAGGTGATGGTGAGGGGCGTAAGGCCCGCCAGGGAGCCGGTCGCAAACAGACTGGTATCGAGCAGAATGTCCAGATGTTTGCCGGGGGCCATCACCCGTGCCGAGAGCTGCCGGTCATCGTTAAATTCCCAAATGGGATTCTCCGCCATTTGCCCGTGCGTGAGCAGGGCCTTTTCAGCTATGGCTTCATCCACGTAAAACTTGATCGTACTCACGTTTCCTGCCTTACCCAGTTCTTCGTCCTGATCACCTTCGGCATAGTCGAACGCGAAGAGCAGGCGGCTTTTTTTGGTAAACCGGATGGTGTCGTGCGGGGAGGTGTTGGTGAGCCGCAGCCGCAACTGATGGCCCGCGCCCTGCACTTCGCCGTCGTTCCGCACGGTGTAGGGGCCGATGAACGCTATGTGAAGCGGGATATGCTCTTTGCCCAGCTGATTCACCACCAGCACGTTTTGCTCGCGGGCTTCCGTAACGGGGCGGGCATCGGCCTGCGGAGGTGGGTCGTAGTAGAGCTTGCGGGGAATGAGCTCCACGCGGGTCTCGCTGCTCGCGCCGTCGGGGTTTGCGCTGACGTTGGTCAGCACTAAGCGTTGGCGTTCCTGCGGCAAAAAACGCCCGCCCGCGCCTTTTTCGGCCCTCGCCAGGTAAAACGAAACGTAGGGTGTCTGCCCGACGTGGTCGTCGGGCGCACTGATGACCCAACTGCCCAGTTCGTAGGCCCGTTTCTGGTATTTGCCCGTCAGCAGCAGTTCCACGCTCCGACCCTCCTGCCCCTTCATACTGCTCTTAGCCAGCGAGGCATCGGCCAGCACCCCCCGGCGGAAACGCAGCTCGAAGTGGCAGTTGTCGGCAGTGGGCGGGTTGCGGTCGAGGTCAGTGGGGCCGAAAAACAGCGTCTGTTCCTCCCGGTTCTCGATGTAGAGATTCAGCCGCTGCTCGAGTTGTTTGTCAGTATCGACCATGTAAACAGCCGACCGTTCGAGTCGGTCTTCGAGCCAGAAAGCAAACGGCAGGCGGGCTATAGGGGTTGACTTGGGCATGGTTAGGCGGGTGTAGGTTGGTCAGTTTCGGGGAGCAGCGGGCTATCGGGCAGGGGGCGGAGCCGGAGCCAGCCCTCGCGCAGTTCCTGCCCGCTATTGCCACCCGGCACCATCTGGAACGGATTGATCTGACGGGTAGCCAGAAAGTGGTCGAGCAGCGGAGCCAGTTGGGTCGGCGGAAAGTCGTCTGTGGCGGGTCGGCGGCCAGGTGGCACAATCACGGCCTGTTCGCCTTCGAGGGTAACCCACCCCCGCTCAATGAGTTGGTCCCAGAGCAACGTACCTGCTCCGCCGAAAGCCGCCACGAGTTCATCGCGCCGAAAATGGCCCACGGTGGATACCTCGCGCCAGCGTTGGCGGTCCGTATCGACCCACGCCCACTGGAAACCGGGCTCCGGCGGCAGCGAGAGGTGGATCATCTGCTGTGGAGTGAGCAGGGGGGCGGTTAGGAACGTGATTTCCAACTGCTCCAGGGCCTTCGCGTAGAGGTCCGGCGGCAGGCTGAGTTCGTTCACCGGCAGAATACCGCAGGTAGCGTGAACCGAGCCGTGGGGGTCCATGAGCAGATTGAGCGTCATGGCCCGGCCCCGGTTTCCGTTGGCACCCAGCGTCATCGTATCGAGCAGGTGGTCGTCGGTGTAGTCGCGGGTGCCGCTGGTGGCCCGGTGGAGGCTGGGCATACGGAAGGCATCGTCGCGGTAGGCATAGCCATCGTTGGCATCGACCCAGAACCCCACCAGCCCGTCGTTGAGTTGATGGTCTTCGCCAATCCGAAGCGGTAGGGCCACCCGCTCCAGATCGAGGGTCGACTCGCGGTCTTGTTCGGGGCTTTCAATCACCTGCCGAAACTGCGCCCAACTCTGATTTACGGCGGGTGCTCCTTTCAGTTCTAGACTGACCGTGGCTCGCACTAAGGCCAGCGGGCGGCTCATCAGCATGGCCACGCCCTCGCCGGCATGGTCGCTCCGGGGTGGCTCCACACGGATCAGGGCTTGGGATAGCTGCTCGATAAAGTGCGGAATCGTGTCCGATTTGCCGTCGGTCGGCAACCGGGCCTCTTTGGCTTTGGCTATCAGCCACAGCACCATCCGGCGCAGGTGCCAGTTGGGGATACCCTCGGCCATGATTGCCGGTCGCTGACCGGGTGCGCTGCGCCAGTGGCCTTCGCGGTCAACGTACCCCAGCGCGGCCCCCGTCTGTGCGTAGATCATCAGGCTTTCGTCCATGAGATTAGCTAGCACCCAGCCGCAGATGGGCGACGAAGCCGGGTGTTCGGATTGCTCCACTGCGTTGTCGGTGGCCGACAGCCAGTGGAAGTTGAGCCGGGCGGCCTGGCTCAGGCGCGGGGTCAGCTCAACATGGTGGGCCGAATGCTGAGGCCGCAGGGTTTCGGCGGTAATCACTCCCTGAATGTCGCGCAGGTGGACAATATCCAGCCCAAAGGTGTCGAGCAGCCGCAGTTCGAGCAGTTTGGCCGCCCCCGCCCGGATGGGAAAGAAAGGGTTGTTGGGCAGCGTAGAAGCCTGGTTGAGCAGTCCCACGGCCTCGTTGACGCGCTCCGAGAACGCCTGGTATTCGGGGTAGCCGAGCGGGTCAGCTACACGCAGTTGGACCCCTTCTTTCAGCATCAGCAGGGCCGGGGTGAAGCCGCCCAGGGCCTGCGCCAGAAAGTCGGTTTGGCATAGCTGCTCGTAGGCCAGCACGGCCAGGGCTTTGTGTTTGGTAGTCCATAGGGCAGCCAGTTCAGCCGGTGGCGGTCCGTCCGGCTTCCACCTGCTGGGTTCCCAACTGTAGAAGTCATCGAAGGTGTCGGGCGAGGCTGCCGTGCCTTTATCCTGCTGATAGCTATTGAGCCAGGCATCTTTACCCGAATCGTTCTGGAAAAACGTCTGTCGGATTTTAGCAGGTTCGGTCAGGTCGGCTTCGGTCAGGCCGAGTTCGCCCATGAGAAAGGTTTCGAGCGATTGCCTGAGCGATTTACTGCCGCCGGTGGCCAGCAGACACGACCCCCAGAACGTTTGCCCAACTCCAGTGTAGAGTTGGGGGCCAGTTGCGTTGAGGTCGGTTTTGGTCGCGCTTAGGTCAACGGCGTTCAGGGCCAGTTCATACTTATCGAGCAGGTAGTTCGGCTCGTAGCGGTCGAAATTGAAGTCGGTATCTTCGACCGGAAAAAACTCCACCAGCCAGTCGAGCAGCAGTGGGTGGCGGCCCGGCGGACGCTGCCAGTCTTCCGGAATCAGCTGGGGGGCAATGCGGGCGGCTTCGTCGAGCAGGTTCCTGCCGTTCAGCACCCACAGTTCGTTCGTCAGCATACCGTCCTGCCCGTGCTTGCGGGTGGTTTTGAGTGCATCGCCGGTGAGCATTACCACGGGGTCGGTGGGGCGATGGAAAGGGCTGTGCGGCTTTCGGAGCAGCACCAGGTCGGGGTGCTGCGCCAGGTTATTCGGGAACCCGTTTTCGAGTCGCAGCCGATTGGTGCGGAGGTGGGTTTCGTAGTGTTGGCGTTCCAGTATCTCCTCCAGTGTCCAGGTGTGTACCCCGTCGGCTCGCTGCGCCATCGGATCATGGTATCCTTGCTGATCGATGTACATGTTCAGGCACTGCACCAACGCGGCCTCCGACCCGCCCGCTGCCGCACTCAGGTAGGGCGCAACGTCCGGCAACTGCACCAACCCCGCATACAGCCCGGCGGGTGCGCGCACGTCGCCAACCCGAAAGTGCCAAAAACCCGCTACGTGGTCGCGCAACGCTTTGGCTGCCTGCTGCCGTTGCTCATTTAGTTGGTCAAGCGCGGGCATCAGTTCATAGTCGATGAAGAAACGGGCTTCGTCGGCATCGGGGTAGTTGTCGTCGGCCCCGTCGGGCGGGTACTGGCAGAGCATATACTTGGTCCAGTCGGCAAAAATTTGTTGCCGAAGGGCCTTCACCTGCTCATCGGTGCGGTCGAACGCCAGTTGGAACTCATTGAGCAGGTGCAGAAAATGGGCTTTGTCGTCGGTGAGGGTGGTTTGCTCTACGGCCTGTTCGGCCTGCCCCCCGGTAGCCTGCCGGGGTACAAACACCCATCGGGTGCCGCCTTTTTCGGAGGAGAAGCCCTGCCGGTGCCGTTCTTCACGCAGTTTGGGGCCAACATCGGTCTGGAGGTGGTCGAGCCGGCTGAGGTATTGCAAAGCCTCCAGATACTCCTCAACTTCTATTTTTTTCGATTTAGAGAGTCGATCTGCCAAGTAAGCCGATACGGCCTCGGTACTGGTGTTGCCAACGGTGACGATGACGGACGGATTTTCAGCATCAGCCGGGTTCGCCGTCAGGGTGAGTCGACCGCAGCAGACCAGTCGGTCGGGCCATACCCCCGGTCTTGGGTCGGCCATGGGAAGCTGGAGGTGTTCGCGCAGAAATGTAGAAAGAGCCGGGCGCAGTTCATCGGGGTGGGTGCGGTTGGTCAGGTCTTTTCGGAGCAACTCAAAAAATTCGATATCCGCGTTTTGGGAGCCGGTAGTCGGGTTTTCGGCTCATAGTAGCCAACGATGTCGTAGGTATAGGTTTTGCCCGGCTCGGCGGTCTCGTCGTGCAGGCCAAATACGCTGTGGCAATTGGGGTAGAAGGCGGCAAACGTCGGGTCGCCATAGCCCAGGGTGGTCAGCGGCATAGCTAAGTAGGCTCCGCCTTGGGGTTCGGGGGCCACGCTCCCTTCGTATCATCGGCCCAGCCAGCCGAAGGGTGCCAGCTTGGGCGTATAATCGGGAAACGATACGCCGGTCTGGTGGTCGCCTAAGCCGGACTCGCGCAGAAAGTCGCTTTCCACCACCCAGGTTTTGGCGGGGCCATCACCACCCACCCGCACCACCCGCCAGCGATTGGGTACGGGCGGCATCTGGGTACCGCCGGGTTCGAGCAGGCTACGCACCCGCAGGATTTCGTGGGCAAGCGGCTGTTTATCGGGGTCGGTGCTGCCCAGCCCTTCGCTGATGGCCACGTCGATGGCTTCTTTGTCGGCCAGAATCGACGCATACACTGCGTTTCCGGGTATTTCTTTTACCCAGCCTTTTTCCCTGAAATACGTGTAAAGCTGGTCGAACAGTTCGCCATTTGGCTGCGGCTCGCCCAGCCAGTTGGTTCGCGTGGCCCGGCGCAGGGCTTCCAGCTGCAGCAGGGGGTAGCGGAAACTCCGGGTCAGGAAATCGGGCAAGGCCCAGTGCAGGTGTACGCCCGGCTGCAGGGCAAAGGCCCCGTCCGTAAACGGCACGGCCTCCAGTTCCTCGCCCACGTAGGGTGTGTAGGGGTTTATATCGCAGGTGCCATCGTAGTAGGGTAGCCGCGAGAAATCGATGCGGGGGGCTGCGCAGGGTGTTTTTTTCTGAATATACTGGCCATCGGCGTGAATGGGTACCGCCAGGGAGGGCCGCTCTTCGAGAGTGACGCTGATGGCTGTTAGTGCCGATTTAAAGCCGTTGGTCTCCGTCAGTTGCAGGTAGTACGTACCCGCCCCAACGGACGTTGCCTGTTCAGGGGTCAACGGCACCTGTGGGTCGTTAGGGCCGAAGCAGGCCAACGTGCCAGACTCGCTGCCTTTGGTTATGTGGGGGGCCGTCAGATCGACGGTTTCGCCTCGGTACGCCCACTCACTGGCCAAAACCTCGAGCTTCGGTAGCGCATTGACAACCACCTCCACTGAGGCTGAAACGGAGCAGCCGTGTTCGTCGGTCAGGCGGATATAGTACGTTCCGCTCTGCCCGATCCGCGTGGGGTCGCTCAGGAACTGAGTGAATGCTTTGTCCTGAAAGAATTCGAGCTTGTCGGCAGGGCCAATCGGGCTTGTGACAGTCGTGACCAGGTTTACCGTCTTGTCAGCGCAGCATGGGGCGGGGGGCACTACGGTTAGTCCCGGTTTATCCCGAACCAATATCTCCACGGGCTTCACGACGGCACGGCCATCGGGTGTGGTCAGCCGGATGTAGCAGGTGCCACTGCCAACGGCGTTAGGTGTGACCACAGGTTGTTGAGCGGCTTCATCGAGGAAGTACGTTAGGTCGCCCACGTCGCTACCCGCCGTGATAGCCGGGGCACTCAGGTCTGCCAGTTCAGCCCAGCAAATGGGGCTGGGCGAGGTGATCATCAGGTTGACCGGCTTCGGTTTGACGGCCACCGGTTCGATGAAGAAACGCTGGCTCCTGCTGTCGGCATCGGTGTTCTGGATGGCAGCAGCCGAGTCGTTGGTACTACCACCCTGAATATCGATTGTTTTACCGCTGAGCTTATTGACGAATTTGTATGAACCACCCGGCTGCCCAACCAACGTCCATCGCTGGTGATGCTGATCAGCCCAGGTTTGCTGAACGATGCCAGCCTGCGGTTCGCTGGAGGAACCCTTCACGCTGAGCACCTTCTGACTCCAGCAGTTACTGATTGTATAGGAACCGTCCTCCAGTGGCGTAAACTCAAACTGCTGATTCTCGCCACTATGCCGTCTGTGCTGGATCAGCTTGGCCTCTTCTTCTTTGCTGGCGAAGGAAACATCTAACACGCTACTGCTGTGTTCTGCTTTGAGGTAGTAGTAATAACCCGGCAGCAACTCAACTACCAGTGACGACGTACTTGTGTCTTCGTTCGTTACGTTGGGTACGTCGGTACGGTAGGTGCTGAGTGGTTCTGTGTATTCTTTGTGCCGAAACAGCTTGACTAGAAGGCCATCGGGAACCCGGAGCGAGCCGAGTTGGTCATTTCCGATGCCGCCCGTCTGCATGAGCACGTCCACATCGTGTCTGCCTACCGGGAGTTGTTGAGATGTGCCGCCAAAATTGGGTTGGTTGTAGAGGGTTATCTGCATAATTAAAGGTATTGGGGTGGGTAGACGCGAGATAAAAGTTAGGTGACCCGGTCGGCATCAGGTAGTGGTTATCAGCTAAAAAAAATGGTATCAGTGGTTTTCTACTTTATTCTCCATCAATTTGTAGCACTACCAGTGAATTTACTGGTGATTTTCGACTGACAGTACATTGTTATTGGAAAAGCAACGTACTCAGCAGTAAATCTATCTTTCTCATAAGTTAATGTGGTTTTGCCAGCACAGGAAGCAGGTAGTTAGTTCCCTCGATGCATGGGGTCGTATAGACGCTCATCAATTTCGAAAGGCTCCGAGCGCACCACCTGACAGTCAACGAAGAGAGAGTGACGCGGGTTGATGAGATAATTCGCCATGATCGGCAGAATCGAGCTGGGAACTGCCACCACCAGGCTATCAGGCTCCCGTAGCCAGTCTAACAGAAAGGTCTGCGAGGGTAGCGGTTGTACACTGCCCGTTGCCCGCCAATCGGCAGGTAGCTCCCTGGCTTGGTACGTTCGGATGGAATCCGGCACCTCAAGGGTCACTAAGTAGTAGGCCGGAATCCGTTTGGGGTTGATATGTACCAGCACCTCCAATAAGCTTAACGCTGGCGATTCAGTCGTGTACAATAACGATAGCCCTTTGGGGTTCCAACGACCACCGTACAGGGCCGCTCCCTGACCCGACAGCGGTTCGTGGCGATAAGCTGCCTGAAGAAGACGGTGCACCAGCATTTACTAACGACGAGCTACTTTAAAAGAAAATGCCGTGTTCAATACGACCCAATACATCATCAACCTGGCTAAATCCTGCAATGGTGGTCAGCGTGTGTAAGGGTGTACGACCATCCAGTTCAGCCAGCGGGTAGCGGAGCCAGTCCTGAAGGGCAGCCTCATCCCCCTCATACACGCGCAGCCCGTGCTGGATGATGGCCCAAAGCAAGTCAACCCGTTCAGCGGTTGATCCTGTCAAGGTTGTTTGGCGACGAAGGCGGTGGAGGGTGCTTTCGGAGAGTTGGAGCAGGGGTGCCAATTCTTTGAGGGTAACCCCCAACTGGCGAGCCAAGTGGTTAAGCTGGGCATCGAGGCCTTTTTCTTTGACCTGAATGGGTTTTTTGGCGGTCGTTGTCGCGGTTCGGCTGATGGCTTGTTGGGCGGTTTTCATAGCTGTGTAATTATCAGTTGACAATTATACAACGATCAACTGACTACCACACGTTTCCCCGTCTTCTATTTAGCCCGAAGCAAGCTATTTATCATACAACTGACCGTACTGTTACAACCACTTGTTTTTGCTCACCGATGCAGGCGTGTTGGAGCATGAAACCGGATGGTTGTTTCTTCCAGATAGTGCTCTGTCATTGAACGATCAAATCAATCTCCAAGGGCTTTGGACTGAAATACCAGCTTACCTGATGGACGATCACAACAGAATCTGGATTGGGTTCGGCTATGGGGAGTGGGGAGGTAATTTGTTCGTCTTCGACACCGGCAAACGGCGATTTCTCCGACCTAAATTATATGATTATCGAATCACCCTCAATCCAGCGCAGTCATTCGCCCAAAGTGATAAAAATGTGTTCATGACTGCTGGTATGGCCCATTTTACCACTCACGGCAGTATCGTAGCGTTTGATGATCTTTCGGCTCGTGTCGTATTGTCCAGCGAGGCAGCCTGGGTGCCGGATACTACCGCACAAGGGCCATTCAAAGGGGGGAAATTTCTGAAAGGGGGCGAATACATCGGTCCGGCTGCCTATAACAGTCAGGAAAAACACCTGTATTTTTACTCGCAAAATGGCATTTTTAAAGGAACCCCTGATTATGACCTAACCGATATGTCAAAATGGGCGTTGGTGTTCAAACCTTCCCTTCGATGGACCAATGGACAGAAAAACGCAGTTGGTCCGGCCATGAACGTTCTGAAAATGCAGTTTGCTCCCGATGGAACCTTGTTCTTCCTGACTGAACAGGATGGGCTGGGTATATATAAGGATAAAACTCTGCGCTTTGTCAAGTAAATCGACGCTCAATCGAAACGCCGGGGGGCGGGGGCGTTGACGAACCGCCGGAAACCGAGCAACGGATTTTCCTGTTTCTTTGGCGCAACGCTGATTATATGCTTAGACAAAACCGATTGGTACTGTGGGTAATTGGGCTGGCCTTCGGCACCGTTTGGCTGGTTTCGTTCCGGGCTGCCGAACCCGACAACGGGGCACAGGCCGCGAAGCAATACTGCGGCTCCTGCCACCTTATGCCGGACCCGAAAAGTCTGCCAAAACCCATCTGGCAACTGAGCGTGCTGCCGGTCATGGGGGCGTATCTAGGCGTTCGCTACCTCGGCTACGATCCATACCGCAACCTGAAACCAGAGGAGGTGGCGTTACTCAAACAGGAACATCTGTTTCCCGATGAACCGGTAATCGATGCTGAAAGCTGGCAGAAAATCGTGGCTTACTACGTCGATAATGCCCCTGACCAAATCCCGCTTGACTCAGCCCGGCAATCGCGAAATCAGCCGCTCGACCTGTTCAAACCCAAACTAATTCCGCTGGGCAAAACAACAGGGTCGATGGTCACGGCAGTTGCCTTCGATACACTGCGCCATGAACTGTGGGTAGCCGAGCCGGATAAACTCTACCGTTGGAACGCTAAGCGGGGACTTACGCATAATTACGACCTGCCCGGTACGGTGGTTGACGTGGTATTTGGCCCAACCCAGACGCTCCTGACCGAGATTGGGACACTATTGCCCTCCGAACTGGCCAAAGGAACGCTGTTTGCCTTTACCGGCGACAGCCTGAGTAACCTGAAAACGGATCTGCACCGCCCCGTCTTCTCGGTTATGGCCGACCTGAATAACGACGGTACCAATGAGATTATCTCGGCAAATTACGGCCACCGAACGGGGTCGCTTTCGGTGTATACGAAACAGCCCGGCAGCGGTGTCGGGTATGACGCAACTGTTCTGCTGCAACAGCCCGGAGCCGTCAAGTGCATAGTGCGTGATATGAACGGCGACGGGCGGAAGGACGTTGTGGCCCTGTTTGCTCAGAGCGACGAAGCTATCTACATTTTTTACCAGACGGGCAATCTCCAGTTCCGGGCCGAGAACGTGTTGCAGTTTGAGCCGCAGTACGGCACCAGCGATTTCGTTTTGCTCGATTATAATCACGATGGCATCGACGACCTCGCGGTGGTACACGGCGACAATGCCGACTACTCGTACTGCCTGAAGCCGTTTCATGGACTGCGGGTCTTTCTGGGGCAGAAAAATGGCCGCTATACCGAAGCCTTCTTCTACCCTATTTACGGAGCCACCCGCCTGCAGGCCGACGATTTCGACCAGGATGGCGATATTGACTTTGCGGTGTCGGCTTTTTTCCCCGAACTCACGAGGCTGGCGTCGGAGAGTTTTGTTTATCTGGAAAACACCGATGCCCGCCGGTTTCAGTTCACGGCCCGCACCCTCGATCTGCCCATGCCAATCAAATCGCTGACGCTCGAAAAAGCGGACGTCGATCAGGACGGTGATATGGATTTGGTGCTGGGCCAGTTTTCGTACTCGCCCGTAGCGGTCCCCCCGGCGTTGCAGCAGCAGTGGAACGCGGTACCGTACAAGCTGGTACTTTTACTCAATCAGCGGAGGGATTCGCTCCGTTAGCGGCTGCTTTCACGCAGGTCGTGGTCAACTTTGTTGAGTAATTTATCCTCTTTCAGATCGTAGGTATACTCCCAAAACATGACCCCGGCCAGTTTTTTCGCTTTCACGTACGCAATTTTAGGTGCCAGCGATTCCTCGTCTTCGTAGGTAATAAACGTGTGCGTGTCGGCATTCCAGAGGTAAGGTGCTTTGGCCTCGGCGTCCCAGTAGCGGACAAACCCGTTTTTACCGATATAGTCAGCAGCCAGTTTATCATGGCTGATGAACGAATGCTTGCCGGTAGCGGGCTGATAAAGGCCCCGGCCTTTATCGGTTACGTCTGCCCAGCCGCGTCCGTAGAACGGTAAACCCAGCACGATTTTGCTGGCCGGTACCCCCGCCCGAATATGGCCGTCTACGGCACTGGCACTGCTGTTACGCGACTGATTCCCCATTTTCGACTGGTATAGCGGGCTATGGTGGCCGGTCACTATATCGTTGCCATGGTACAGGTCGTAGGTCATAATGTTGACGTAGTCCAGATATTTCTGCGCTTTGCCCAGGTTGGTATGGCTTATAAAAGCCGTATCGCCCCCGGTGGCGGCTGTGAGCAGATAATGGTTTTTGCCGGTACGGTTGTCCAGTTTACCCTGCTCGTCCAGGCGGTCGCGGATGGCTTTCAGGAACAGGGTAAAGTTAGCGTTGTCGGCGGGACGGTAAATGTTGCCCGCGCCCACCTGAGCCGGGTATTCCCAGTCAATGTCAATGCCATCGAGTTTGTGCTTTATCAGGGCGTCTGCCGCGCTATTCGCAAACGCTCGGCGGGATGCGTCGGTCAGGGCTGCGTCGGAAAAATAGTTACAGCCGCCCCAGCCGCCGACCGACAAAAGCACTTTCAGGTCTTTATTTTTCGCTTTCAGCGATACCAGCGCGGCCATATTAACGGCATCTTTGGTAGTCATTTGAGCCAGTTTGCCCGTTGAATCAGGTACGGCAAAGGCGTAGTTGATATGGGTCAGCTTAGTGGGATCGATCTGGTCTTTGGTCCAGCCATTACCCGTCACATAACCAATGATGACATAGGTTGGGGACTGACCATTGACAGAAGCCAGTGGACAGCAAATCAAACAACTCAGCATCAGACCGATACATAGAGTAATCTTAGAGAGAAAGTAATTTTTCATTGGCGTTCTGATTAATTAACACTACATCAAACTCCTCGCTACCCAACGAGTCTGTACTCATATCGATTATCAACGTTGCACCGCTGAAACCGTAATTACGATGGATTTGGAGGTGGGCGTATTGCTCTTATCGGCTACGGCGTCGATGGGAATCAGGACGTTGGTTTCGGGGAAGTAAGTCGCACAGCAGCCGCGCGGAATCTGGTACGGCACCACCACAAACTGATGCGCCGTGCGTACTACGTCATCGTAGCGGCTGTGCAGATCAACCACCTGCTTCTCGTGCAGACCGAGCGCGGTCATGTCGTCGGTATTGATCAGAATTACGCGCCGTTCGTTATAAATACCCCGGTAGCGGTCATCATTGCCATAGATAGTAGTGTTGAACTGGTCATGGCTGCGGATGGTCATCAGCAACAACTCGCCGGCTTTGAGCGTATGCTGCGTCGGGTGGTTTACCGTGAAATGCGCTTTGCCATCTTTGGTTTTGAACTGCCGCTCGCGGGGACCGTTGGGCAGATAAAAACCGCCCGACTGCCGCACTTTCCGGTTGTAGTCATCAAAGCCCGGCACCACGTCGGCAATCAGGCTGCGGATTTTGTCGTAATCAGCGGCCAGCGCATCCCAGTCTACCCCATACCGACCGTTCAGCGTAGCGTTCGCCAGCCCGGCCACAATGGCCACTTCGCTTTTCAAATGAGCCACCACCGGCTCCACAGCCCCGTGCGACTGCGCCACAACGCCGGTCGTGCTTTCGCAACTTACAAACTGCTCACCGGTGGCCTGCCGGTCTTTGTCGGTCCGGCCCAGACAGGGCAGAATCAGGGCCGTTTCGCCGTGAATCAGGTGGCTCCGGTTCAACTTGGTCGATACGTGAACGGTCAGGCGGCACCGGCGCAGGGCCTCGGCAGTAAAATCGGTATCAGACACGGCCATCGAGAAGTTACCGCCCATCCCGAAAAATACCTTCGCCCGCCCGTCGTGCATGGCCTTGACCGACTTCACCACGTCGAAACCATCCCTGCGGGGCGGCTCAAAGTTGAACACCCGCTGGAGGGCGTCAAGAAATTCGGGTTTGGGTTTCTCCCAGATGCCCATCGTCCGGTCGCCCTGCACGTTGCTGTGGCCGCGAATGGGCGACGCTCCTCCCCCTTCAATGCCGATGCTACCTTTAAGCAGCAGCAGGTTAATGACCTCGTTCAGCGTCTCTACGGCATTTTTGTGTTGGGTCAGGCCCATTGCCCAGCAAATAATCAGCTTGTTCGTATTTTTGAACAGGTCGACAGCCGCGCGGATTTCGCTCACGGCCAGTCCACACTGCGCGGCCAGTTGGTCGAGGTCATACCGGGCCAGGTCCGCTGCGTAGGCATCGTAGCCGGTGGTGTACCGCGTTACGAAATCAAGGTCGATGACCGTTCCGGGCTGGCCGTTCCGGGTGGCTTTCGCTTCTTCCTCAAGCAGGATTTTACCCATTGCTTTCAGCAAGGCGAGGTCGGTATTAATCGGTATTTGCAGGAAAACATCGGTTAGCTTCTCACCCCCCAGCACCATGTCGCGCACGCTTTGCGGGTATTTGAAACCGAGTAGCCCCGTTTCGCGCAGGGGGTTTACCGAGATGATTTTGCCGCCGTTTTGCTTGTTCTTCTCCAGCGCGGTCAGCATCCGGGGGGCGTTGGTGCCGGGATTCTGACCCATAATCATAATCACGTCGGCCTTTTCGTAGTCGTCATATTTGACCGATGCCTTGCCCAACCCGATGGTTTCGGCCAGGGCCACGCTGGTCGATTCGTGGCACATGTTCGAGCAATCGGGCATGTTGTTGGTGCCAAACATGCGCACGAACAACTGGTACAGAAAAGCTGCTTCGTTGCTGGTCCGGCCCGAGGTATAGAAAATGGCTTCGTCGGGCGAGCCAAGCGCGCTCAGTTCATGAGCAATGAGTTGAAAAGCGTCTGCCCATTCAATGGGTTCGTAGTGAGTTGCTCCGGTTTGCAGCCGCATTGGTTTAGTGAGTCGCCCCTGCTGACCAAGCCACAGATCCGTTTTCTGGAGCAGTTCGGTCACGCTGTACCGCTGAAACAGCACCGGCGAGGCCGTGTGTTTGGTCATAAC
>JACMPG010000078.1 GCA_014377625.1 Spirosoma sp.
AAAAAACAGCGTTGGGTACTTTTCCCGGACGCTGAGTCGCCCGGCCTACCAGTTTGGCGGGCATCAGGTGGCCAGTTTTTCGGAGGTAAGCTACGCCCGGCCTCATCCAGTGTTCGAGTGGGTGCTGGGAGCCAATCTATGGACTGACCAGTTTATCCAGCAAAGACCAGCCCTTGTCCCGCTCGATTACTGCCTGAACACCGTGGGCCTGTTCGCCCAGAGCAACTGGAAACCCACGCCCAAATTCGTGCTGGAAACGGGGTTACGAACCGACTACATCAGCCGGAACAAGTTGTTTGTGCTGCCGCGCATCTCGGCCCTGTACAAACTTTCGCCCCACGTCACGGCGCGGGTCGGGGGCGGGCTGGGCTACAAAGCGCCCATGCCTTTCATTGAGCAGGCCGAAGAACTGGGCTTTCAGGACGTGCGCCCGGTTGATGCGGTGCGTATCAACAACGAAACCTCGCTGGGCAGCAACGTCGATGTCACGTACCGAACTCTGCTGTTCGATGCGGTGAGTCTGTCCATCAATCAGCTTTTCTTTTATACCCGGCTCAATAATTCGCTGGTACTGGTCCCCACGTCGGCGGGTGATTATACCTTTATGAACGCGGCTGGCAAGCTGATCTCGCAGGGTCTGGAAACGAACATCAAGCTAACCTACGACGAACTATCGGTTTATCTCGGCTACACCTTCATCGACGCGCAGACTCAGTACGACCCCAACACCGGCGGGGCCACGTCGACCCAGCGTCAGTATCCGTTTACGTCCCGCAACCGGCTATATTCTACCATTCTGTACGAGGTTGACGAAAAACTGCGGCTCGGCTACGAACTGTTTTACGTAGGGCCGCAAACCATTCGTAACGGTACAGCCAAGCCCGGCTACTGGCTTATGGGCTTTTCGGCAGAACGCCGTTGGAAGCACGTCAGCCTGTTCGTCAACTTCGAGAATTTTACGGATACCCGCCAAAGCCGCTTTGAACCGAGTTATAGCGGCCCGGTACAAAACCCGCAGTTTACCGACATCTGGGCACCCACCGACGGGTTTATCTACAACGGCGGTTTCAAACTCAACCTCTAAACGGATCAGACTGTGCAGACTGCTCAAAACGATCCGGCTCTGCGCCGGGCCATTCGTATCGTTGTTCTCCTGAACGGGGCCTATTTCGGAGTCGAGTTTGTGGTGGCCCGGCTCATCGGCTCGGTGTCATTGCTGGCCGACAGCATCGACTTTATGGAAGATGCCGCCATCAACAGCCTGATTCTGCTGGCCCTGAACTGGTCGGTGCGTCAACGCGCCCGTATCGGTATGGTGCTGGCTGGCATTTTGCTGGTACCGGGTCTGGCTACGCTCTGGACGGCCTGGCAAAAAATAAGCGAGCCAGTGGCTCCGGCGGTGGTACCTCTGTTTTGGGCCGGGGCTGGTGCGCTACTTGTTAACCTGACGTGTGCGTTTTTGCTGACCCGGTTTCGGCACCACAGCGGTAGTCTGACCAAAGCCGCTTTTCTGTCGGCCCGCAACGATGCCTTTGCCAACGTCGCCATTCTGGTAATGGCACTCATCACGGTCTGGTATCCCTCGCCCTGGCCCGATCTGGTGGTGGGCCTGGGCATTGCCCTGATGAACGCCGATGCCGCCAAAGAAGTCTGGCAGGCCGCCCGGCAGGAACACCGCAACGCTGAACCGTAACAATGAATGCAGCCAATGATCCGGGATCGTTCGCTTAGAAATCCGGTCTCTATTTCTCTTTTTCGTCCTGCATCCAGTCCTACAGACCACTTTTATGGGTGAGTTACAGCTCGTTCTGGTACGTTATTTCTCAATAAACACCTATTTTGTCAACACGCTCTATCGGTCAATGACCCGGCAAATTCATCAGTCATCCCCATCAAATTGCCTGAGTCTGTTGGGGTAACATTCTGCTGCTTGGAACCAGATAGTACTCCGGCTTACGCCCGCATACCCTATGGTGTACGGCTTAGATCCTGTTCGTTAGTGTGCAGGCTAACGATTTGAACCAATTTTTCAGACACCAACAGTAACAGGCATAGCTGATGGCTATGTTTTGGGGAGGGATTTCTATTGTTCCTGATTCTGGAGGTGGTGGTCTGAGCAGCCCTTTTGGCCAGCATACCTAAAAATAGTGGCCCTAACTCCGCAAGGGAATCAGGGCCACTATTTTTAGGAAAATCCGTGAGAAATCAGAGTTTTTCTTTGACGACTTTCACGTCTTTTTTGACCTGATCTTTCATCAGTTTACCTTCTTTCTTCATCATCGCCTTACGGTCGTCTTTAAGGGCCTCCTTGTCGCCACTCATTTTGTCGGCCCTGCGGGCTTCCTTGTTCATCTTTAGATCTGCCTTGTCGGCGGCAACCTGTGCTTTGGCTTCGGTAGCGGCTGCTTTTTTAGCCATATGACCACTTTGCGCCTGGGCCAGCGATACCGTGGCAACGAGGGCGAGTGTCATACCAAGTTTCACTATGTTTTTCATACGTACGGGCCGCCCGGGGAAAAGTTAGTGTATCAGCGTACCCATTCATTTAAACGGCTGGGGTCATAATCTGTTTGGGTAAAGCCGTTAAAGTTCGATTAAATTATATGACAGCCAACAACCTGTTAATCAGATGCTTAAAAACTATACCGCGCACCCATCTGCATCTGCCAGCGCGATGCCAGCGGGTCGATGGAGTAGGGCGTTGGCGGATTCGTGAAGGTAAACGTGGGGTCGCCGGTGGCGGGGTTGGTGGCGCGGGCCAGACCAATCGAGGCCGTTGAGTTGAAGGTGTTAGGCGAGAAATAGACGTAGCCCAACTTCTTATCCACCAGATTCAGCACGTTGAAAATATCGTAACTCAGTTGCAGCGTATGCGAACCGCCCAGCCTGATCTCATGTAGCAGTCGTAAATCGGCGGTGTTGTTCCAGGGGGTACGGCCCGCGTTGCGCTCGGTAAAGTTGCCCTTGCGGCTGCTGAGGTAACTGTTGTCATTTACAAAATTCATGAATGCCTGCGCCTGCGTATCAGTTGGGAGCAGCGTCCGGGCTTCGGTCAGATCGCGCGGGATGTACGCCAGCGAGTTGGCCTGCGCTGACCCATCGACCGTAGCATTCACGTAGCCCCACGAGAAGGGCGTACCCGACTGGAGTGAGAAAAACAGCGTTACGGTGGTGGCATTGCTCTTGCTCCAGGACTGCCGGTAATTGATGGTACCCACAATCCGGTGGCGGATGTCGAAGTTAGAGTAGCCCAGTTGCGGGTTGTTGGGCGATAGCGACTGGTTCAACTGCCAGTTCGATTCCATCGAGTTTCGGATGCCGTTGGTAATGTCAAACGATTTGCCGTAGGTGTAGGCCGCTGAAAACCCTACGCCCGTCTGGAAATTCCGCTGAATCTGCGCAGTCAGGCTGTAGCGGTGGCCCTGACTGGTATTGGAGAGCAGATACGCATTAGCAAAATTGTTGTTGACGCGCTGCGCCCCGGCCGCTCCGGCAGCGTTCGTATAAATGGGCTGCTGTTGCTGCGTGTCGTAGTTGTAATACCGCACCGCATCTTTGGTATTGACCTGCTGAAACTGGAGGTCCTGAAGCACCTTCGTGTACAGCCCTTCGAGGGTCAGCTTGTAGCCGCTCACGGTATAATCGACCGCTACGTTGCTGCGCCACATCTGGGGCATCCTGAAGTTGTTGTCAATCAGGTCTGCCTGGGTGCGTTTGACGCTTCCTCCCAAAGCCGCATTGGCCGGACTCTGGTCAATCAGCACCCCGCCGTTGGGAACGAGCGGGTCGCCGGTGAGTTTAGTGGTAGCCGTGGCGTTGTTATTGTAGTCGTAGGCACCGTAGCCCACACCGTTGTTATAAAACGCATAGCCGAGCCAGGCAAACGGAATCCGGCCCGTAAACAGCCCCGAACCACCCCGGATCACCACACTCCGGTCGCCTTTGACATCGATGTTGAACCCGATCCGGGGCGATACCTGCACGTTGTTAAGGTACTTGTTAGTGATCTGACTCAGGGGCGTGTAGGTATAGGTTGTCCCGTAGCCGGGGTCGGCGGGCGAGCTGGTAACCTGCGGACTCAGGGTTGGCTTGCTGGGCAGGCCCGAATAATCGAATCGGATGCCGGGCGAGAGCTTGATGCGGTCCGTTAGCTGAATATCGTCCTGAAGATACGCACTCAGCAAATTGACGTTAAAATGCGCGTAGGGATTGTTAAACTGGTTATCGAGGTTGTTGGTGGCATCGGCAAAGGGGTAATTGCCCCGAACCCGGTTAGGCGTTTTAGCCAGAAAATCGGGCAGGCTTCGGTACGAAATCCGGCCATTGGGCGAGTTTACGAACCCGTAGTCGATGGTATAAAATTCGTTGTGTGTACCCACCGTGAAGGTATTTTTGCCTTTGTAGAACGTGAAGTTATCGGTCAGCTCAAAGGTCTTTTGTTTGAGGTTAAACACCGAGGCCTCGCGGTCGTTGCCCAGAAAGATGGTACCTCCGTTGTAGCCAATCTCGACCTGCGGAAAGGTGCGGACGTTGGCCAGCGTATTCCGGAAATCGTGGATGGACGAATACCCCACAACCAGGCTGTTGGAAGCCCGCCCGCCAAACTGGCTTTTCAGCTCGGCAACGGTGCTGGTCTGATTATTTTTCTGCTTAAAATCAATGCTGCCGAAGCGGAAGTTGGCCGCGTCGCGCTCCAGATTGGTAGCTTCCGAAAAAACGGTATTGTTCCGAATCGACAATTGGTTTTTGGCGTTGATGTTCCAGTCGAGCCGGTTGAAGAACTTGGTGCTTTTGGAGTAGATCGAGTAGTCGCCGAAAGACCCGGCATCGAGACCGTAGTTGGTTTTCACAAAGTCGGTAATCTGCTGGGCTACGGCAGCATCTTTAATCAGCGAGGATACCGTACCGGCCTGATACTGAATGGGATCGCGCCGATTGGTTATTTCTTCGTTGGTAAAGAAAAACAGCTTGTTTTTTATGAGGGGTAACCCCACCCGAACGCCCGTCTGGTATTCGTGAAACGAGCCGGGCAGTTTATCTTTGGCATCAGCCGCGCCGTTCCACTGCCCCACCAGAGCCGCCGTGCGGCCAAAGCCATAGACCGAACCAGTAACGGTGTTGGTACCGCTACGCGTAACGGCATTGACCGAGCCGCCCAGAAAATTGCCCAGCCGCACATCGAACGGCGCAACGGCCACCTGTACATCCTGAATAGCATCCAGACTAATGGGGTTGGTACGGGTACTGGAGCCGGGCTGCCCGGTGGTGCCGGTAGCTCCACCCAACGACGGGCTGAACCCAATGGCGTCGTTATTAATGGCCCCATCGACGGTTACGTTATTGTAGCGGAAGTTGGTACCGGCAAACGAATTGCTGTTGTTGACCTGCGGAGAAAGCCGCGTCACGTCGGTCAGGCTGCGCGAGAGGGTGGGTAGCCGCCGGATGGTTTCGCCCGTGATGTTGCTGCCCGCGCCCTGACGTTCGCCCCCGCGTTCGCCTTTTACGATTACTTCGGTCAGGGTTTTGCTGGCATCGCTCAGCCGCACGTTCAGGCTGGTGGTTTCGCCCAGTTGCAGGCTTACGTCCGGGCGGGTTTCGGTGCTGAAGCCTACGTAGGTAACCGTAATGAGGTACGGCCCACCCGCGTTCATGTTGTTGATGCGGTAGCGGCCATCGGTATCGGTCGTGGTTGCGTATTGGGTGCCGGTGGGCGTATAAACGGCCTGCACGGTAGCCCCCGGCAGGGACTGCTGCTTATTGTCGGTAATCAGCCCGCTCATGGAACTGGTAGTAATCTGTGCCCGTACGCCAGCGGCAGAGCAAAGCGTAAGTAAGAGTATAATACTGGTGAAGCGCATAAAACGTTTGTGGTGGTTTTGTATTGGCCACAAAGGTCAGTCGGCAGTATTACGTGGATATTACGCCAATGTGAACAGGCCCCATTATTGGTTAAATACCCGTTAAAGACTGGTTAAAAGGTAATTAAGACGAATGAACCAGTCTGAATAAATGGACTCGGGCGCGGCAAACGGAATGGGTTCAGGCTATTTTTGTACCTGTATCAACGTACTGAGTCCAGCGTTTTTTCACCTGCTTTCTGCGTTCGTTTTCCCGTTAGCCATCCTGCTTATGCCATCCGTTCTTCGCCTGTTGCGCTCCTGCCAATTCATCGGTTCCTGTCTGCTGCTTTCGGTTGCGCTGCTGACCGGCTGCAAATCCGGCTCCTCAGACCCGGCGCAGGCAGTTTTCCCCGCCGACGTGCAGGTGAAGCCGCTGCCCAACGCACTCACATTTTTTGCCTTCGGCGACTGGGGCATATACGGCTTCGGCGATCAGGCCACCGTGGCCGACCGGCTGGACCGGTATGCGCAGTACATCAAACCCGCTTTCGTTACGCTGATGGGCGATAATTTTTACCCGGCGGGCGTGGCCAGTACGACTGATTTACACTGGAAAGCTTCGTTCAGCAACGCGTATAAAGGCAGTAATCTGCCCGATAAATTCTATGCGGTGCTGGGCAATCACGACTACCAGCAGAACACGCAGGCCGAACTGGACTACGGTAAACTGAATCTGCGCTGGGTCATGCCCGCCCGTTACTATACCAACGTGTTTTCAATTGATGCCAGCACCAAACTCAGGATGGTGTTTCTGGATACAACGCCCTTTGGAGCCGAATACCGCAGTCAGCCCGGTACGTTTCCCGACGTTACGGCACAAAACCCCGCCCGACAGCTCGCCTGGGCTGATAGTGTGCTGAGCCATGCCACCGAACGCTGGGTCGTAGTAGTGGGCCACCATCCGGTTTACTCGGTGGGACAGGATCACGGCGGGCAGCCTGAACTGTTGCAGCAACTCCAGCCGTTGCTGGCCAAATACAACGTAGCGTTATACATGGATGGTCATTCGCACACGCTGCAATACCTGCGCCCGGCGGGGTCGGTAACAGACTACGTAGTGGCGGGCGGAGGGGGCTCACCGCTGGGACCCCCGCCGATGCAGAATCCGGTGGCTTTGTTTGCGCAGAGTGCATATGGGTTTGCTATCGTATCGGCTAATAGCACGAACCTCGAAGTTTCATTAGTCGATGAGCAGGGCAAGCTGCTGTATCAGATGAAGCGGTGAAGGACTTTTTGTCAGTAACTCAGGGGTGCCTTTCTGGCTTCGTCCTGCCAATTGCCCCGCCTGACCCACTAAACCCGGCATTCAATCCGGTTTAGTTTCGGGGGTAGCAACCAGCCGCCAACTTTGTATCAGTCAAACGGAAAACAAACCAATTAACTGATACACAAGATGAAAAAGACAATTCTATTGATGCTGGGACTGGTAGCCGGTACCGCATCGTTCGCCCAACAAACGCCTGTCCAAACGCCCACTACGGACACGCCACAAACCCATCTGGTGATTACCCCCGACCAGAAAATCAAGCTGTTCGTGCAGCCACTGGCCACCAGCGGCCAGCTTTCTCTCCTCGACGCGCAGGGCCACGTACTTTACGGAGCTAACGTATCACTAAAGAAAGGAATTGGTCGGCAGTTCGACATCACCGGTCTGCCGGTGGGTACTTATCGGCTGCTGATTAAGGCCAACAACGAAACGGTAACCAAAACCTTCGTGGTGCAGCCCGTACCCAACGAGACGTTCGTCATGCAACAGGCCTGATGGTCAGGCACTAAACTGACTATCAGCTGGTTAATGAATCGAGCAAGCCCGGCAACGTGCTGTCAACTTTACGTTGCCGGGTTCGCTCGATTCGCCCGCAGCTTTGTCACAGTGACCTGTGATACCTTTTCTGAGACAAATTCATAACCAGACTATACCCCAATGACCATGAGACTGACTGCAATCTATTTTCTGTTTCTGCTGAGTATTCCGAGCTTCAGGAGTGCCGCCCAGACTAACCCGCAACCCACCCAAAAGCGTATAGCGGAGAAAAAGCCCATCATGCTGATGAACCGGATTGGCCCCTCCACCTCCGATCTCTACGTGGCCAATGCCGATGGCACAGGCGAGCGTAAACTCCTGCCTACCAATACGTTCGACTATCATGCTTCGTTCTCCGCCGATGGCCAATGGGTGGTGTTCACCTCCGAGCGCAACGGCGATGGGCAGGCCGATATTTACCGCGTTCACCCCGACGGTACGGGCCTGGAGCAACTCACCGACAGCCCCGCCTTAGACGACCAGGCGACCCTATCGCCCGATGGCAGCCAACTGGCCTTCGTCTCGACGCGCCAGCAACGCACAGCCAACATCTGGATACTGGACCTAAGAACGCGCAAACTCCGTAATCTGACCGGGCAGCCGGGCATTACGGGCCAGCCCAATAAACCCGACGGCTATTTCCGGCCCGCGTGGTCGCCGGATGGAAAATGGCTCGCCTTTGCCTCCGACCGGAATACCGAGTGGAAAGGTCATGGCAACGGCAGCGGCTGGGAACACGTGCAGGAATTACGAATTTATCTGCTAAAACCAGATGGCACGGGCCTGCGGAAAATTTCGACCGACAGTGTGTCTTCGGGGGCGCCCAAATGGTCGCCGGATGGGAAGCGGGTGGTTTTTTATGAGATACCCGTCGAAGGAACCTGGAATGCCCGGACCTCATTTGGAGCCGCCAAAGCCACGTCTCAAATCGTTTCGGTAGATGTGAGCAGCGGTCAGCGAATTGTGCATACAACTGGGCCGGGTTTAAAATTAGTCCCCCAGTTTGTGGGTGCCGACGTTATCGGCTTTTTGGCAAAAGCGGGTCCTAACGAAGGGGTTGGCTATACGAGCGGCACGGCTTTCAAAGGCAAACTGAGGTCACCGGCCTGGTCTGCCGATGGGAAACAGGTCATCTACGAAAAACAGGGCTGGATACACCGTACCCAAAACCAGAAACTGTACAGTTGGGATGCTGAACATGAATACCGATATACGGATGTCTTTCCGAGTTTTTCTGTCGATGGTAAACTTCTGCTGACGGAGAAGAACGATAATTCCTCGATTGCGGTCATGGATGCCAACGGAGCCAATAAAAAACGGATTTTTGACGCCAACGCGGGCGAAGCCTTTTCGCCCGCCTGGTCGCCCGATGGCCAGCGGGTTATATTTGGCTACGGAGGTTACCTCCAGAAGCGTAAAACAATAGCCGCCAGGCTAATACTGGCCAATCGGGACGGGACCGGCCTGAAAGACCTGACGGATGGCCTGCCCAATGCCGGGTTTCCAAGCTGGTCACCCAATGGCCAACAGGTTGTGTACCGGGTTTGGGGTAACGACCAGCACGGGCTGCGCATCATGACCCTCACCGACCAGTCGGTACAGGTATTGACGACGGAGTACGACAACATGCCGGACTGGTCGCCGGACGGAGAAAAGATATTGTTTACCCGAAAACACGATGGCAATAACTTCGATATCTTCACCATCACTCCAGACGGAAAAAACCTGAACCAGTTAACGACCCTGCCCACCAATGATGCCCACGCGGTCTGGACGGATGACGGCAAACGAATCCTGTGGAACAGTGGCGAGTATGGCTTCAAAGAGGAAGCAGCCCTGAGCGACAATACGTTTCAGCCCTACGGCGTCATCTGCATCATGAACGCCGATGGCACCAATAAGCGGCCGCTGACCGACAGCCTCTGGGAAGACTCAATGCCCCGTTATGTTCCTGAAAATGCTGGTCAGTAAGTTAACGTGTGCAAAAAAACGTAGTTTTATTGACTATGCCTTCGTTCCGCAATCGCTTAGGGCTGGCCAGAAAGTTCGTATTGCCCTGAGTTTGCTGATTATTTACTGGCCTGTTCGGCTATACCAGAACATCGGTGGCTGGAACGCCGACCTGATGACGCAGAAACTTTTGTTTTTCATGGTCGAAGGGTTGCTCACGTTTTGCTTTCTGCTGGGCTGGGTTTATCTCATCGACTGGATGCAACAACGGCTTATGCACCAGTTGGGACGCGAAGAAACCGGTCAGCTCCGCTTACCCGCCCAACTGCTGCTGTTACTGGCAACCATCTGGATGGACCTGTTATTCAATACCGCCGGATGGACACCAGCCTGATCGACCGTTTTCCAACCCTCGGCCAGGCTCCCGAACGCCCCCTACATGACGAAGAACATGATTTCGGGCTACGCAAACGCATGAATAACGGACTGCTGTTTATGGCCGTGCTATCGGCGTTTTACCTGACCACCAACCGCCGGTCAATCCGGCGTATCGAGCAGTTGCAACTCGATGCTGAACGGATGGAAAAAGAAGCAGTCCAGGCACAATTCGACGCACTCAAAAACCAGGTCAACCCGCATTTCCTGTTCAACAGCCTGAGTATTCTTTCCGCATTAGTCGATACGGATACGAAGCTGGCGGGGCAGTTTATCAACCGGCTTTCCAAAGCGTATCGCTACATTCTGGAACAGCGCGACAACGAGCGCGTCAGCCTGCAAGCCGAACTCGACTTCATTACGGCCTATACGTCTCTGCTCATGATGCGTTTTGAAGACAAGCTTTTTGTTGACGTTGAGGTGCCGCCCGCGACCCCTACGCCGTTGCCCCCTGACCCTGCAACTATTTTCACCACTGCTTTTGATGAATATACCCTCCAGGCATTCAGGACCAACAGCGTCGATTACCTGCTCAAACCCATCGACCCCCATGAACTCGGTGCCGCTCTCGACAAGTTCAAAACCCGGCAGCCCACTCCCGACCTGACCGGGCTGCGCGAATTGATGGGGCAATTCGGCCCGGTGGGTGCGGCACCGACTTACAAAGCGCGGTTTATGGTGACAATTGGCACTAAGATCCGGAGCATCGACTCCGCCGATATTGCCTATTTTTTCTTTCAGGACAAAGCCACCTGGCTCACCACGAAGGAAGGGCAGAACCTGTCTATCGAATACAGCCTCGACAAACTGACCACACTACTCGACCCGGTGCGTTTTTTCGGGTCAGCCGGGCATTTCTGGTGTCGCTGGATGCTATTCAGACGATTCATGCCTTTTCGGGCGTTAACCTCAAACTCGATCTACAGCCCAGGCCCCGCTTAGACGTTTTCATCAGTGGCGATCGGATTACGCCGATCAAAGAGGGGTTAGGGAAGTAAAAGAGGGGTATTTAGGGACAAAATCCATTTGTCAGAATGTCTCCAGCTCACGGGTTTTCGTTTTCCGGCTGGCGTAGTACGTCACGGCAAACAACAGCCCGGCGGTAATAAAGGCGGCCAGAACCGGCCAAAATTCAACCCATCCTTTGCCAGTGGTTTGGTTAACAAATCGCCGGAGGTGGCTCCTATCAGACGGGAAAAGATGAAAGCCAGAACAGCCGCATCCGGTTGTAGGCTATGACTGCTGCGTTGGTTAAAACGAAAGCTACCAGCCAATGCTGGAGGTAATCTGGAATCAGCCAAACCACAGCACAAAATGATGCTGCCCGTTGGCGTATTGGTACGTAAGCGAACAGCCGCAGGTGTCGGCTATTTTTTTGGCAATGGCCAGCCCCAGACCCACGCCCCCCGTCTGAGCCTCGCCTTTTCCAAACCGCGCAAAGAGCTGGGTTTCTGTGATGGCCAGCGGCTCGCCCGTGTTGGCAATACTCACCGACTGAGGCTGAATGCTAATCACGATCCGGCCATTAGTCGGCGTGTAGCGAATGGCATTCGTCAGCAGGTTAGAAAGCAACGTATCCAGCAGCGTCCGGTTGATCTGGAGTAGAACACCTTCCTCAAAGCCCGTTCGGACCAGTTCAATCTGTTTGGCTATGACCGTCTCGATAGACTGCTCGATTAGTCCATTCAAAACGTCGGTCAGGTAAACTGGCTCCGGGTCGGCGTAGGATTGATTATCGATGCGGGCCAGCAATAGCAGACTTTTGTTAAGCCGGGACAGCCGCGCCGTTACGCCGTTGAGCGACCCCAGCAGTTCGGCCTGTTCGTTGGTCAGGGGCTGGGTTTGCACCAGCCGTTCGAGCCGGGTCTGAAAAACGGCTACGGGCGTCTGCATCTCGTGCGCTGCATTTTCGGTAAATTCTTTCTGGTCGATAAACGCCTGATGGCTGCGCCGGGTTAGCCCGCTGATGGTCTGGTTGAGTTCGGCAAACTCCGTAATGTCCGACGCGGGTAGTACCAGCGGTCTGCCTTCGTCGATCCGGTACTGCTGCAATTGCGCAAGGGTCTCATAAAACGGCTGCCAGAGCTGCCGGGCTGTGCGCCGGTTCAGCCAAAGTAATCCCAACAGCAGTAGTCCTAACAACCCGGCCAGTACAAGCACGAGAGCTTCCAGCAGGTCTTTCTGCTCCACCAGCGAGGTGCGGGTAATTAACTGGTAAGGTTTGCCCTGAAAGGTCAGTATGGCCGATAGTTCACGAAACGGTTCAGGTTCAGACCGGGGGTCATTGGGGTGTTCGCGGTAGGCCCGGTCAAACACCCGATTGCGGAGGGGCGTCTGCGGACCAACGGCCTGCAAACGAGAATTACCTTCGAGATCGCGCCAGGTCAGCAGGGCCTTCTCGTCAGGAAAACGGCTCAGACTGGCCTGAATCGCTTCTTTCCGCAACCACAGCACCTCGTCGATTTCGCCGGTAAAAAGCCGCTCAATGACAACGTAAAAAACGGGAATACTGACCAGCATGACCAGGGCTGAATACAGCAGGTACGTTCGCAGAGTTCGGTCCAACAGTTTCATTTACAGCTCAAATTTATAGCCCAGTCCATACACACTGGCAATGCCGTCGGTCTGACCTCGTTCATTGATTTTCCGGCGCAGATTTTTGACGTGCGTATAAATAATATCGAGCGAATCGGCCTGATCCATATCGTCGCCCCAGAGGTGTTCGGCAATGGCTTCTTTGGTGAGTACCCGCCCCGGATTAGCCGCCAGAAACAGCAGCAGATCATATTCCTTGCGGGTCAGTTCAAGCGGCTGACCGGCTACGAGTACCTGGCGGGCGTCGGGCCGGATGGTGAGTCCGCGCACCTGAATTTCGGTACGCCCCCCAAAGTGCCGCCGACGCACCACCGACTGGAGCCGGGCACTGAGTTCGGCCAGGTGAAACGGTTTGGTCAGGTAATCGTCGGCACCCAGTTGCAGGCCGGTCACTTTATCTGTCAGGGCGTCTTTGGCTGAAACGATAATAACGCCCGTCTGCGTGTCTAACTTCTTAAGCGTCCTGACCAGATCGAGGCCATTACCGCCGGGCAGGGTAATGTCCACAATCACGCAGTCATATTGATAAAGAACAATTTTCTCGGCAGCTGCCGAAAAGGTCGATGCCCACTCGCACCGGTACCCTTCCTGCGTTACGTAGGCGATGATATCAGCAGCCAGCTCGGCTTCGTCTTCAACGATGAGCAGTTTCATTCGCCTAAGGTGCAGTGTAAATCTGTATAAATACTGAAGTGCTGGCTGACTTGTTTGCTGCTGACTACTCCAGACCATCTCCATAATAGGGGTCGGAGCGAGTGCTTCGGCCCCTATAACCGTCCGGGAAGTCTGTTGATTGTCAACGTTTCTTAGGTAGGGTGCGCGGCTATGTATAATTTTGACGCATCGTTTCCTGCTCTATGCTCACCACCACCGCTACCCCGGCGCGGCTAACCAGCCTGTTGCTTTTACTGACCCTGAACGCACTCGCCCAGCAGACACCGGCCCCGGCCTTAGCCCCCCCTACGCTGAAACCACCCCGCTACCTGATTTCGGCACCGGCGGGCAGCGAACCCGCCCGTATTGACCGGGCGGGTAAAACGGTACTGCCCAACGGTCGGTACATTACCCCGCGCGGGCGGCAGATCGAAACCGCTCCGCACCCCTATGGCCTGGTCGTTAGTCCCGATGGGAAAACCGTCATTACGGCTAATTCAGGCATCAATCCATTTTCTATTTCTATTCTTCGCAACGTCCTGGGCGCATCACCAACGGTGCAGCAGGTACCCGACG
>JACMPG010000079.1 GCA_014377625.1 Spirosoma sp.
CGTAGTTTGCGCCGGATATATTCCTGCGGGTGGCGATGCATCTGCTGCTGCCAGTGGATTAAATCCAAGCCTCGTTTCTCAAAAGCTGGTCGTAGGGAGTTCATGGTCAAAGTTAATACCTTTCACCCTAAAGGGAATAACTCAGATAGCTACTGGAATAATTGAAGCAGCGGCCGTCGCCCTGGAAGCCGAACTCCCTTTCGTTGCCCCGGCATTTGCCATTGCGGGTGAGTTCATCCGGCAATGGGGCCTTGGCTCTGGGGACAGACCGGGAAATTTAGAGGCTGAATTTGCCCAATTTGAGCTTGGACACCTCCAAATGCAAATAGCCATTTCGGGCACACTACTTAAACTGGCCGACGAAACGGACAATTACAAAAACCTGCGGGAAGGGTGGAAGGGAGATATTGACTTTAATGGCAAAAAATACACCCTCAGGGATTTGGCGAACTCAAAATTCCCAACCAAAAATCAGGGCGCTGCCTTCGTAGCACTACGGACCGCTGCCTACGACAGATTCAGAAAACATATTTGGAATGTGATGATAATCAAAGCGGGCAACATGATTCGGTATGATATTGGGGGTAGAGCACGTGGTTCTCATCCGGATGGTGCTCGTGGAATAGTACGAGAGTTTTTTAGTACCGAAGTAAATTACGCAGCGAGTTACATACGAGGCAATTATAATACCGGCGGTGGTCTTTTCCCATCCCCTCATTATACTTTTTACGAATACTACATTGAACTCGATGGTAAAAGACTTTCGGCGGTTGCGGCAAAAGAATTATTTAGCGATGGTGTTCGCGGTGACATCATCAACCCGAAAGGTTTGTTTGCTCGCGACTACGTTTACAAACAATTCCATACTAAAAGACCCGATTTTATTAGCTATGAAGGCAGCTACGATTTGTTAAGCTATCAGTCTGGAACCCTAGGCTGGCCAGAATTTGATCAGACAGCAGATAACTATGCGTTCACGGGGGGGGATTTCCCCCAGTTGATTAAAAAATAGTGCCCGATAGAAGTGTCGAAATGTCGTTGCGGGTGTCGTGAACGTACCGGGGCTGCGGTCTGTCTGAGTGGTTTAATAAGCACAACCAATTGCACTCAGAGGCTAAACGTGACCAAAGTGTCCTGTAGATTGTGTCGCTAAGCCCTCTCATTCTACTCGTCCATGAGCAGGCTTAGCGTTCTTTCTCAATCCGTTAACCAACCTTAGTTTTCCTATTGTTTACCCCATTTAATCAGCAACGGCCTCTTACCATATCCCATGCTAACTACTTCAAATTCCCTACTATATGCACTGCGCGTGAGTATAACGATACTCAGTGGCGCCGGATTGATGAGCTGTTCTTCCTGGCTTGACGACCATCGCCTGACCGGGCCTCAACTTAATAGCCAAAGCCGGGTACAAAAAGCGGTCGATAGTGTGCGCACTGCCCTGGAAAAATCGCTGGGCAATTCGGTACCCTCGCTCAATGTGTATATTCAGACGCCCACCGAGAAAATCTTTGCCTCCTCGGTACCGGCGGGCACGACGCCCTATACCGAAAATACCAACTTCCGTTTTGCCAGCAACACCAAAACGGTTACGGCCACCGCTATTCTGAAGATGCACCAGGACGGTTGGCTGGACATTAAAGCAAAAATCACTGACAATATGCCGGGTACCACCATCCCCTACGTACCCAACACACCAGCCTGGGATTTTCCCAATAAAAAAGACATCACCATCGAGCAACTGCTGCAACACGGTGCCGGGGTTGTTGATGTCGATAATGACCCCATTAAGGGTCAATTCAATGGAAAAACCTATACCGCCTACACCCAGGAACTTGATCCGACCCATCAGTTTACGACCGAGGAAATGGTGCAGCTACTCACCAAGTACAAGCTCTCTTACTGGGCACCGGGCACTGATTTTCATTACAGCAACACGGGCTATGCCATACTGGGCTACATCATTGCCCGGGTCTATTCGCTGAAAAGTGGTGACACTAAAACCTACGAGGATTATCTACAGAATTACCTAGTGGGGCCGGGCACGAAGGTCCCGCTGGCTCTTCGGTTTCCCGTCAGAGCGGATGATACGGTGTTACCGGCTCCCCGGGCGGAAGGGGTAGAACGGACACCTGATGGAAAAACAATCATCTTCGGTGACTACAACATGAGTGCCCAGCTAGCGGAGGGCAATGGCTACGGTACACCAGCCTCACTCAATACGTTCGTGCGGACGTTGATGAAAGGCCAGAACGTATTGAAGCCCGAAACCGTGAAGTTGATGCAAAATGAGATTAACCCGTCAAGTACGAACAAGTATGCTCTGGGAAGCTTCTACACGCCGAATCTGGGCTTTGGCCATAACGGGGAGCGCTGTGGTACGCTGTCGCTTATGATGTATGATCCCCTAACGGACGTGTCGGTGGTGGCGTATATAACGCTGGTCGATAACAGCAATGTTACCAAGGATGCTAGCAGCACATTTTACAATTGTTTCAGTGCTGTCTACGGCGCGGCTTACGGTGGCCGGGCGGCCTTAGGCTATCCAGGCAGACCCTAATAGGTAAGCCATTGCCGCTACGTTTAACCTAAACCGCTGGTTTAACCCGCCTACTGCCAGAAGGCTCTGCTAAACGCCACAAGGCGGACTGCCCGGACCGTTTGTCATTCGATTTAAATCATTCCAAATCTTTTTCCGGCAGGACCACGAACGACGCTTGGCGAGAAATAATTCGGAGATGCCAAACCCGTACCGGTCGTCGCCCCTCTCACCTAAAAACGATCTTTTGTCTTTTTAACTCATTCAACTGCCGTGAAACGAACGCCAATGGTTGCCCTGGTCATCCTCTTTTTGCTGGGCAGCGCAACGCTTCATTCCTGTCTTCAGGACCATATACAACCTGTTACTAACCAGGCCCGACTCCAGCAACTGACCGATAGCCTCTATCAGCGCTTTAATCAGCAGTGGGGAATCGGGAAAAACAAAGGTGGCGTTTTTCTGCAAGTCAATACGCCGTCAGGATCGAATCTGGTTTCGAGTAACATCGAGCCGGGTGTGCAGGCGAAGTCGCATTTCAGAATCGCCAGCATAACCAAAACCTTTACGGCGGCCGCCATTATGCTTCTTCAGCAGGAAGGTAAGTTAGCTATCACCGATTATATCCCGGCTTACCTGCCGGCTACGCCAGCCTATGCGATTCCCAATAAGAACCAGATTACCATTAAACAGTTGCTTCAGCACCGGGCGGGCGTGTTCGATGTGACCAATCAGGACATTCCCAATACGGTCAATCAACCCTACGCCGGCAAACGATACGGTGATTATATTCGGGAGGACCTCAGGCAGGATACCCATACCTTCACGTTTGATGAACTGGTCGGGATTGTTGCGCAGAACAACTTGTCCAGCTTCGCTCCGGGCAAGACCTTCGGCTATTCCAACACGGGTTATAATTTGCTGGGCAAAATTATTGAAAAGGCCTCAGGCATGTCGTACAGTGATTTCATTCGGACCCGGTTTCTGGAGCCTTTACAATTAACCAATACGTATCCTGTGTGGCAAGGGACCGATAACCGGATGAAGGACCCGTTTGTTGACTCCTTCCTTCACCTGCCCGGCCAGAATCCCATCAATACGTCGGAAGACAATATGTCGATCCACGTAACGGAGGGTGATATTGTTTCGACGCCTGCTGATGTTACCAAGTGGATGGAATTATTGCTAACAGGGAAAGCCGGTCTGACACTCCAAACTGTGGACATGATGAAAAAAATGGAGGTGGCCGACGTATCGCATGGCGTGTATGGGTTGGGGCTTACCTTCAACGAGGGACTGGGTTTTGGTCATGACGGAGCCCACCTAAGTTATATATCTACCCTGCGTTACAATCCGGAAACGAAGACAACCGTGCTGATGGTGGCTACGCTGATCAAAATCGGTAGCACACCCCAGGAAAGCAACACTGATTTTATGGAGCTGGCTTATGGCGTACGGAACACAGCCTTACGAGCCACCCAGCTTGTGAACCGATAAGTACCGGGGCTGGAACGGTTTCTGCCCAGCCGTGTGCTACTGATCAACTTTATCGAAAATCCTCTACTAAAATGACGTGAACTATGAGATTATTGAACTGAAAAAAGTGCCTTAGAAACGCATACGAGCCGAAATTGGTAGTTTTGGGTGCTAACCAAACAAAACCAACCAATCACAAACTCGTATGCTGACCGAAATTTACTGCGACGTCGATGACTTTTGCAAAGCACAACGCTCGCTCATCGCCAAAGCCCTCCACTACTGCGGTGCCTACAAGAAAGTCCATC
>JACMPG010000080.1 GCA_014377625.1 Spirosoma sp.
GATGGACTTTCTTGTAGGCACCGCAGTAGTGGAGGGCTTTGGCGATGAGCGAGCGTTGTGCTTTGCAAAAGTCATCGACGTCGCAGTAAATTTCGGTCAGCATACGAGTTTGTGATTGGTTGGTTTTGTTTGGTTAGCACCTAAAACTACCAATTTCGGCTCGTATGCGTTTCTAAGGCACATTTTTCAGTTCAATAATCTCATAGTTCACGTTAAACACATATTCTCGTTGCAAATCTGGCGACATTGGTGCGATAATAGACTGTCGTAACCAGGCCAACCGCTCAGTAGGTGGATGGAGTATATGCAGGCCGGAGCGCGTTATGATCCAGACCGTACCATTAGACCGTATCGTCATGTCCAGAAACTGGCGAACGACCGCGCCGGCGAGAAGGAAACCCGACGATTGATCCAGCACGTCAATGGCCGTTCGGCCGTCCCCCAGTTTGCGTGTAATATAGATCCGATCAGACTGGCATACGGGTGGTAGTTGGAGGGTGCCTACTCCTAGTATCATAGATTTGACATCCGTCGGCCCAATCATCAGCAGATGCGTTTGCCGGGCATCACTATAGATAAGTCCCGTGATTCGCTCATGGGCTATATCGGTCTCTACAAACGAAAATCGACGTACCTGAGTAATCTGATTGGTGAGCAACACGGGCTTTTTACTGCTTAACCGATACAGTAGCAAGCGGTTATTGGTCGTCGGAACGATTAGCAGTTGCCCGTCCCGACTAATTAAATTGGCAAAAAGTTTGTCTGGCCAGTTCCAGTTTATGTCTTTACTTATCATCGGCAATTTTTGTACGAAATGCCATTGGTGGGTACTAAATTGCCAGAGTTCCGGCGCATCTGGGCGACCCACCAAGCAGAATACCCCCCATAATTACTGATTGGCGAATACCCCAGCAGCGAACTGATTCGTTTAGGGAGTGTTACCTGCATTTGCCTGTTTGCCCGTAGTCGATACCGTGAAATGCTACTGTCTGTAGCACTTCGGCTCCACAGGTAATTGCCCACGAAACCAACCTCTGGTACGGTGAGTGCCCGATTTGGTTCGCCAATGCCGGGTTGAATCGTTCGGGATGCAGCCCGTTGGTCAAAATCACGAATGCACTGTAACCCATTGCTCAGCCACCACAGGCTATCGGGCCGGTTGTTTATTGGATGGGCTAACAGATAGTTACCATCCGACGAGGCTACGATACCAGGATTAATGAGCTGGCTAATTAGTCGGTACACCATATTCCTTTCTTATCTCGTCCGATAAGGGTGCCACTTTATCAGTATTTTTCTTTATCCACCTTAAGGCTCCTTCCGGTGTCAGCCAGAGCATCTTACCGGAATCGATAAGAATCCAGTTTCCATCGGGCGAGAACACCGCTGATTTGACGAACCCCTGCCGGATCGGTAATGCGTACCGCGACTTCCCGTTGCGATCCCAGACGGTAACCGCCTGGTTGTTAGCGATGGTAAGAATCTGGCTCCCATCAGGCGAGAACATCGCTGAACTAACTAAACCCGGAACAGCGAATGCGGAAAGCCGTTTCCCGTTCCGATCCCAGATCGTAACCTCACCGATTCTGGCATTATCCGTGTAATTACTATAGGCAGTCAGAATTTGGCTGCCGTCGGGCGAGAACACCGCCGACTTGACCGAACCTTGATGAGGTAGTTTCAGCAGTAGCTTCCCGGTACGATCCCGGACCGTAGCCGTACCGACTCTGGAAGCAATAAGAATCTGACGCCCATCCGGTGAGAACACCGCTGAACCGGCTGAGCCCAGAGGGGAGACTGCATATAGCCGCGCCCCGTCCCGATCCCAGACTGTATTATCGAAATTAGAACGAGTAAGAATTCGACTTTCATCAGGCGAAAATACCGCTTCGTACATTGAATACGGCATCGGGAGTGCAGACAGCCGCTTCCCGTTGCCATCCCAGACCGTAACCGCACTGTCGCTGGAGGTGGTCAGCATCTGGCTTCCATGGGGGGAGAACACCGCTGAGTAAACTATACCTGGATGAGGGAGTGTCAGCAGCGGCTTACCCTCAAGATCCCAGACTCTGGCCGTACTATCTCTTGATGAGGTAAGAACCCGGCTCCCATCGGGTGAGAACGTTACTGAATTTACAGCCTCCTGATTATATCGTGTTCGTAGCCAATTCACCTCAACATCCCACACCCTAACCGTCTTATCGGCCGAACAGGTAAGTATTTGGTTGCCATCAGGGGAGAAAACAGCCGATTTGACGTTATCCCGATGAGCGAGTGTCTGTAAGCAATGTCCCTCAAGGTCCCAGACCTTTGCCGCATTATTGGCTGAACCGGTAAGGATTCGGTTGCCATCGGGGGAGAATACCGCCGGGTAAGCTGAACCCGGCGTAAATAGTTCTCCCTGCTGCTTGCCCGCCAGGCCCCAAACTCTGGTTATCTCATCCAGTGAATTAGTCAACATCCGGCTTCCATCGGGCGAGAAAACCGCCGAACTGACCGAAAGCCGATGAGGAAGCGTTAAGAGTAATGTCCCTTCACTATCCCACATCTTCGCCGTTTTATCGGCCGAAGCGGTGAGAATCCGGCTCCCATCAGGGGAGAATACCGCTGAATTGACTTCGGCCCGATGAGACAGTGTCAAGAGCAACTTCCCGTTCCAGTCCCAAACCTTAACTGCATTTTCTCCTGAACCGGTAAGGATTCGGTTACCGTTGGGCGAGAACACTGCCGGGTAAAAACCCGGATGAGGTAGTTTCAGTAGTTGTTTTCCATTTCGCTCCCAGACCGTAGCCGTATCGTTTTCGCAAGTGGTAAGAATTCGACTCCCATCGGGGGAGAACACCGCTGAGCTGACATAATCCTGATGAGCGAGTATCAGCAGCAACTTCCCATCTCGATCCAAGACGGTAGCCATACTATCATCGGCAGTGAGAATCCGACTCCCATCGGGGGAGAACACCGCTGAGTATACTTTATTCCGTTGAGCGAGTGTCAGCAGCCGCTTCCCATTTCGATCCCAGACGGTAGCCGTACCATCATCATTAGAAGCTGTCAGAATCCGGCTCCCATCGGGCGAGAACACAACTGATGTGGCTACACCCCGATGCGGCAAATCGAGTCTGTTCAGCAAAAGGGAATCGGTTTCATTAAACCGTTTGAAAATCCGCTCATAAACGGGTTTGGCATTCAGATTGAACCGGCCCGCCTGTTCGAGCAGGCGGACGGCCTGAGTAGGTGGTAGTTTGTCGCTTTCGATGGCCCAATAGAGGGCCTGTGCTCGCATTGCGGCTTCGTTGGCCGCTTTCCCGGCTCGTTGGGCGGCTTCTTTGGCGCTGTCAGCCCACTTTTTCTGCCGGATCGCATCGTTTTTTTTGGCTTCGATGGCGGCAAACACGGCCCCAATTCGTTTATCAACGCCAAACGAACTGTCGGGTAGGCAGAGCTTAGCCGCATTGAATTTGTTTAATGCCTTTTGGTACTGCTGCGCCTGCATAAACGTATTGCCTTCCCGCATGAGCCGGGCATATTGTGGACAGGGCTGCGCCTGTGCGGTGAGCTGGAGCAGCAAACAGCAGCCGATATATAGGGCGAAGCGGTTCATTTTCGTGGGAAAGGAAGCATACTTCTGGATTGGGCGATATAGCGGGGCAACTCTTGTTTCAACCGCTGAAACACCGCTACTGACTGCCTATCATTGACGGGAAAATCAGGTTTGTCCGTGAGTTCCCGGAGCAGCGTATCCGCCGTAAGAAAGGAAGCAAGGGCGAGCTCAAGTTCTTGATAGTCAAGGTAGCGCAGACCGGTTGACTGGGCCACACCCGCCTGTTGAAGGGTCACTAAGTTTAAAGCTGCCTGCGCCCGTTTTGCCGCTAACGTTGATAGATATGCGGATTCTTCCGCCTTTCTTTCGGCTTGTATCGCCACTTTTCGCTGCTCAAAAGCATAGACCATAGCAATAACCGCCAGCACGAGCAGCACCGATATACCGGCAATGGTCAGCCGAAGGCGGTTGTTTTTTTTGCGTTGCTCGTAGAGCTCAGCCTGCCGCTCTTTTTCGATAAACGTGCCACTGTCCTGGACAAACTGCCAGATGGCCGCAGCGTCGGCGTTACTGCGGTCCAGTTCGGTCTGAAGGGCCGTTTCGTAGAGTTGAATTTCGGCCAGCCGACGCCCCGGCAACAGCAGATCATTGGCTTTGTTGTTGCCCACGTATTCCCGCCAGGCTTCGTTCAGCCGTTGTAGAATGTCATTCAGTTGCCGCTGCTCGGTTGAACGGCCTTTGTCGATCACTTTGGCTAAACTATCGTGGGCCAGTTCATACACCCAATCTTCGCATTGCAGGATACGGGAAGCTTCTAAGGCCGTGCCAGCCTGACGAATTAACGCGGTGTTGAAACCGGTTTCAGTCGCCAGCATCGCTACGCTGCATTCGCGACGGGTTCCTTCGTAAGTGACGAGCGCTTCCAGTATCCCCTTTACGACCGGGCGCTCGTCTTCCGAAAACTGACCGCTGATCTCCTGTACCTGATCGTCCACAAACTGGGTCAGCACATCGTCGATCTTGCCCACTCCGAGTACCAACGCGGGGTCGAAGATGACTGGAGACGTTTCGTAGGTCGCCCGCCCGGCCTGCACCGTCCGCCAAAGCCGGTCCAGATACACCTGCAAATACGGGAGTTGAAAGGGGTTTTTGGGACTTTTGTTATTGTCGATAATGAGTTGAACCGTCTGCTCCTCGTCGCTGATGTGAATGTCTGCTGCCCGGCACGTGCCGACAATGACCGCCTGGAGGTTTTTTTCGCTCATCGGCTCTAAGCGCAACCGAAAATCGAACAGATTAGGTAAGCTGTCTTCGTACGGATACAGGTAAGCGATGTAATCCTCCCGCATCACCAGCAGCAGTTTTACCGAAGCTGACGATTCATACAATGCTTTAAGTAGGTCGAAAAAAGCGGTCTGCTCGCTCAGGTCACCGCTGATGAATATCTCCTCAAACTGGTCGAAGATCAGATAAACAGGCCGCATGACGTAGCGTGATAGCTGGGTCACCAAGGCCAGCACGTCCGTTTCATCGGGTCTCTCCAATAAGCTCCCAACCGCATTCTGAAGCGACACGAGCAGGTTCGCCCGTCGGCGGATGAGGACGGGAAAATAATCCGACGGCGACATTACCTTGGTCAGCCCGCACTGCACCAGACTGGACTTGCCCGTACCGGACTGCCCGTACACCAGCATCAGCCGGGAGCGGAACAGGAGTTCAATCAGCCGCTGCTGCTCCGGCTCCCGACCGAAAAAACGGTCTTTGTCCTGAGCGGTGTACGCATCTAAGAACTTGAAGGGGCTTTTGGTGGGAGAGGGAGCAAGCATGGGGCGGAGTCAGATGCGGGATAAGGCGTCGATGTCAATGTCGTTGGTGGACAACGTAGCCGACAGGGGCAAGGCGTCGGGGTCGATGGACAGCAAGGAACGCAGCGAATCGATCTGGCCGCGCAGGAGGCTATAATCCTGTTTGCCCAGCAGATCACTATCGTCGGGGCCAATGGTCAGCAGCAAATCGTTGGGGCGGCTGATGTGCCGGTACCGCAACTGGCCCGACTCGTGGGCGTGAAAACTGTAAAGATCAAAAACGGTATTGTCGCTTTTGAGAAACACATTCCGGTCAATCACGAACGGCGCTAAGTTCAGAAATCCGTCGGCAACAAGCGTCTCGACCGGGCCGCTTTCGGCCAGTCGACGCTGAATCCTGACCAACAATACCGACTGGCAATCCCAGAGGTCAGTTAGTTGAACTTCCTGAAAATAGGTCTCATCGGTACGATAGTTCTGGCTGGTTCGGAGCACTACCATCTCGTGGCGGTATTGGGGAGTTTGTTGATAGAGCCGCACCGCCCGGATGTTTTTGAACGATTCGAGCCGGTATGACGCCCAGCACCCGGCCGCGTCCAGCCAGGCGCTCAGGTGTTCTTCGCCAAGCTGACAAAGGGCGGGCACACTGCCCACGCCGTTTGGGTGGGCCAGCCGGGCTCTGAGCGTGAACATGAATGTAAGTGTGTCAGCTAGTTTGGCATCGGTACCAAACAGATCCAGCCAATTGGCCAGTTCGGGCATGAACAGGCTAATCTTCTGCTGGTTAAAAAAAGTCCGCAGCGTCTGAACGGCGCTCGTCAGTTGATCGACACCCCAGCCCGCCCAGCCCGACGTTATGGTTTCCTGCAGGAGTTGCTTCGTTCGGGTATCGAGTTCATCCCGTTGCCGGGGGGTGGCGGTCTGGAGCCAGGTGCGCGTTTGGGCCAGCAGGATACTCATCAGCAAATCGACCGACGCATCGAACAGCGTTACGTAATTTTCCAGTCGGTCGCGGGTGGCGGTCGGCTGCGTGGGTTTACTCTCCGGCGAAATCTGGGGACACAGCAGCTTGCGCAGGGACTCCGAAATGGGAAAGGGAAGCCGCCTGAGTTCCTCCTCATGGAGCCAGTCGCGCAGGCCGTCGGTCGGCAGCGACTGTTTGGTTTTGAAAAGCTGCGTTAAGGTTGGGTCGCAGGCACGAAGGCTCTCGAAAAGGGATCGGCGCAGGATGGAGTTGGGCACGTAGGCGGTTGCGTCCGTGGTCATGCCTGTGGGCAACTCCCAGCGGGCAGTCTGGTCGTCGGGGTAATAGACGTACCACTGATTCAGACTCACCTCGGTGGCTGTCTCCAACCCGCCCCGGCTAATGGGAGAAAGGACGGTGGCACTACTGATCTGCATACTCAGCCGGGCCTGGTCGAGTGACTGCTGCACCGAATATTGATTGACTAAGGCCCGATAAAAGGTCGTAGAAAAACGGGTAGCTACCGCGTCCTCAACGGGAGTCGTAGTCGCAATAACGGCCGCGTTAACATGCTGATCGGCCAATAGTTTGATGTGGTTCAGGGTGGAGCATCCGTTCAGAAACACCAGCCGCAGGTTGGGGCATCGGGCCAGCAACTGAGCCATACCTATGCCCAGGGCGGGAGTATCTTCGAGCAGGAGTACGTTGCTGCCCGCATGACCGCTGAAATGAAACAGGCAGAGCGTATCCCGATAGGTCAGAATCTTGGCCGACACCGAATCCGTCGTAGCAAACGAATCACGGACTTTCTGAAATTGATTTTTGCTGCTGCGCGGGTCTAAGAGTCGGTCAATCTGACTATCCTCGTTACCTAGTTCGCTCAACGGGCGATCCCGATTGTTGGCGTAGCAGAAAAGCAATGTATCCATAATAGGCGGGCGGAGATTTTCTAAAAAAACGTAGTGGATTTTGCCTGTTCTCACTGGTAAAGATTAGCATAAAACCCTTTGGCATCACCCTTTACTGAGTCTATTTCTTCGCGTAATTGTGAGGTACGAATGTCGAGTTCTATTTTGATTCGCGCGATCAATTCATTTCGCTCACGGGTTTTAAGTTTACCGCTTGCCACGTCGTTGATACGCTTAAGGGTGTCATTGAAAGGCAGCAAAAAAGAACGGTGCATCTGATCAAGTGACCGGCTAAAAAATAGGTCTGCATCAGCATTTAGCTTTTCGTTTCCCCACAAACTTCGAATCCGTTGTTTGAATGGTTCTTTATTCTGAAGTAATTTCTCATATGCTTCATTCGTACGGGTTACCTGCTGATCAATTCGCTGTAAGTCGCTACGACTTTCGAAGGCCCGCTCCCCAAATGTTTTAAAGGCTGTATATTCATTGTAGACCTGCTCAAGATAGGTGTCGGTGAGTGCCGTTAGCTCATTGAAAAGAGACGCTTTGCGGTCAGACAACGAGATGGGAATGGCACTTACCAGGGCGGGTGAGTCCCGTTGCTCCTGAAGCAGCACGGCTGTTACGGTAAAGGTGACATTATCGCCCACTAATTCAGGCATATCGCGCAGTACGTGCCAGACTATTTGCCGCCCACTCCCCCCCCGAACGCGGCCGATACCGTTTCCTTCAGTAGTTTGCAAGTCAATAATCTGAGCGCCATTCTGGCAGGTAGCCTTTACCAGGAACTGCTGACTGGGTAACGTTCCCGTTAGATCATAGGCAAGCACAATGTCGTTACCAAACGGATCATGGCGCAGGTTATCAATTTTCTGCGCGCATAAACTGACTGGCAGCGTATAAAACAACAGCCAACAACCTACTTTTAAATAAATACATAAACTGTGACTAAAGCTCATACATTAAATGAGTAATTTACAAAAAGTTACAAGCAAACTGGCCGCTATTCACTATGCGAATTACCCTATTTACGTTGTTTTTTGCTGCAAACCTGTGCATCAGTAAAACGGCATTCCCGCAAACCATTCAGGCGACCAGTGCTCCGGGTGCTTACCAAATTCGGGGAGGGCAGAAAACAACCGGCCGCACTGACTATGCCTTGATTATTGCCAATGAAACGTTTGCCGATCCACGCTACAAAAAACTGGTCAACCCCGTTTTCGACGCGCGAGCTATCGAAACCCTCCTTCGCGAGAAATTTGGTTTCCAAACAATATTCCTGACCTCATCAACAAAAGACAGTTGTGTTCAACAATTACGGGCCATTGCCGGGCGAAAATTCGGGCCTAATGATCAGCTATTTGTCTATTTAGCCGGTCATGGCGACTTTGATCCGTTGTTGCAGCAAGGGTATGCGGTAATGAAAGATTCTAAATCTAACGATAATTCGTTTACTAACCATTTGTCATTTGCCTATTTGCAGGATTTGCTCTCGAAACTGCGTTGCCGACACGTCCTGCTCACACTCGATGTATGTTATGGTGGCACCTTCGATACCTATTTTGCCACCCAGAGCAGTACGGAGTTTCGGGGCGACGGACCCACGCGTGGAGTGGGCGCGTCAGTTGAGGAAGCTGGCGGACAGACATCCTATATCCTCGATAAGCTGAAGCCCCAAACCCGAAAGTACCTGTCGTCGGGTGGAAAGCAGACCGTACCGGATGGGCAGGTCGGTCAGCATTCACCATTTGCCCGGTTCTTTATCCAGAAACTCACTGAGGCTTCCACCAGTGAATACCGGATTTTGCCCGCTACCGAGCTGAAAGTGTATGTGGAACGGCAGATTGCGATTAATCATGTCGAGGCCAACGTGAAAATGGGGTCGTTTGGCTCCGACGAATCCAGCAGCGATTTCCTGTTCATTGCGCGATAAGATTGGTTTTACGGCGTGATAACGTAATGAATTTCCATCGTTTTGCCCTCTTTCGTATCCTCCGGGTAGGCCGGCCCCCGGCTGTTAAAGCGATTTTTCAAAAAGCGCGTCAGGGGTGGGTCATCACGAGCCGGGCCGCGAGACTGCCCCCCCACCAGCGGACGCAAATCGAGCGGAGTCGTAGCGGAAAAAAGCTTAAATACCTCATTACCAAATGGCTTTCCCAGCGTAAACGGCACCTCCCGCATCTGTCCAGGCTCCAGTTGGTAGCCCTGCTCTTCCATCTGTGGCCGGGGCCAGTACACCTGATATACGCCATCGGGCTGAAAATCGAGTACGTTAAACCAGATGGTTTCCTTGCCCCGGTTTTGCACCCGCAGGAAATAACCCGAATTAGCCTGCCGGGCCTGTATCTCTCCTTTCCAGGTACGCAGGTATACTGTTGTGTCGGCTGGCGCATTGGGGCGCCGTTCAAACGACCAGTTCACATTAATATCGTCCTGCTTCAGGGTCACCCGGCGCAGGGTTTTGGCCCAGTAAAGCTGTTCAAAAATGGCGCGTAGTTTGTCCGGGCTGGCAGACCGTTCGGGATAAGGCAGGCCACTCTTTGGCAGTTTGAATTCGACCATGTCCCCAGCAGATTCTTTTTTGAGCGTAGCGACCACGTCAAAGCCAACATTGCGAAAAACGACCGGGTATACCAGTTGAGCAGGCAGTTGCCGAATTGTGTTTTGGAGGGCGGCAGGCAACGAAGCAATATTGACAAACAGGGTGTCGTCGTGGAAAACACGCTTATCGACGTAGAACACGCCTTCCATCGGCCGTTTGATTGGCAACTTCCCCCCAAATTTGACCTGAGCCTGCAATGGACTGGCCGACGCCACTACGGCCGAATCCAACGCCTTTGCCGTAGCTGGATCATCGCCCGATTTGTACAGTTTCAGGCGTGTTCCCACGTCCAGGCCGGTCAGTTTTCCCGCGTTAATTATAGCGGTATGTTCGGTGGCGTTCAGGCTGTTGATGGCAAAGACCTGCCGGACTTCAACTTTTTGCCCGCCAAAGATCATTCGGTTGGGTTGAGTCGATTCCAACTCCGCATGCTGACCGCTCAAATAACATACGTCGATCAGCGAAATCTTACTCTGCACCCGATCAAATAAAGCCTGGTACGTCATATTTCCTTTTTCTTCACTGATGACAGCGCAAAAGGCCGAGGTTAGCGAACCACATTGCTGGGCGGCATTTTCGTAATTCAGGTGGTTGGCCTGCGTAGCAGCAAGCACGGTAATGTCGGATAGAGCAGGGCCACGAAGCAGTTCAAAAAATACACTGGGGTCTTCACCAACTGCATTCACGGCGGGGAAATCGGGCAGCCGAAGCGGCTCGGTAGCCCCCCGGACCACGCCCCCCGGCCCACGCGTGCCGGTGCCGGAATGGCAGGCATCGAGTAGAACCAGTAAATCGCCCTGGGGACCGAGACGCTCCCGGATGGTTGTCAGCAGTTCGCCGAGCAGATCGTCGCGCAGGTGTTTTTCGCCCCGGTAGCCGGGGGGTAGTTTGGACGCATCGGGTGCGTCGATGGGAACGATACACTCATCGAACCCGTCGCTTTCGTCGCCATTATCGTCGGTAATGCCCACCCCATGCGATGAAATGTGTACCAGCGCAATATCGCCGGGCTTCAACTCCTCCCGGAGGGTATTCAGCGCACTGACAATACCGGCTTTTGTTGGATTGGACACGATGCGTACCGTAAAACCCTGATTGAGCAGGACAGGCTCAAGCGCACGGGCATCATTGGCCGAATGGATGGGACGCCACCCGGTACGGTCGGGATTATAATCGCCAATGACAATGACCAGCGCGCGTTTGGTCGGATTGGCAACCGGCGAAACAGGGGTCTGCCAGCGTACCAGCAAAAAAGCAGACAGCAGTATATGCTTGATCATAAGGGTGAGGATTAAATAATGACGCGTACACCAACATTTGCGGTTCGATAAGCGTACATGTTTTTACCTGCAAAATACTGGGTCACAAAGCCGGTAAAACCAATACGCAAGGAGGGCTGAAACTGCAAACCTGCACCAATCTGCGTTCCCCAACTGGTTTGACTAAATTGAAACAGATGTTCGGCGTTCTTACTCATGAGAATAGAATGAGTAAGAATGCCTAAAATGCCTAACCGGGGTTTTAGTTGAAACTGAACTAAGGCCGTAAGTGGTATGGACATACTTCCCCCAATAAGTCCTTTAGGAATGTTATACGTTATACCCGGCTGGGTATACAAAAATAGCCGCCTGCTCAGCTCCCAAACCTGTATGACCTGAAGCCGTAAACTGGTCTGATTTTGATCAGGTTTATCAATCGGTTGATAGACCGATCCCTGCACTAACAACCGCCGGTTGCGGCTGAATGGCTTCCAGCGAAAGCGTACACCGGCGTATTTAAACGCTTTCTCGCGTAAATCAACAGAATAGCCGTCAGCAGTGGAATCGAGGTTCAGGTGCAATGACGAGTATTGGATATCAAACCCAATATTAAACCGGCTGGCGGCTGACGTTCCGTAGCTTACTTGTAAAATATTGGTAAACTGGTCAAATCTGCCGTTAATGTCTTCGCGTTTTGGCTGCAATGAGAAACGTTGATTTGCCGTAGCTAACCCCCCAAAATTATTGACCTCAACAAAGCCCTTTGGTAAAATAATGGCCGATACGGTCGAGTAAAAAAACGGATCATTGTACAACGAGTCGAGTTTCTGGCTACGGGTTTGCTGAGCCTGAGCAGAACACGCCAAAAGTGAAAGCAGACTCAGGATGAAAAAGTGGCGGGTAGATGGTAGCATTGGAGCTTAATGTGGAGAGCCACGTGAAAGTGTGTATGGATTTGGAGCTTTAAGTTTATTTGCAAGCAGGACAATTGATTAAATTGCCTTTATTATCCAACTTTGAAAAATCTGTTACGCTACATAGTCGTATCTCTTTACCCGTAGTAATTGAATAGGCATATATATCGCTGTTTATTAAAGTGTCCTGAGCATTGCCCTTTTTTAACATGCTACCCATGTAGGTTGTCTTTCCTTCATAATTACTTATCTCAATGATGACCGAGCCTGTATATTTGTTAGTGAGGCTATTTCTCTCGAGTTTAAGTTTGACAGATGGAATTTGTGATTCAATCGCCCCACCACCATCTTGATGGTAAAGTCCTATAAATACATGGTAATTATTATTCCCTATTGATTCAACATTATAATAAACACTCCTTTGGCAGTTTTTATAACCATCTGCTGTTCCGTATTTATAGGGTGGTCCATTTAATAAATCATCACCAGGAGACACTCTAAACCCCATCACCAACCGACTATTGTTTGGTAATTTTTTGCTGTTAGTCATGAATTTATTTCCTGGATTACCATCAACACCACCCGGAAGATAACTACCATCAGGCAAAGGTATACAGTAAAAAAAAGATTTCGGATTGCATCCATCCGAAATGGAGCCAGTGGTTATTGGCGGCACACTAATCGCTACGTTACTCAGATTAAGCGGTTCATTTCCGGCCATTCTGTCAAGGCTATGGGGTTTGCCGTTTCCACGATCGTTATTGATCCTGATATAGCTGCTTGTTAACACGCCCAGCGGTACTTTTATGGTGATAAAGCCTGCACTGAATGGTAGTTCTCCCATTGGCAGGAAACTCTGTACGTATACTTTGGCAATTACCCCACCCGACTCGGTGAGAAAGTCGACACTCGTTAGGTTCGAGAAGTTGGTCCCGGTAAAAGAAAGTGGTCCACCCGGAATTAAGATTCTGGGACTTAAGCCGGTGATTGTGGGGGCCATCGGGTCTGGCTCAGACTGCTTACAGGTGGTAAAGAGTGTCGATACCAACAAAATAATTGTGGCGAATTGTATAAGAATCTTCATGGATGAGGAGGTTTACGTTTAGTTGCAAGCAAGACAGTCAGTCAGTATTTTACCAGATGCAGGGAAACCGCTTTTTTTGCATAAGTGTATCTCTTTCCCCGTAGTAACTGAATAAGCATAGATATCGCCATTCTTCAATAGACTACCAATGTAGGTCGTTTTCCCACTTGAATAATTATTCATCTCAATCATAGCAGAACCTGTGTATTCTGTGTTCTGGGTGTTTCGGGCTAGTTTAAGTGTAATTACGGGAGAGTTTGACGGAACCCCACCAGTGCCACTGGGATGAAGCCCTGTAAATACATGCCATTGTGAATCTCCAAGTAACTGAGTAGAATAATAAATATCCGTTTTACTGCATGAATAACCCATAGGTTGACTGTCAGAGGCAGAATGTTTAAAGCCCAGAACTACCCGGCTACCCGTTGCTATAGTGAGATTATACAGGGCTGATACAGTAGCACCACCAGAAGTACCATACGGAAAATAACTATTGTCTGGTAAAGGGATACAATAGAAAAATGACTTTGTAACACATGAATTTGAGTTTATGTAACTGGGACAGTTTACGCATTGATTCGTCATAGAACTGCTGGTTATTGATGTTATGCTGGTAGCTACGCTTTGGAGGGTAAGCACTTCTGTTCCAAGCCTTTTGACAATCCCCTGAGACTTGCCGTTGCCATACTCATTGTTGATTCTGACCTGGCTTGCCGACACGCCCAGGGGTACTTTTATTGTAATGTAGCCTGCACTGACCGGTAGTTCACCCATCGGCAGAAAATTCTGAGCATATACTTTGGCTGTAGACTTACCCTGCGCGTCCATGAATTCAATGTCCGTTACGTTCGAGAAGTTAGTTCCCGTAAGCGAAAGTGGTCCGCCTGGAATCAGACCAAAGGGACTTAGGCTGGAGATCGTGGGGGTTAGTTCGTCAGGATCAATGTTTGACGAGTTCTGCTTACAGGCATAAAACCCAGTCAATCCCAACAGAAGCAGTGCGGCAAATCGTAGTAGGGTGTTCATGGGCGAGAAGGTTTATCAGTGAATAAGGGAACAGAGGAACGTTTTGGGTAAGGAAGGTGGGCTGTTGCCAGTTGGTAGATAAGTAGCCATAGCCCACCTTGTTATAAACAATGAATTACGCAGGCGTGGGCGTAGCAGCCACCACTTCGTTGATCCGCTTCATGAACTTCATCGCGACCTGCTGAAAGCCATCGCCGTTAGGGTGAATCTCGTCGTACCACTGGTTGGGCCGCACCGTGTTCAGTGCGTTGATGTAGGACACATTGGGAAAGGGTGCCGATACGTCCTTCATCCGACTGTTGAACTCAGTTAGAATCAGGCTGATGACCGCCTGCCGGTCTTCCTGGCGGTCAATCCCTTTCTCGATCATGTACCGGCCCAGCCATCCTTTGTTGGTTACACTTAGCGGAATGATATAGTCGTAGCCGTGCACCAGAATGTGCAGGTTAGGATGGCTGGTCTGAAGGAGGCTGAATACCGTCTGGTAGATATCGCGCAGGGAGTCCAGCTCGGCAAAAATCTCGTCTTTCAGAAACCGGCGCGGATTCTCGCCCACGGGCTGACTCATGTCCGGGTTATCCTGCAGATAGGTACGAAACTGGGTGCCCAGAATGTCGTTGCCGCCCCCGCTGAGCAGGAAGAAAGCGGGTTTTTGCCCGGCGATGTCGTCCAGGTATTCGCCCATCCGCTGAATGTTGCGCAGGGTATCCCCGGCAGCGGCAACGCAGTGGATGGCATAGACTCGGCCCAGATGGTCGATCACGTCCGTTACCAGTGGGTGCTGAAACCAGGAATCACCCTCCGATACCATCCGAATCCGATTCGGGAAATTCTTGATGACAGTCTCATAATGCCGGTTGCGCAGTTTGCGGGCCACAGCATTGGCCAGATCCAGTTTCAGGTCCGTAATAAACCCGCGTTCGTCCAGCGCCGTGGTGCCTGAGCCAGCAACCACTATCTCCGGTTTGAGTTTGTACGCTGTCTGCCAGTCCGGGCCGGTGGTGGCGTCGAAATACAGGCCCAGGGCGAAGGGAGCGGTTTGCAGATCGGTGAGCATCGCGTCCAGCAATGGTCCGTCAATCCGGTTAACATCCGGATTAATCACATGCAGGGTGTATAGCTGCGTACACCAGCCTTTTAGCACGACCGCTCGTTCGTCGGTTTCCAGACCGCCCCGGTTGATGCTTTCTTTGGGCTGACCGGGAAGCGGGGGTTCGGGCAATGGTGCCAGGGCCAGGGCCTGTACATCGAACTCATCGGTACTAACAATCAGCTTCAGGTATTCGGTACGCGACGCCCAGTTATAGGCCTGCATCACGGCGGGTAGCCGCGACTTGATAACATCCTTACCGTTAATACCTAAGTACACCGAGTTGCCCGGCTCCAGCAAGTAAGTGGTGGGATTGAGAAAACCAAGGAACGACTGAAACTCGGAGTCCAGATACAGCACCGCACAGTATAGCTTAGCTTGGGTCGGGTTAGTCACCTTCACGCGAAACGTCGATCGCCATTGGTCGTCGGCTCCTTTTTCAAACGTAATGGGTATCACCCCATCCGGGTTCGGGATCGGCTTTTCCGTGCCATCTGCTTCCATTCGGGTGCATTCGACCTGTAGGGAATTATCAGGCAGGGCGTTGGCACCCGTGTTGGTCATCGATTGCAGAAACGCCCATTGCGAAAGGTGTCGCAACTGATCGGCCAGTTGCAGGGCGGTTGTTTCGGTGCCTGCATCGACGGGCTGTGTCAGAGGTCGGAAAGGATCGTTAGGCAGGGTAATGTAATACCGGCCATCGCGGTTCTGCACCACATAATCCGCCCGCGATTCGTCATCCTGTGGTACGATGTAGCCGATGGTCTGGTTCAGCAAGCCGTCCATGAGTTGTTTCTGCTCTCCGGGGGACCCATCCTGATTGTTCACAAAAATGGCAATGGGTCGGGCCATCAGACCCGGTATGGCAGCCTGATAGGTGACTTGCAGATTGGCAGGAGCCACCCCGTTGAAGGTGAGGTAAGTGTGGTCTACCTGTACAGTATCTACACTGGCCTGGTAGCTGACTGACGTATCGTGCGGATTGGTAACCGCAAAAGCTGCCAGTTCCGGCGTGATGCCATGAATAGCACCCCGGTTCAGGAGCCAGTTGCCGGGCTTGCCATTAGCCCCGGCAACAAAAACAATCTCGCCCGTGGTCAGGGCATTAGATTGTCCGGGCTGATTGAGAAAATTGGCGTACAAGAGTGCATCGTCGCCATTGGCTACGTAGATACGGGGTCGCTGATCGAATACGTTGCGCAGATATTGCCGAACGCGACTCCGCAACGAGTAATAGCTGATGGGGCCACCCGCCTGACGCAGTACGTTTAACAGGGTTTTGGTAAAAACCCCTTCGCCCCCCACTTCCAGTGCCGACTCGTCGGATTCGCAGGCCGACAACTGCACGTGGGTGCCTTCGGGCAGTGCGCTGGCAATACCCTGCTGCCGGATAGTATCTTCGGAAATTGTCTCTCCGAAGATGAACTGATTCCAGGGCCGCTGCTGAAACGAAAAGGGGATTCGTTTTTCGACTACGTCCGTAAAAGCCGTTAACATGAGTTCACCGTTGCGGGTGTTATCGCCCGAATGGCAGCAGTCGAATATAGCCACGATCTGTGGCCGTTCCGCAGCCGGTTTACCGGCTGACAACTGGCCGATCAGATAGCGTAATTCTTTATCGGCCAACAGGAAATTGGCGGCAGTCTGGCCGTCGTAATAGCAGGCCAGACACTCCAGCCGACCGTCGGTTTCGCCCGTCCAGACCGTTTTGTCGGCGTATTCCTGGGTACCATGTCCCGAAAAATAGAATAGGGCAACATCACCCGCTTTAGCCTTACCCAAATGGTTTTGAAACGCGTTGACAATGGCGGATTTGCTGGCGGCTTCATTCGTCAATAAGACCGTGTCTGCCTGACCAGTGGGGCTGTTGTCCAAATAGGCTTTCAGCGCCTGTGCATCGTGTACGCACCCCCGAAGGGCCGGGAAACGAACACTGTTTTGCAGGATCACATCGCTGGAGTAGTTATCGACGCCAACGATCAGAGCATATACGTTGCCGGGCGACGCCGTTTCGGCTTCCGGTTCAGGAGCGTTAACCGGAACGGATTCGGTATCGTCGTAGGGTTCATCTTCCAAAGCGGCCGACTTTGGCTGAGGCAGCAGTGGAATCATGGCCTCTTCGGACATCAGTACTGGTCCGTCGAAAAACTCGAAGTCCCGCTTCTGCGTCGGAGCGAAGGCCGGAGCCTGCACACCCGTCATTACCCGCGCCCAGTTGAAGGCCGGTCCCAAATCCCACTTACCATCTTTTCGGTAGTTGATGTGCGACACAATTCCCTTAAACGTAAGTACATCAGGAGTAGTCAGGTAGCGCTTGTGTTCAGGAATAAACTGCCGGGGAATGGCATACTGTGCCGTTAGGTAGCGCAGCAGGACAATCAGGCTGTCGTACTGCGCATCGGTATGGGTGGCGTAATATGATTTGCCCCGGAACGGTACGGGCAGTTTCTGGTAGGAATCCGTTTGGGCAAGGGTGCAGTAGGCGGAGAAATCACCATACGTCATTCGCAGCGTGTCCGACATAAGGTCCATTGGCCCAAAATTGGAAAGTTCGATTCCGATGGTGCGCTTATCCTGCGCGTTACCCGCGTTGCCCAGGGCATCGCCCCCCAGATTGCCCGACCAGAATTTGGACGAGTATAACTGGTAGATAGTTCCGTCGCGGGCAATGACGAAGGGGACCGATACGTGGTAATCCTGGCGGGTCAGCATACTCATGTCGCCACTCAGCACCCCCGCCGTAAAGTGCAGGACGATCCGTTCCTTCTGATAAACCGTATCGTGGTAATAGCCCGACCGGTGCGCAGCCGTACAGAGCAGGCCATTCAGCGTCAGTGACTCGTTGGGAACCGGCACGGCGAAGGGCGACAACTTATATTCGCCCCCGTTACCAGTTCTGCGGAAGTATTCTTCTTTGTTGGGTAGGTTGGTAAAAATCATGGAATGAAGAAGGTTAGGAAAGAAGTTGATCAGACTTGTCTTGTTTATCGGCTACCCTGTTTCGGTACCAGCGAGAATTGTATTTTCTGCGCTTTAAGTATGCCTGCGGTGACCGTAAAGTTTTGTGTACCCTCGACGCCATTGAACGACTCGTTGTAGCTGCTGATAGATGCCTGCTCGAATTCAATGGTTCGGGTTTCACCTTCCGTGTCCATTACGACTATTTTGCCCTTGATGTCATTCTTGTTCTGTGCCAGAATCAGCCCTAAAATCTTGTCGTCACCTTTAAGGGTTTGAACGGACACACTGATATCACCACCCATGACCCGCGAAGCCGTTTTGCCATCCAGGCCGATTTGCTTGCTAAAACTGTACGAAAAAGAACGGAGGTTATACTCTTTCGAGTCGATTGTTAAAAAGGAACCTGTTGGCATAGTATTGATTTATTTATAGTTTGATTTAATATGCACTTGCTTACAGCTCAATCTCTGCGATGAAGTCGGTTATTTTTCCGCCTAATTTGTCCTGAACCTGCGTTCTGATTTTGGCATAAACCTCTTCATTCAATGTGCCAGTCCGCGAACAATAGTTCAGACTGGTTTTGTCTTTGGTGGATTTAAAGAATAGTATTTTCCTAATCTCATTTGACGAGGTAAGCAGAAACGTCCCCATCTGTAGGGTAACGGTACCATTTACTTCTTTGGCCAGACCGATCTGGAAAGCACCTTTGGATTGGGAGTGCGTATTTTTCTCGAAGGCGGTTATTTTGCCGTTACTGTCGCTCAGGCCTTTAATGGCTTCCAGGGTTTTAGTAATGACTACCATAAACGAGCCACCGAAGGCCGCCGTCAGAATACTGATAATGGCATTCTCAGCTTCGAAGACCGTACCGTTTGATTCGAAGCTGGAAAATTCAGCCGCTTCAATCGCCCACCCCAGATTGTTCAGCACACGCACAAATTCTTTGTACCAGTCGACCAGTTGATTTTCGTCGGGGAATTTTTTATTGGCCGCCAGTTGGGCCAGCAGGACTGAGTTGAGTACGTCGCTCCGTCGCTGCCCATTGATATCGGAGACAAACGATACCAGCGATTTGGCGTTCATAAACGACTGCTCGACGCCTTCGGCCATGTCGGGTGCCTGCCCACCACCGCATTCAATCGGAAAGGCTTCTCTGGCGTCTTCAAATTCGAGTTCGCGAACAAATTTTACAGGGTCATGCGCTTGCATAGTCGTATGGATTGAGGGTAAAATTAATTAAATGATGTGGTCGACTAAGTTCCATCGAACAAACCAGTTCGGTTAGCCTACGCAGCCTGTCGCCAACTTTGATTTAGGTATGGTATCTGATTAGGAAACTCGCTCAGTTTAAAACCAATTAGCCGGGTTCGCTTTATCCCAATCCCAATCAGCCGGGTTCACTTTTTTTAAACCCTCCAGCGTTGCTTTACCAGCACTTTCAAATTCTCCGCCAAGCGAAACGAAGGCATTTCCTACCTCTGCGGCAGTATACCCAGCTCCTGCCATAGCTACATTCACCTGGGCGGACCCCAGGTTTAATCCATCTTTCAAGCCAGCAGCTACTTCATTGGTAACATACCCTGCCCCGCGCAGCGCCGTGGCAACACCCTCTTCGGTGGCCCCGTATGCAGTACTGAGGCCCGATGCCACTTGGTCTGCGGCATACCCTGCCCCGCGCAACGCCGTAGCAACGCCTTGCGCACTGGTGCCATAAGCAGACTGAAGGCCTAAACTAACCTGATCTGCGGCATACCCTGCCCCGCGCAACGCCGTGGCAACGCCCTGTTCGGTGGCTCCGTAGGCGGTTCTAAGGCCATTTGCTGCTTCACCAACACCTTTGTTCAGGGTTTGGTAAGCTCTTACGGCTTCCTGTTGCGAAGCTTTGTACACAGTTACGGCTACCGATGCCACTTCAGCAGTTGCCTGAAGCACACCATCCCGAACGGCATTTGCCCATTCGGCAAGGGTGCCAAAGACGGCTTTGAATATGGCTTCGGCATTATCAGCTATCTGCTTGATAACGGCATTGTAGAGACCGGTAAAATCGTTCGGCGCAATGTTCAGGGTTAGCGTCGGCATGGTAACAGTCTTGCCGTACAGCGAGAAACTGCCGCTGATGCTGGTATAAAACCCATACTTAGGGCCAACCTTCATCGTAGTCGACGCATTCATACCTACGTCGACAAGGGGAATATTACCGAAGGGGGTCGGGATCGTTACATTCAAGTTGAAATTGATGCTGCCATTGGCTACCAGATTGCCGCCATCCCCAAACGAGCAGGCAAGTTTAGTTTCAAGTACGTTTGAAATCGACCGGTCGAAGGTAAAGATAAGACCCGTTTCGTCTGCTTTAATAAGTAATTCCTGCGACAAACCGAGCAGGTAAATGTTGCTGGAGATCAGCAGGTTCGGTGCTGTTTTTGGCGACAGTTTGAGGGATAGAATAGGCGAGGGATCTTTTTGGGCACCCGTGATCCTTAACACATTGGACAAATTGATGTTATCCATCTCCCCCCGGACCTCCAGCCCCTTCTCATAATCTATCTTTATGAACATACTGGCACGCCAGCCCCAGGCGGTTAGCTTACCCATAACCGTAATGCCCTCCTCAAAATCAATGGCTCCGATAGACGTGGCGGTGGGCACAATATGGATTTTAACATTGTCGAGACTCAGGTTCACAACCTTGTCCAGCACCCGTTTGATATTGCCCGGAATGGCCTGATAAGCCGCAAACGTCGGAATGCTCATCGCACTCATTAGCTGGAAGATCGTGATATGATCCGTTGCACCCGCCAGCACAAACTGGTCGGGGTCGTTCGTGTCGACCAACACGCTCATGCTGCCATCGACATCGCCAATCTTCAGGTTGCCATGAATGCCGAAATTATCAATAAAGGGCGGGGCATACGTTAGACCTGTCTGGAGGGCCAGTTCGCGAATCGTGATGCCGGGAATACCAAACGGTTTTTTCCATTCTCCTCCTGCCACCACTGTTTCGGATGGCGAGGTATACGGTTCGTTACTTTGCGCCTGCATCGTGAATGACCCAGTAACGGATTCGGTTTCTAATTTAAGTCCCCCCGTGAAAACAAGGTTGGTAACCCCTGATCCGTTCACGAGGGTGACGATCACTTCGTTCGCCACCAATATGGCTGGCTCCAGGGGCTTTCCTTTGATAGAAATCCCCAGTTTTGCCTTTGAAAACCTGACTTTAAAATGAGAGCTATCAATGATGTACTTCTCAATGGGTATTGCGGCTTCCACCAAGTAGGTTGGCGTCTTGGCCGAGAGGTCAACCACACCATGCAGCAGTAGTTCGGGAATGCCAAGGAAGCTGCCGATAAACCGGAAGGCTTTATCTTTCGATTCGCCGAGTTTGAATTTACCAAAGAAATTAAAACCCTTTGCCAACCCTGAACCGAGCTGGGTATCGGTAATATCCCCGGAACTTGACAGCACGATTACGGGCGAGGAAATCACCATCCCGTCAAGCAGGGGCACGGAAGGTAGAAATTGCCCCACGCTGAGGGGGGTATTGACCAGAAATTTAAGTACCCCGTAGGGCTTCCCTTTTAACTGTGAGAATTCGGCACTCTTTAGCTGTACATTGATCCCCGAAAAAATGGTTGTGTTGCCTGAAACACGCAGGGCAGTCGTTTGAGCGGTAGCAAAACTCAAAGTAGCAACGGGGTCGTTACCGAAAGACTCTCCCTCTTCACCCGACGTGCCGGGCTTGATTTTTACGAGTGCAATGGACGGATTATCGATGCTGATAAACGCATTCATGAGGCTGCTTACCACGTTTCCTACCTCAGCAAACTCGCCCAGCAGGTCTGGTGACAGGGTGATCTTCTTATTCTGAACAGCCCCCAGTAAACGATTTCTGACGTTAAACTGCGGAAGCCCACCGTTGCTGATCAGTTGACTCAGCGGCTTGGGTACTGTCGTATCGGCAGGCAGGGCTTTATTGCCTTCAGATAGTGGCTTTACCGCATCTGCGATCCGTTTGCCTTCGTCCCGAACTGACTTTACCACGGCTGGCAGAACGATTGGAAGAACCACAGCCACATTGGGCTTGGTGACTACTATCGACGGTACTACCGGCAGGGGAGCAATTGGCGTAATTGTAGCAACAGGGTAAGTCGCTACGGATAGCCGCTCAACTTTTATTGACGAAGCTATATCATTGAAATCATCCCCTACGTAGGCTGCGTTCCGGGTAAAGGTTTTGCTTTTTCCAGTGTAATTGGGATGTTCATACAAAGTCACCTTCATCCCGGCCGGTACGATCAGCGAGCTTAACTGATCGCCCCCAATACTCAACGCACTCAGATTGTGATTGCCTATGAGTAGTACCTGAGTGGGGGTACCATAGTCACGGCCCTGACAAATGATCACCGATGAAGAAAGGTCGATGAGTTTGAACATCTCCCAGGTACCTAAATTGACCGACTTGGCGTATAAGCCTGCTCCGCCCCCGTCCTGGGCAAAAACGTATTGTCCGTTTGCCGCCTGTAACGTAATCTGTCCGTTTCCCCGATCAAGCAGTTTAAACGTTTCCCACGTACCTATACCTGTTTCGGTGGCTACTACCCCCTGTCCGCCCCCCCCGACAGCACTAAGATATTGCCCGTTAAAGGCCTGTAAAGCCACCCGTTCATTTCCCAGATTGTGTAGGGTGAATACTTCCCAGATACTTAAGTTAGATGAGCTGGCACCTACGGCTCCGCCCCCTCCGTCCTGGGCAAAAACAGTCTGGCCGTTTGACGCTTTCAGCGCAATCGTTCCACTATAAATGGGTTGCTTTTCAACTTTCACTCCCGAAGTGATGTCATTAAAATCATCCCCTACGTAGGCTGTATTCTGGGTGAAGGTTTTTGATCGGCCATTGAGAACACCGTGTTCATACAGAGTCACCTTCATCCCGGCCGGTACGATCAGCGAGCTTAGCTGATCATTTCCAACACCTAAATCATTCATTTCGTAAGAACCGATATCCAATGACTGAGTGGGGGTGCCGTAGTCGCGGCCCTGACAAATGACCACGGATGAGGAGAGGTCGATGAGCTTGAACATCTCCCAGGTACCTAAATTGACCGACTTGGCAAATAAGCCTGCTCCGCCCCCGTCCTGGGCAAAAACGTATTGTCCGTTTGCCGCCTGTAACGTAATCTGGCCGTTTCCCCGATCAAGCAGTTTGAACGTTTCCCACCGCCCAATAGCATTCCGATTCGCGACTACTTCCCGTCCTCCGCTCCCTTCGGCGCAAAGAAAATGTCCGGTATATGTCTGCAATGCAACCTGGCCATTTCCCCGGTCGATCAGGGTAAATATTTCCCAGATGCTTAGGTTAGGTGAGCTGGCACCCACGGCTCCGCCCCCTCCGTTCTGGGCAAAAACATTCTGGCCGTTTAACGCTTTCAGCGCAATCGTTCGATTGTAGGCTGGTCTCGGCGACGTAAGGGGGCAGGAGATCAATCGCCATTGCTGACGGCCTGACTTATCGTCATTATCAGACAAGTTCACCAGGCTGCCATCTGTGCTCAGGAGCTTGTTGGGGATAGCCACAGACACAATGTTGAACGTCCCTTTACTGATAGTTATTAGTCTCCACTGCTGCCGTCCAGACCCGTCATCTTTATCAGATAAATCTACTCGACTACCGTCTGCCGCGCAACTTAGAAAAGTCCGGGTGCCGGTTCCCGCATGGACCCTAATCGTGTATTTTCCATTGGGCAGCAGCAGAAATTCCCACTTCTGCCTTCCGGAATCATCATCCAGCCAATAAAGATCTATTCTGGAACCATCGGATGTACAGCTGAGCCGCAAGTTTGCTGTTACGCCGGATGGCATCAGGGTGTACCGTACTTTTTCGACAGGCATTGAATGATTTTTCTCAACAAGTATACTCGATGTAATATCGTTGAAATCATCCCCTACATAGGCTGTATCCTGGGTGAACGTTTTGCTTTTACCAGTATAATTGGGATGCTCATACAAAGTCACCTTCATCCCGATGGGTACGATCAGCGAGCTTAACTGATCGCCACCAATACGCAACGCATTCAAATTGTAAAATCCCTCGGTAAGCACCTGGCTTGCTCCGCTATACCCGGAGTCCTTATAAATAGTAACACCTATAGATACCCCTCGCTCTACTGACAGGTTTTCTAGTTGTTCCTCTGTCTGATTTTCCATGATTAATAGTTTTGATTTGGATAAAGGTGAACTCACATTCTGGTTACGGCTGACCCCGTTTCGGATAGGCCAAAGTTCCCTCGTTGTACGTAGGTACACTGTCAGATTTGGGGCAGATATCGTCAAATTGGGGACATTTTTGCCTGCCGAAGTGAGCGAGACGACAAAATCAGGTGATTATGGCAGCACAGTAAGAAAATGCCTTACACATGGCCATGTATAGGGCATTTTCTGTATTTGGAAGCTCTCAGTATGATTTCGTCGGTACAGTGTACTGCTACAATCAGTTAATTGTTCAGTACAGCTACTACATGTTCTACCTGCATAGAAGAACGTACAGTAGCTTATGACTTAAAAAATATAGAACTTCCCAATTCGGGAAACAGTTGTAACTTTAGGGGTTGATTAGCCTGACTATGCGCATTTTCTCTAAAGGTACCCTTCGAGCATTTTGGGAAGAGCATCCCGATGCCAGGGCTTCCCTTGAGTTTTGGTATGATACCGTTGACAAAACCAGTTTTGCTAACCCAAATGAAGTTATTCAGTTCTTTAATACAGCCGACATAGTAGGCAATGGGCGAGTTGTTTTTAACATCGCCCGGAACAAATACCGGTTAGTCGTTAAGTTCGAATACGAACGGCAATTTGTCTTTGTACGCTTCATTGGCACTCATAAAGAGTATGACCAGATAACTGATATTGCCAACATCTGATTCAGAAGATGAAAACACTCACTATTCGCTTAGACGACATTGTCATCAAGCCTATCACCAATGAAGAGCAGTTTCGGGAGGCTGGTCAATTAATTGACCAACTCGTGGATGCCGATCTGTTAGAGGATGTCCAGGAGCGCAAACGGGCTTTGGACATTTTGGAAGCCCTAACGGTTTTGGCCATTGATTTTGAGAAGAAGCATTATAGCATTCCTAAACCTGACCCCATTGAGGCTATTAAGCAGCGCATGGAGCAGTTAGATTTATCCCAACGGGACGTAGCCACCTATTTTGGTGGGGAAAATAGAGTATCGGAGGTCTTAAATGGTCGACGCAGCTTAACCTTAAAAATGATCAAAGCCCTTCATCAGCACCTGGGCATCCCTACTGAGACCTTATTAGCGGTATAGTGGTACCTGCACTTATTGTGTTGTACTGAAATACCGGTTTATTACTCGAAGACAACTATCGAAAGTATCTTCTACGAGAAACGACGGGTGGCTTACGGCCATAAGCCGTTGCGTCTTCAGTGTACTGACAAAAACACTTGTGTGCGATTCGTTAGTGAGAAAGGCTTTTGGCCGGGATTCACTGCAAAGAGGGCGTAAACCAAACCTTCTTTGACAACTTGTTTTTTGTGAGGGTGCAAGCCCCTCTCCCCCGATGCAGGGGTAACAGCATCACCCCTACGGTAGCGACTGGCCATCAATCCGTAAAGCGGGGTGAAAAGTCGGTAAGGGTTAATCTACAAACCCAATCCCGGCAAGCATGAGTGTATGGATAGCGTGAGCGAAGATGTGTCAGAACTGTCGTCATTAATTAACCAGCTAAAGTAGATTATAAGGCTGGACCAAACAGGTGCAGGATAAGGGCCAACCAGTTGTAGGGTTGGAGCAACCCAGGGGCGAGCGTGTATTAGTTACGACTCGATGCATCCCTCCACAAACCCGGCAGAAAGCATCATCCTAACCACTTGACCAACGAAAAACAGGAACGAAGTAAGCCTGTTATGGCTCTTGACAGATTCACCCCCTGTCAAGTAGGTGCCAACCGGATGCCAGGACAGGAGAAGATTGCCTAAGAAGCGAACGACCGGCGTAACGACCGGTATAGGCTGACGTAGGCACGTTAGTTTGGATTGAAGAAGGATAAGTAGCAGTCAAGATGTCTAAAACCAGTAGCGAACAAACTACCCTCACCGGTACCGACCCTACAAAGGTGGAATGGAGACATACGCCCTGGCCGAAGCTGGAGCAGTATGTCTTTAAGCTGCAAAAGCGAATCTTCAAAGCCGCTCAATTGGGTGATGACAAAACAGTGCGACAGTTGCAAAAAACACTCCTGCGCTCTCGATCTGCTAAAACGATAGCCGTTCGGCAGGTCTCCCAGGACAATCGGGGCCGAAACACGGCGGGTGTGGATGGGATCAAAACATTGACCCCGGCACAACGGCTCGAACTGGTCAGTCAACTTCGGTTGACAGGTCAGGCCATGCCAACCCGTCGGGTGTGGATACCGAAGGCCGGTACGACCGAGAAACGACCGTTAGGGATTCCGAAGTTGCTTTCATACTACTATTGACTACAGTCGTTTGTTGGAATTGAGGTAGACAAGGTACTACTATTAACGCGAACTATGAGATTCTATTAAGCTGCTAACACCCAATCTGGCTCACCTGATGTCAACAGCCGATCCGTAATGTTTACCTGTGCCATCGGCTTGCGCTCGTAAAATGAGTACGCTACCAACGAAGCGTACACGTTGACGAAAGCATTGGTAGACGAACGATGACGGCTGTGTTCCAAGTTGCACACCTGCTTAGTCTGGCCAATCACCGTCTCGATTAGCCCCCGCTTTTTAGCCCACCGTTTGGCTTCCAGCGGTAAGCCCGAGGGGGCCATGCCCTGACGGGGTTTGGCGGCAAAAAAGACCCGGCCCTGCTCTTCAACAAAGGCTTGTTTTTCGGCATTGAGCAGGTAGCCTTTGTCGCCGAAGACCCAGCCGACTACATCGTCGGTGAGATGAAAGAGCACCTTCGGATTCGCGTCATGGGTGCTGCCATCGGTTAGTCGAACATGAATAATTTGGCCTAAGTGGTTGATTAACAGGTGAAATTTAATGCCGAAGAACCAGCCAACAGACGTTTTACCCCAACTGGCGAAGCCTTTCAGAGTACGATGCTGATGAACTCGTTTAGGATGGCAAGCCTCCAATGGTGTGGAGTCGATGTAGTAGATGCCGGTGCGCAAACTACGCCGGCAACGGTTGGCCAGGTAGAGCATAAGCGGGATGAGTGTTCGGGGAATCAGGGCTACGAATCGGTCATAGCTGACCAGATCGGGGAAGTCTCGTTTGAGGTCCGTCAGGACATGTCGCTGAAAGTAAACTTTGAAGTTTTTGTAGGGACTCAGGTGATAATAGATCAGGATGGTCATGATCTCACTGAGGGTAAGTTGGCTTGGATGGACTTTCTTGTAGGCACCGCAGTAGCGCAGGGCTTTGGCAATGAGCGAGCGTTGGGTTTTGCAAAAGTCATCGACGTCGCAGTAAATTTCGGTCAGCATACGAGTTTGTGGTTGGTTGGTTTTGTTTGGTTAGCACCCAAAACTACCAATTTCGGCTCGTATGCGTTTCTAAGGCACATTTTTCAGTTCAATAATCTCATAGTTCGCGTTACTATTATTAACCTTTCGTGAAAATGAAGGAGGGGTTTTACCAGCACCCCTCAACGGGTCTGATCCTTCTTGACCCCTTCCGTTGGCAATGTTTTCCTGGGGGCTGCTTTAGGAGCCAGGAGCAGCGCATGTCGGAAACTAGTTTCATCAGCAGGGCTGATGCGAATCAGCAGTCCCTTTTTGGTTTTCCGGGCGGTGAGCAGTTGGGTGGTAACATAGTAATACACCATGTGGTTGGAGATGGCGAAGCGCCTAGTGTTGCTTAAAAGGTAGTATGGCAGGTGTTTTGTCTTCATGGGATAAACCCTGCCAATTATGATAAAGTACCGTTTATCCCTCACTGATTCAGAACGAGTCGAACTGCTGGCTAAAATCCAAAAAGGTAAAACAGCC
>JACMPG010000081.1 GCA_014377625.1 Spirosoma sp.
GGCTGTTTTACCTTTTTGGATTTTAGCCAGCAGTTCGACTCGTTCTGAATCAGTGAGGGATAAACGGTACTTTATCATAATTGGCAGGGTTTATCCCATGAAGACAAAACACCTGCCATACTACCTTTTAAGCAACACTAGCGTATGGCCTGTGGTAACTAAGTTATTCCAGTTAGTTTTGAAAATGCTGGTAAGTTCAGGCGTAATCGGTATCGTGCTATCGGTTAGTAGTCCGCTTTCAAATGCCTGAATAACGGAAAGGAGAATAAGGGGCTTGTGCGGTGCACTTTCTTTTATCTTTCCTCCACCAGTGTTAAGGTTTGAAAAAGCATAGATAAAAGAATCAAGTTTACTTTCAACCATGAACGGTGGTGTTTATACGTTCTTTGGCAACATAACGTTCCAGATGCTTTTCTAACTCCGATTTCAACCCCTGCTTACGTATCAAGAGTGACTTATTACGTTGTAGGAGTAAACACTCCTGTATAAAGTAGAAGTCTTCCGGATTTTCAGCGCACACGTCACGGAGAAGCTGTTCCTCCTGCTGATACTTTTCCAAATATTTATTCGAGACGACTATTTGCTGTTCATTGATCTGATTGTAAATATCGGCGACTTTGTGGGTAAAGATTCCATCCCGGTACCACGTCAATTGAATGGCGACTAATTCCTGGTGCGAAATCAGTTGCATATCCTCGCCCTGCGAAAGTTGGATTTCGCGTTGCGCCCGCAGGAGCATCGTCAGAAATTTAGCACGGGCTTCGGGAGTGTATGGACCCCAGGTGTTTTCATCTTCTTCCTTAAACGGACTGTCGGTACGTCGGCGCATTTCGCGGTAAGCGCGGTCATTGCGGGTATCAATAAGTACATCCCGAAACTCCATGAGCGGCTCCATCCAGTCGTCGCCATTTAATACCAGGCCTTCCATTGATTTGTCACGGCTCACAACCGTACAAACCCAGCACCCAAACCGACTTTGACCACAGGAGGGCGTCGTTTCGTCAATCACTAAAGGACAATCGCTATCGGTGTTAGCATTCCGATAAAGCGTCTGTAATTCTTTATGCTTTCCGCCCCAGGGCGCATCTACCTGCATGAGATACTGCCACACCTCGTTCGTTGTGATGTCGTGCAAAGGTGCGTACACAAAAGCGTTAGGTAGCAAGTGCTTTCGAAGCCGCTGGCCTTTGAGGGCGTGGCGTTTCATGGAGCGGGCGCGGGTCTGACTTTCATCCGAGCGCGTACCCAGCAAAATGATGGCTTCACCCTTCTCGCTAATCTTTTCCTGAATAAAGCGCGTGGTCGGGTTGATTTTCAGCCGTTCGGTACACCAGCGAAATGTGTTATTAGGAGCTGGGTAACCCCGTCCTAACAGGTTCACCCAAAACGTATCTTCGAGCCGGGGCGTGGTACGGTGTACACTGATGGGCATACCTTGTTCGGCAGCGGCTTTCTGGACCCGGTCGAGCGTACGGTTGATGAATCCGACAATCTTTGGGTTTTCAACCAGTGTGTCATTACAGACGACGTAGATAGGTCTGTTTCTCAACTCCGACGGAATTTTCATCAAAGCCCGCCACATCACCTGTAACAGCATCGTCGAATCTTTACCACCACTGAAGCCAATAATCCACGGACGAGGATTCTCATCAGTTAGATACTGGTCGATGATTTCGTCTTCTATGAACGGAAGTTTGAGTGACATAATCGGGTGAGTGTTGGCGAAAGTACTGAAAAAGTCAAAAACGTGGACTGTCTCGCCGGGACGGTTTTGCAAAAATGCAGATAAAGTCGTCAACTATGGTCAGTACAGGTTTTTTAAACTGCCGGTCTGCTGACCGGTTAATCTGGATGTGTTTGGCACACAGCGGCAAAGGGGTTGCAATCAAATTCCGTAGCTTTGCGTTGGTCTGATACTGCATGATTTACGACAACCACAACCGCCCCATCACCTACCTCCGGCTGGCCGTAACGGACCGCTGCAACCTGCGTTGCTTTTATTGCATGCCCGAAGAAGGCATCCGGTACCTGCCCAAACAGCAGGTGCTGACCTACGAGGAAATGGAACGGCTGGTGCGCGTGCTGGCCCGGCTGGGCGTCTCCAAAGTACGCATTACGGGGGGCGAACCCTTCGTGCGGGTGGGGCTGATGCCGTTCCTGCATCGCCTGAGCGAAACGCCCGGCCTGACCGATATTTCGCTGACCACCAATGGCGTATTGACCGCCCCGCACGTGTCGGACCTGGCCAAACTCGGCGTCAAATCCGTAAACCTCAGCATCGACACGCTCGACCGGGAGCGATTTCACAAAATCACCCGGCGCGACGAACTTCCCGCCGTGCTGAACACGCTGGACGCACTGCTGTCGGCGGGCATTACGACCAAGCTGAACGCTGTTGTCATGGATGGGCAGAACATCGACGACCTCGTACCGCTGACCGAACTGACCCGCCACCTGCCTGTCGATGTCCGGTTTATCGAGGAAATGCCGTTCAACGGGGAGGGAAGCCACTATCCGGTGCTGTACTGGACGCATACCCGCATTGTTGACCACCTGCGGGCGCATTTTCCTGAACTGACCAAACTTCCCGATTCGCCGTTCTCGACGTCGGCCGGTTACCAGATTCCGGGGCACCAGGGTACTGTTGGCATCATTGCCGCGTTCAGCCGGACGTTCTGTGGCACCTGCAACCGCATCCGGCTCACGGCGCAGGGAACGCTCAAAACCTGCCTGTACGATGACGGCGTGCTGGACGTTCGCGAACTCCTGCGCCGGGGCGACACCGACGAGCAGCTTACGGCGGCCTTTCTCCGCGCCTTTGCCCACCGCCCTGCCACCGGCTTCGACGCCGAGCAGAACCGTACTACCGTCACTGAGTCGATGGCAACGATTGGAGGGTAAATTATTCAGGCTATTTGTGGCGTTTTATGACTGTATCCTTCCATAACGACCAGCCCGACGAGTTTCTGAGCATCCTGCACGAGGTGGGCCAATGGCTCACCGACAGCGGCCATGAACTCTGGCAGCCCAACGCACTTACCGCCGAAAACCTGTTCGACGACTACACCCTCGATAACTGCTACGTCATGTCTGTTGGCGAAACGCCTGCGGCAGGGGTTCCTGCCGTAGAGACACCTGCCGCAACGTTTATTCTGCAATGGAAAGACCCGCTGTACTACGCCAACGTACCGGACCACACGGCGGGGTTCATTCATAAAGTAGCCATCCGGCGGCAGTTTGCCGGGCAGGGTTTGTTTGCACACGTACTGGATTTCTGTCGGGAACAGTGCCGGGAGCGTGGGATTTATGAGCTTCAACTGGAAACCGATGCCACCCGCCCCGCGCTCATGCATTTCTACGAGCGACACGGCTTCCTGCCTGTTTATCAGAAAAGCATTCACGAATTCGGTCAGTCATTTTTGTGCCAGTATTACGTGCTCCGCTTTTCATAACTGTCCCAGCGCTTTTCGCCATTGCAACTAACCGGGCAGGGTGCATTGAACAGCACCGACTTATGATCTCGGCAGGTACTCGTTGGTGTAGAGCGTGGTGGGGTCCAGCTCCTGCACAATGTCGCCGGCGGCATCGGAGAGTAAGGAGTGTCGGATGAGCCAGTTGGTGAACGACAGCCAGACACCGGCTTGCATGACGCCCCACCGCCCCTCGTTATCCAGATAATAGTCCGACGCCAGTTGCTGGCTTTGCTCCACAAAGCCGGGGTCGCTCAGCGTGGGGTGGCTGGCCGTTTCCATCAGGTATTGGGCAGCTTTGTCGGGGTTATGGGCGGCAAATAGAAAGCCCCCGGTTGTGGCGATCAGAAACCGGCGCAGGGCTTCGGGGTGTTGGGTAATCCAGTCGCGGTGGGCGGTCAGAATAGGGCTGTACCCGTAGGGGATTTCGTAATCGCTCAGGACAAATTTATTCAGTTCGATACCCCGATCCTCGGCCTCTACGCCTTCCCAGGGCAGAAAAATCCAGGTGGCGTCGGCTTCGTTGGTGAGCAGGGCGTTCCAGATATCCAGTCGGGCGGGCTGATGCGAGATAAACTGCCCTTTGCCGTCGTCGTTTTTAATGAGTTGCCGGATAATCTCGTCTTCGTACCGCGCTTTGTACGACGCGTAAACCTTACCATCCAGTTGCTGCGGGCGGGTAATACCGCGCTGTTTCAGGGTTACGATGGCACTGGCGTCGCGGGCCAGCACGGCGGCAACGGCCACCAGCGGTACCCCGTTGGCCTGGTAGCTATACACACTTTCGGAGGGTGTGATGGCCAGGTCAGCGTCGCCCTGCGCCACGCGTTTGGCGGGAGTTAGCTCGTAATTGTCGGCGTCGGGCAGGATAAACTCAACGTCCACACCGGCCTGTTCGTAGGCTCCGCTGGCAGCGGCTACGTAAAATCCGGTGTGGTTGGTGTTAGGCGTCCAGTCAAGAGCCAGGCGGATACGGGTGTTCATTTAGAAAATATATTGAGTCTGACTTTCTAACAGGCTAATCGGTCAAAAGTTTGGCATTACGCTGTTCAGGATTTCTATCCCGAACCGGTTAACTGCGGATACTCATCCGCTTTTGTTGCCCGTGTATGTGGACTAAACAGTTACGAATTAATTGACCGCCGAGTTTCCTTTGAGAGCATGGCCGTAGATTTCTTTCGGATTGAACAGACCACAATAGGAAAGCAATTCACCGCCACTTTGTTGGGGTCTGGGGCGTGGACATATACTCTGGCCCGCTGGTGGCTAATGCCCAATCGGCATAGCACTCCCAGCACTTCCCGCAGGCTTTTTAGAGCCAGCCAAGATGAGCATACGCTGAACAATTGGCGCAGCTGGTTGGAGCGTGAGTTTAAGGGGGTTCATAGCCTTCAAATTTACTGATTGAGAAAGGCTTGAATCAGCGTTTATTTACTTCAAATAAATTAGCTGGAAGGAAATGAAAGCACAGGAATGCCCATTGGGCCAATGCTCCGGGTTGCAGATTGTTTCGATTCTTAGCCTGACTTTATATCCAGGCCCGTGCGTTTCGTTTCCCGCTACAAATAGCCCCTGTGCGTTAGTAAACGAATCCGAACTGGCTGAAAAGAGTGGGTAGAGTGGTAATAGTGCCTTAAAATACCTCGTACGAGGTATTTTTTTTGACCCTACTGCATGAGTCCTTTGTGGATAGAAAAACAAAGACGAAACCGGATCTATATCTGTGGGCGAATAGTGTTAATCTGGCCACACTTTTTTAAGCTAAATTATATTGTAAATCATGAGATTATCTGTCTATTTGGGCGCGATTATAACTACTCCATTCATTAGCTATGAACTCCATTCAGGAACCAGCCAATACGTCTGCTACACGACCCATCCAGCCCGATTCGCTGGAAGAGATCAATGACTTTACCCAACTCGGTGATCGACTGCCCGCTCCCGACCAATAACAAAAAGCAGAACGGCCAGACGATAACTGCGTCAGGCCGTTTTAGATTATTTCATTTCCAAATCTTCAACCAATAAATTCTGTATCTATATATGCTTGACTCTACCCATCATTTCTGCGACTGGAGAAACCGTCGCTGGTACCTGCTTACACTACTCGCCTGGCTGCTGGCCGGGGGAGGAGCTGCTTTTGCGCAGGATGGCTTTTTTGTACCTATGAACTCGGTGCAGGCCCGGCTGGCCGCACCCGGTTTGGATGCTATTGAGAAGTACGGCATTTACCAACTCAAAACTACTGCCCTGCGCGGCTACCTGGCTAAAGCTCCCCTCGAAAACCGCACAGCCGCTGCCCCGCTGCAACTGGCCATTCCAATGCCTGATGGTACCACCGAGCTGTTCACTATGGCCGAGTCGCCCATACTGGCCCCCGCCGTAGCGGCTCAGCACCCCGATATAAAAACCTATACCGGTCGGGGAACTGCGCACCAGGCCTACAGTATCCGGCTTAGTCTGACTTCCAGCGGGTTCGACGCCATCATTCTGGGCGTCAATAACAGCACAGTCTATATCACGAAGGTAGCAACCGATTCCCTGGACCAGCGGTACGCGACGTACTTTGCCCGGGATGTCAAAAAAAACGACCCCGCTAAACCAGCTGGTAATTCAGGCAAGTGCGGTACTACTACGCCCGCCGTGGAAGCCCTGCCTGAGAAACTGGGCGTGGGTGCCCGTGTTGGAGCAGCCCTCAACAATACGGGCGCAACACTACGCACCTTCCGGCTGGCGATGGCGGCCACAAAAGGGTTTACAAACAGAAAAGGAGGTGGTACCGTAAATGGCTCATTCAACGCGCTGGTTGGCTACGTAAACCGCATGAATGCGGTGTATCGACGGGAGCTGAGCGTTGCTTTTACTCTTGTCAGTGGCACTAACACCATATTTACCGATCAGTCAGATGGTGGCTATGTTGATGGGGGTGGTGGAGACCAGGCATCTACTCACAACCAGGGTGTTATTGACAGAATCATTGGAAACGGAGGTTATGATATTGGGCACGTAATAGGCTATTCGGGCGGATCTGGTGAGGGGATTGCAGCAGCTTCTGGCGTCTGTGTAACGGGCAGGAAGGCAGACGCATATACGGGCGTCGGCGATGGATCCTTCGCGCCAGTCTTTGACGACCAGGCCCTAAGCCATGAAGTAGGCCATCAGTTCAGCATGAGTCATACGTTCAACAGTTCCATTCCGGTCTGCACCACGCGCGAAGCCAAAACGTCTATTGAACCCGGTGCCGGTACCACTATCATGAGCTATGGATATACCTGTGGCGACCAAAATACTCCGGCCCGCAATGACAACTACGAAGCCCCTTACCAGCCATTCCTGAATTTTCATACTGTTAGCTATCAGCAGGCAGTCACGTACATTGCTGGTATATCCTGTTATACCAGCACCCCGCTGGACAACGTGGTGCCGGTCATTGGTAACTTTCCTGCCAACGTTACCATCCCAAAGTCCACGCCTTTCGCGTTGTCGGCCACGGCTACGGATGCCAACGCGGGCGACAACCTGACCTATTGCTGGGAGGGTACTAACATCGGTCTCGACATACCCGGTGATGCTACGTTAGCCAACACCACCAAGCCCCCCTTCTTCAGAAGCTACGAACCCATTTCTGCGGGTACCCGCACCTATCCCCGGCTGGAAGCCATCCTGAACGGATCGAACTACGCCAAAGGTGATAAGCTACCGTCCGTTGGCGTTGCCACCACGCACGTTCTTACCGTACGCGACAACGTGGGGGGGCTGACTCTCCAGGGACTAACGGTAACCGTTGACGGCAACTCAGGCCCGTTTCTGGAAACGACCAATCTGTCAGGTACGCACCCGGCCAACTCGCTTCAGGACATCAGCTGGAACGTGGCCAACACCACGGCCCCACCCGTAAACTGCGCCAGTGTCAATATTCTGCTATCGACCGATGGCGGGCAGACCTTTCCGATCACCCTGCTGGCCAACGCGCCCAACACGGGTAAAGCCAGTGTTCGTTTACCAGAGATGAAGACGACCCAGGCCCGCATTAAAATAGCGAGCAGCAACAATATTTTCTTCGACATATCGAACACGAACTTCACCATCGGCGACCCAATTGTACTGACGGGAGCACCCATCGTAAAAGTGAACAGCGAGGACCCCAACGCGACTGAAGGCGGTTCAGGCGGGGGCGGTCGACGAGCGGCTGCGGGTGGCCGACGGGCCGCTGAAGACCCGGGTTTTATTCAGTTTGAGCGGAGCAGCGGACAGGGAACCCTGGTGGTTAACTATGCCATTGAAGGCACAGCTACCAATGGAGTCGATTTTGTAACCCTGCCCACTTCCGTTACGTTTGCCGAGGGGCAGACCGTGCTGATTGAAGAAATGGATCCGCTTGAAGACGACATTGTTGAAGGTGATGAGACCATCGTAATCACGCTGCTTGATAGTGACGATTATGATCCGGATCCAGATCAATTGACAACAACACTTACCATAAAAGACCGTGCAACGGTTTCTTCCGCTCCGTTTGCCATCACGGGCGTGACAACGCTGAGCTGCGAAAAAATTACCCCCACCGAACGGCGGCTGACGTTTGCCCCCCAGTATACCGGGCTAACGGGCCAGCCCATCAAGTTTGTGGTCATCAACGAGATTGAACCGACCATGGCGGCCGCTCCCTAC
>JACMPG010000082.1 GCA_014377625.1 Spirosoma sp.
AGGTATGAAGCGGTATCGCGTGTTGACCAACCGGGTACGTTCGCGGAACTGGTCGGGTTTTGACACGAAAGTAGAAGTGGGTGCGGGCCTGTGGAATTTTTATATAACTAATTGACAATCAAAGAAGCAACAAGTCTATTCAACGCATGAAATTTTATGCGTTTTATCGGCTTAATACGCTGATTCGGAAAGGAGACTACCAGTTTGACAATCTACCCAAAATCTACTGTATCGGCATTTTAGCCATTAGTATTTTTTCATACGTTGCTGATTACCAAAATGTTGCCGTGCTGAAGAATCAGAATAACGAACTGATAGACGAGCAAATGACGTTTATCACCATAGAGTTAGACAAGTTCAAAAAGGGCCTGAGTGATGTTGAAAATGACCTTGACAAACTGATTTATACGATGAAAACCATACATGAAGTAAGTGAGCCAACACAGTTCCCACAGTTCTGGAATGAAGAATGGCTACGGGTAGCGATTCAAGAGTTGGACAAGCGGGCTTTCACGCCCGAACAGCGATTAAGCTATGAAATGACCATTTCGGCTAACGCGCTGGCGATCAAGAATGAAAACAAGAAAATTGAGGAAGCAGAGAAACGCGGAGGAGAAACGGCTAAAGCTGAAGTGATAGCTAATTCCTTGAAACGCGGCAAACTTACGATTGAGGAAATTGCCGAAGACAGTGGAGTTAGTGTTGATTTTGTTCTGGAAATTCAGCGTGGGCTTGCCCAAAATCCGTAGGGTAGCGTCCCGGCGACAGACAGCAGGTAGCAAGGTCAACGTTTTCAGCCCAACCACCACCGTGTTCCGGTGAACAAACCAAACCCCCGAAAGCTGTATGTTTTTGACTATTGATTATCAGTACGTTAAAAACATATAGCACGTCCGGCCATGTGTGTAAAGGCTTCCTACGGTCGCCATCAGCACATGGTGGCGCTGGGTGATGGTCCATAAAGTACTTGCGGGGCGGGTATCGGTCGACAGGCAGGGCGTCCCAGCGGTCAGGCTTTTGTTAGTTCGGTGGGTTCCGTGTGACAGAGTGAACGCCCCGGCAAGGCAGGTTTAGGTCTGCCAGGAAGCGTCTTGGCGACAGGCCAATCGCCCCGATACCGGGCTGGCGTTCCAGTCGGGGTTTGATGAATACGAAATAAACGTTCAATAGATATGCGATCTAAACTCACCCTTGCTGGTTTATTTTTCCTTCTCTTTGCGGTTGGTAACACCTATGCACAGACCACGACAAAAAAGATGAAAATACTCGTACATATTACTTGTGGGCCTGCTGACCCCACCCGCGCTGCGCTGGGATTTCTGGTCGCCAAAACCGCATTGGCCGAGGGCCATTCCGTAACGCTCTTTCTGGCGGGTGATGCGGCCGTACTGCTTCGTGATGCCGAACTGGATAAAGTAGAAGGCATTGGCACGGGTAAACTCCGCGAGCATTATGAGGCTATTGCCAAAACAGGTGGACGGTTTTACGTGTCGGGAATGTCGGCCAAAGCGCGGGGGGTAACCGAAGCTGACCTACAGGGCAAACCCGCTGAGTTCGCTATGCCGACTGTTTTGGTTCGGTTAGCCACCGAGAACGACCGGATGTTTACGTATTGATAGTTGACGTTGTAACTCACCTACTAATGACTCTTACCAACCAACTCCTTAATCAGGTTGCCATAGCCCGTCAGAATTACATAGCTGCTCTGGACGATTTCAACGAATTACAATCTCAATGGAGACCCTCTATTGAGAGTTGGAATGCTATAGAAATTACAGAACATTTGTTCTGGGCTGAACAGGGTGGCATTTTAGGAATGTGGAAAACCCTGCTTGGCGTTCGGGCAGGTACGGTGAACTATGAAGAGAGTAGTTCAAATGACGGATTGTCGATTGAATCCGTTATTGAACAAACTTGGAAAGCGAAAGAGGTCGTTCCAGCTATAGCCGCCCCCCGTATGGGCGGTCCTTTGCCGTTTTGGACTTCGGCATTGAGTGGCCTTCAACCTATTTTAGAAAAGTTTGGAGATATACTCAATGATGATGATTTGTCGAAAAAGTCGCACCCTCATCCTATTTCAGGGCCATTAACGTTTGGGCAACGACTGGAGTTTTTACGATTTCATATTGATCGCCACCGCATGCAGGTAGAAAACCTGAAGAAAGTACAAGCCACAGCAGGGCAGTAGTAAAGGTCACTTACCGTTTGGTTTCAGTCAAATGCCCAATTATTCACCTATTAATTTTCGTTTTTAACAACTAACAAATATGAAAACGCTTAACTGCCGCGATGCTGGTTTTGACTGCAACGCTCAAATTCAGGCTGAAACTGAGGATGAAGTACTGGCTCAGGCCGCCGACCATGCCAGTACCGTACATGGGGTATTGGTAACGCCCGAATTAGCCGAAGGCCTGAAAACACTGATTCGGGAGGAGGCCTAATCGGTTTCTGGTTTCGCTCTGCGTAGGCAGCTTTCGGGCGACGGGATGCCCGTCCCCGAAAGCAAAATTCAGCCTAACAAAAAGGGGGTAAAGGCTTGAAGTCTTTTGACCAAATCAATCAACTTACTTGCCATCAAAATTTTGTGGTGTTGAGTGAGCCGGGTTTCTATGGTCGAAATGCTGATACAAAAGTTCTTCTTACGCAACGGCGACGAGGCCGTAAACTGGCTCTATAAAGAATAGGCTAACGTGCTGCATATCCGTAACGGTGGGGGTGCCGGTGGTGGGCTTCACCTGGTATTCGCTCACCGATCAGGTAGACGGGATACGGCCCTCCGCGAGGATAACGGCATCGTCAACCCACTGGGCCTGTACGACCTCGACCGCAACATCCGGCCTGTGGGGCAGGCGTACAAACAGTTGATTGAGGACTGGCAGAATGTGTTGCCCGCCTATAGCAATTGTTTGTAGGTGCCGATTGTAATGCCCAACCAATGCGAACAGCCCTGGGCGATAGAGAAGCGGAAGGATGCCCGCAAAAGTCGTTAGTACGCCCTAAGCGTAGGTACTAAACCACCCACGTTCTGACGTTAGACTACTAATCGTCTTTATCTTATGCGTCCAGTTTTACTCTTTCTCTTCTCGCTTGCGCTGACGGCAGCCACTGCTCAGAGTACCGCACAAAAACGGGCCGCCCGCCTGGGGTTGGGCATGAACCTGTCGTACCTCGAAGGGTACTGGAACGGTACCAGGGCCCGGCATTTCAGCGATTTTGTCAAGCCGGGCGACGTCAAAGCCCGCCAGCAGGAACTGGCTGACATGGCACGGGCGGGCTTTAAAACCGTGCGCATTCCCGTCTGTTTTGGGGCGTGGGCAAGTCTCGACAAACCCTACCGCTGGGATGCCCCCGCTGCACTGGCCGCGCCCGATTCGCTCCTGAACTGGGCGTTGGCCAATAAGCTGACGGTCATCATTGACCTGCACCACGTCGAGTTCGATGGCAGCATTCCGGGTGCCGACAGTACCGACCGCGTGGTGTGGTTGTGGCAGCAGCTTGCCGAACGCTATAAACACACTGACCCCGACCGGGTGCTCTTCGAGTTGCGCAACGAGCCGCACGATATGACCGCCGGTGCCTGGCGAATGCAGGCCAACCGGCTTATTGAAGCCGTTCGTGCCATTGCGCCCAATCACACACTCATTGTGGGTTTTCAGGACTGGAATGGCCGCGACGCTATGCTCCGCTCCGAACCCTTTGCTGACCCCAATATCATCTATACCTTTCACTTCTACGACCCGTTTGTTTTCACGCATCAGGGCGCGGGCTGGGCGGGGGCGGGTCTGCCCGACCTAAAGAACGTTCCGTTTCCGGCCAATCCGGCCACGCGCATCAACGTACCGGCTTCGGCCAAAGGAACGTGGGTAGAAGGGGCCGTCGCCAATTACGCTAACGAAGCAACGTACGACGTGATCTTTCAGCGAATCCAGGCGGCAAAAACCTGGTCGGATGCCAAAGACGTTCCGATTTTCCTCGGCGAATTTGGCTCATATAACCTCAACGCCGATCC
>JACMPG010000083.1 GCA_014377625.1 Spirosoma sp.
GAACGCGGATACAGGCAGAAGCGGGCATCAGCGGTATTTTGTACGACGCAACGGCAGGGCAGCTCGACCCCGGCGATGCGCGTTCCAACATTAACCCGGTGCGGCTCCCCAACGAACGCGCCGTAGAAACCGGCGTGTATGCACTATGAACAGCCTAACTTCTGCGTTCTGTACCGGCCCAACGGCTCTAACATCACCTACAAAAGGCTTTGCTGCACCGACTGCTGGAACATTACCCGCAGCACCGGCGAAATTATTATGGCATCGGACCGGCTCATCAACGGTAATACCCTGGCTGGGCAGCGGATTGCCGAAGTGCCGTACACCAGCAACGACCCATATTACCTGACCATTGGGCAGCAGTCCGTAAGTCGGGGAGCGTATCAGTACTGGCAAACGGTGCAGACCCTGACTGGCAACGTTGGGAGCGTGTTCGATGCCACACCCGCCACGCTGACGGGCAATATCAAGAACCAGAAAGCTGACGGATTGCCGATGCTGGGGTATTTTCAGGTGTCGGCCCGCAGAGAACGCCTTGTGTATGTTACGCGACTTCGTGCCGCTACGCTGCCGTATGCCCCCACTGTCTATCCGCTCTGGCCCGACTGCGAACCCTGCACCGAAAGCCTGTACCGAACGGGTACCAAACCTGAAGGCTGGTAGTAAAAAAAACGATTAGTTACCCTTTTTTCTATCGTGTACAATGTCTGACCCTGCTAAACATATTCTCCTTACTGAAGGCCCCGACCGCACCGGGCTGATTTACTACGTTATGGGCGTGTTGTTTCGGCATGGGCTGAACGTGATTCACAATAACGAATACGTAAGTCCGGCGGGGCATTTTTTCATGCGCACCGAATTTTCGGCACCTGTCGATGGTACGTTAGGTGCTGATACGCTGCTCGGCGAACTGCATACTGCCCTGCCCGATTCCGGCATTGTGTTCCGACTAAGTCCGCAACGGAAGAAGCGAATCGTGGTCATGGTCACGAAAGAACACCACTGCCTCGGTGACCTGCTGATTCGTCATGCGTTCGATGAGCTGAACGCCGATATTCTGGCCGTTGTCAGCAACTACGATACGCTACAGCCACTGGTAAGTAAATTTGGCATTCCGTTCCACCATATCTCACACGAGGGCCGTAATCGCGACGAACACGAAGCCGCTATCCAGCAGACACTGGTTCAGTACATGCCGGAATACATTGTGCTGGCCAAGTACATGCGTGTACTGACGCCCCACTTCGTGAACCAGTACCCCAACCGGATTATCAATATCCACCACTCGTTTCTGCCCGCGTTCGTAGGGGCTAACCCGTACAGGCAGGCGTTTGAGCGGGGCGTTAAGATCATTGGAGCCACGGCACATTTCGTTAATAACGACCTCGACGAAGGGCCAATCATTGCGCAAAACGTAAAGGAAGTGAACCACCGGCAGTCAGCTACCGACATGGCAACGGAAGGCCGCGACGTAGAAAAAATCGTCCTGTCGCAGGCGTTGAAGCTGGTTTTTACTGACCGGGTGTTCATTGCCGGAAACCGGGCCGTAGTATTGTAATTGCCCGAATTTTGTCCTCATTAGCTTCAATCCGCTCATACTCGCCGGGTGTGGCCGACGCCATTGATACAGCGGCCTGGCGAAACTGCATGTGGCTCTTGTGCCGGGCGCTGCCACTTGTATGGAGCGCATCGACGCCCGTTGCCCATAACCGCTCTGCATTCCCAGCATTGACGCCCGCGCCCGCCATGATTTCGATGCGCCCGGCGGCCTGTTTCACCAGCTCCCCCAGTAACGGAATACCGGCTTCGGCAGTGGGTTGCTGTCCCGATGTCAGAACACGAACGGCTCCGGTGCGAATGATAGCTTCGAGGGCTTCGGCGGCATCGCGGGTCATATCAAACGCGCGGTGGAACGTAACGGGTAGTAGATGGGCCTGTTCAACAAGTTGTCGCGTCCGGTCTTCATCAATGGTGCCATCGGCGTTCAGAATACCCAGAACTACGCCATCGGCACCGAGCGAGCGGGCTACGTCGATATCGGTCTGCATGAGGGTAAACTCATTGTCGGTGTACAGAAAATCACCCCCGCGTGGCCGAATCATCACGAACAGCGGAATAGTCAGGTACTGACGGGCCAGTTGAATCAGCCCCGCACTCGGCGTAGTACCACCCTCGGCCATGCCCCCGCAAAGTTCAATACGCCCCGCTCCGGCGCGTTGGGCCGCTAAACAGGATTCGAGCGAATACGCGCAGACTTCAATCATTTTATTCTTGTTCGGGCAGAACCCTAAACTTTAGACGTATACAGTGAAACAAAAAAAACGCCATTACGTTAATGGCCTAAATCGGTGCAGATTCCATCACATATTCCATCACGCAACATTTTTGCAGAAATAGGTTTGGATATTACCAATTTTTTTACTTTTGCACCCTTATTGAAAATACGGCTTAAAGACGAATATACACTATGTACTGGACACTTGAACTGGCTTCCTATCTCGAAGATGCCCCCTGGCCCGCCACAAAAGACGAACTGATTGACTTCTCGATTCGCTCCGGTGCTCCGCTCGAAGTTGTGGAGAACCTTCAGGAACTCGAAGACGACGGCCAACCTTACGAAAGTATCGAAGAAATCTGGCCCGACTATCCAACCAAAGACGATTTCTTCTTCAACGAAGATGAGTATTGATTTTTGGTCGATCTGACATGAAAAAGCGTATCCCAGTAAATTAGGATACGCTTTTTTTGTAGCCCGGATCTCCCGGTCCGGTAGCCATAGGCTAACACAGCAGTTACATTATTATCCTGCGGCTACGGGACCGGGAGGTCCGGACTACAACTTAAAAAGTCTCAGGCATGAGTCGATTCGGCGGGCCGATCTGATCTGCTTGCCACCTTCTCTTTTACGGCGCGGTCGTATTTCTTGGGAGCAAATAGAAAACCAAAGGCTTCGGCTCCTTCTTTGGTGTGCACTTTGTGATGAATGTAATGCGCCCGCATGATGCGCTGCATATATTGCCCGTCGGTCGGGAATTTAACTTTAGCCCGGCGATGCACGATTACGTCGTGAAAAACAAAGTAAAAAATGCCGTAGAGCGTCACGCCCGCGCCAATCCAGGCCAGAAAGCTATATTGTGGCTGTTCAACACCTGCCACAATCAGGCTGATGGCCGTGCCGGCAAATACAACGGCGAACAGGTCGTTCCGTTCGAAAAAACCTTTGTGATGATTGTGATGATCGCGGTGCCAGCTCCATAAAAAGCCGTGCATCACGTACTTGTGCGTAAACCAGGCAACCCCTTCCATAAACAGGAACGTACCAATAACCAGCGCAACGTTTACCAGCATTTCAGCGTTATTTTAATGATTGATTCAACACCTTTTGTTTTTCTGTAACGGCGTGTTTGCCGAAAAAGTTGGCTAACTACTGCCGACTTTTCACCGAAAAATAGTGAATAGGAACAAATTTATAGTGGTTGCCGGATTGCGGGAAAGCCGTATATTTATCGCGATTCAGTACTCAACCAGATGACCCCATCGGTTATGGACTATCAGGCACTTAAGAACCTGGTTAAACGGGGCGAAGGCTCCCAGTTAGAGTTCAAGCTGAAAACAAATCATCCCGAAAAAATTATCCGGGGTATAGTCGCCTTCGCCAATACGAGGGGCGGTATCATGCTCATCGGCGTTGCCGACGACAAACGGATTGCGGGTCTGAAATACGCCGATGAAGACGAGTACCTGCTCGTTCGGGCTATCAGCAAGTTTTGTTTTCCGCGTATCTCTTACAATATCGAGCGGGTGCAGCTCCCCGATGAGCGCGAGGTACTCGTAATTCGGGTGCCGCTCAGCCTTAGCAAACCCCATTATATCATTCCCGACCCGGCCAATCCCGACGATAAAAAAGCCTACGTCCGGGTGGCCGATATGTCCGTGCAGGCCAGCCGCGAGGTACGGGAGATCCTGAAGGGCGAGCAGGCCGAGCGTAGTATCCGCTTTACTTATGGCGATAAGGAACAGAAACTCATGCACCACCTCGGCGAACACAACAGCATCACGGTCGATCTGTTTGCGTCCATTGCCGGAGTGTCGCGCAGGATTGCGTCCCGAACGCTCGTACTGCTTGTACTGGCCCACGTGCTGGACATTCACCCCAGTGAAGCCATGGACCACTACACGACCCGGCCTATTTCATAGCATAAAGTAACTCCTCCACCTGCCGGTAGGCGTATTGCAGCTGCGTATTGGTAGTGCAGTAGGGCGGCATGAAATACAGTACATTCCCCAGCGGACGCATCAGCACCCCCCGGTCGAGCAGGAAATTATACGCCTGATCGCGGATGGTGTTGAAGTATGACGTTTCTCCCGAACTCTTCAGGTCGAAGGCCAGCAGCGTACCGCGCTGACGGATGTTTTCCACGTTTCCGAACGTACCAAGCCGTTTGGCAAATCCTGCGTGCTGACTGGCAATACGCTCCAGATTCGCCGTTGTATCGTTGGAAAGCGTTAAATCCAGACTGGCTAACCCGGCGGTGCAGGCCAGTGGATTGGCCGTGTACGAGTGGCCGTGAAAGAGGGTTTTATAAGGTGAGTCAGACAGGAACGCGTCATAAATAGCCTGGGTGCAACTCGTTACACCAAGGGCCATCGTGCCACCCGTGAGCCCCTTCGATAAACACATTAGGTCAGGCTTCTGAGTCAGATAATCCGACGCGAAGAGCTTCCCCGTCCGGCCAAAACCAACCATGACTTCGTCGGCAATGATAAGCGTATTGTTGCGTCGGGCCAGTTGAATAAGTTTGTCCAGTACGTCGGGTTCGTACATGACCATGCCGCCCGCGCCCTGCACCAGTGGCTCAAAAATAAACGCGGCTACGTCGTCGGTAAAGAGTTCGTCGGCCCGTTTCAGTACGGCTTCTTCCTGACCCGCCACCGGCAGCGGCAAATACTCGACATCGAACAGAAACGGCATGAACGGTTCGGTAAATGCGCTCCGACCACTCACGGCCATCGCTCCGAACGTATCGCCGTGGTACGCGCCTTCCAGCGCAATCACTTTTCTACGTGGTTTCCCGCCATTGTGCCAGTACTGAAACGCCATTTTCAGGGCTACTTCTACCGCCGTCGAACCATTATCGGAGTAAAAGATTTTGGCCTGACCAGCGGGCAAAACGGCCAGCAACCGCTCGGCGAGCCGGACGGCGGGTTCGTGCGTGAAGCCAGCGAAGATGACGTGTTCGAGGGTCAACAACTGCTCTGACACGCGCCGGGCAATGTGCGGGTGGGCATGGCCGTGCAGGTTCACCCACCACGAAGCAATCATGTCTAAGTATTCTCGGCCATCGGCGTCGTACAATACCGTGCCTTCACCCCGCACAATCGGGATGGGCAGCGGGGCCGTCTGCATCTGCGTAAACGGATGCCAGAGTACGTTTTTGTCTCGTTGAGGAAGGGTGTTCATTTTTATACATGTTTTTAACACAGAGAGAACAGAGGTTTCACAGAGATACGGAGAGAACTACACAGATACTTTCTGCTCCGTATCTCTGTGAAACCTCTGTTCTCTCTGTGTTAAAATTAATTCCACTTAAGTACTTGGACATAATTAATTAAATGTAACCCGAAACGTATCCCCAAAACCCGCCCATATTTCAGCTAATGCCGCTTTTAAGGTCGCTAAATCGGCATAGTCAGTCGGCTTTAGCCATCGTTGCTTGGCTTTTAGC
>JACMPG010000084.1 GCA_014377625.1 Spirosoma sp.
CTACCGAACAGACGTATTACATTATCGACTTCGACAGCACCTTTACCAAAGTCGAAGCCCTGGACGTACTGGGCGAAATTTCGCTTGTGGGACGTCCCGACCGTGCCGATGTACTGGCCGAGATTCAGGCTATTACTGACCGGGGTATGGCGGGCGAAATCTCCTTTACCGAATCGCTCGATCTGCGGCTGGGACTACTCCACGCCCACCGCGACCATCTGCCCGCGCTCATTGAGACGCTGATGGGTAAAATCTCGGATTCATTTACCCGCAACAAAGATTTTCTGACCGAAAATGCCGATAGGATTTATATCATTTCCAATGGCTTCCGGGCGTTTATCGTCCCTATTGTTACATCGCTGGGGATACAGGCAGACCACGTCTTTGCCAATACATTTTTGTTTGACGATGCCGGAGCCATTGTTGGTTTCGACCGCGAGAACCCACTCTCGGCCAACGGGGGCAAATCGGCAGTGATCAAATCATTATCTCTCGACGGCGAGGTATACGTCATTGGTGACGGGTACACCGATTACGAGATTCGGGCGGCTGGGCTGGCCAACCGGTTTTATGCCTTCACCGAAAACGTCATGCGCCCCAGCGTAGTCGAAAAAGCCGATCACGTGGCTCCTTCGCTGGATGAGTTTCTGTATCACAACGGCCTGAGCCGCAGCCAGTCGTACCCTAAGAGCCGCATAAAAGTGCTGTTACTGGAGAACGTACACCCGGCGGCTCTGCAGCTGTTTGAACAGGAAGGATTCAACGTGGAACTGAGAAAAGACGCGCTGGACGAAGATGAACTCATCGAAGCCATCCGCGACGTATCTATTCTGGGTATCCGCTCCAAAACCAACGTGACACGCCGGGTGCTGGAAAACGCCAACAAGCTGATGACCGTAGGCGCGTTCTGCATCGGTACCAACCAGATTGACCTCGACGCCTGCACCGAACGCGGTATTGCTGTGTTCAACGCGCCGTACAGCAACACCCGCTCGGTAGTGGAACTGGCCATTGGCGAAATTATCATGCTCATCCGGGGCATAGTTCCTAAAAGCAACTCGATGCACAAAGGCGAGTGGGACAAGTCGGCTAAGAACAGTTTCGAAGTACGGGGTAAGAAACTCGGCCTGGTTGGTTACGGCAACATCGGCACACAGCTTTCAGTAGTGGCCGAAGCCCTCGGCATGGAAGTTTACTTCTACGACAGCGTCGATAAGCTGGCTCTGGGTAACGCCCGTAAATGCAATACGCTGGACGAACTGCTGGCGGTGTCGGACATTGTGAGCCTGCACGTGGACGGGCGTAAGGAAAACCAGAACCTGATTAGCTACCGCCAGTTTCAACTGATGAAAAACGGCGTTATTTTCCTGAACCTCTCGCGGGGTCACGTAGTCGAGATTCCAGCTTTGGTCGATGCCATCGAGCGCGGTAAAGTCGTGGGCGCGGGCATCGACGTATTTCCGCAAGAGCCGAAGACCAATAACGAAGAATTTGCGAGTGCGCTGCGGGGTCTGCCCAACGTTATTCTGAGTCCGCATATTGGCGGCAGTACCGAAGAAGCGCAGGCCAACATCGGCAACTTTGTACCGGGTAAACTGCTCGGCTACATGAATACCGGCAGCACTTACGGCAGTGTCAACTTCCCCGAACTACAGCTCCCCCTGCTAACCAACTCGCACCGGCTGCTGCACATCCATGCCAACGTACCGGGCATTCTGGCCAAAATGAACGCCATTTTCGCGAAATACCACATCAACATTCATGGTCAATACCTAAAAACCAACGAACACATCGGGTACGCCATCACCGATGTAGCCAAAGAATACGCCGAGGAGGTTGTGCAGGAGTTGAAAGGGATTGACAACACAATCAAGTTCAGGCTTCTTTACTAAGCCCTTATTATGAGCCTCCACTACAAACTATCCACACTGACTATTGAACGCTGGGCAACGCCGGTGATCCTCCTTTTCTTTGGCTTGCTCACCGGATTATACGCCCTCTACACCATACCAACGTTTAGCAGTCCACTGGTCAATGTTGTTCCTGGCGACGTTGACCAGTGGGAGTACATGGGTTATTACGTAGCGCACCACCTTAAATTTACCCCCTTGCCGCAGGTAGATTGGGTTAACAATGAAACCCTGTATCCGTACGGCACCAATCATATTTTTCAGGGCTGGGCTTTTGAGTCGAACATGATCTACGCGATTTGCTTTCGCTGGTTTGGTGCGTGGGGACCGTGGCTCAACATTTATTATGTGCTGAGTCTGTTCATCGGCAGCGCGGGGGCTTTTCTGCTGCTTCGGTTCGATTACGGCCTCTGGCGGTCTGTGGCGGTGGCTGCGCTGGTTTCCTTCTTTAATTTCTACGCGCTAAACAAATACCCGGATCATTATGCATACGCCCTCATTCACTGGACCGTACTGAGTGTACTGACAGACTTTATGCTGGCCCGGCGTGTTGTAACAAATCAACGGGTAAGTTTGCGGTTTCTACTACTGAAAAGTTTGTTGCTGATGTTATGCCTGGGGCAGGACGTAGGCTACGTAGCAGGATACGCCCTGAGTTCGTTTACCCTCAACAGCCTCTTCATTACAGGCTGGTTAGGCCGTCGGTTTATCAGCAACCGGTTTCAGTTTTTACGGTATATCAGACAAACCTGGCTGGGCTGGCAAAAGCAATGGAGACGATCTCCACGTTTGCTTGTAGGGCTGGGCGCAACAACCGTAGCCGTTGGGCTGCTGTACATTCCGCTGCTCATATCCATGCAGGAACAGGTCAGCTCATTTACGTTTGCAGATCGTTTTTTCGGCGGTCATGGCTGGGTAAATCCAATCAGAATTTTCCTGCCGTATCTCAACTTACCCGGTCTCAACGCGCTCAACAATCCCTTTGCTAATGTACTGCGCGACATGCCCGAAGGCGACGGGTCTGGCAGTGCTGGCTGGTTTTTGCTGCTGATCGGTATCATAGGCCTGGTTAGAACGCCCGCCCGCCTGCGCTGGGCTTTTGCTCCCTTGCTGATTTTCTGCGGACTACACGCCTTTTATCATCCGATACATGTCCCACTCCTGCAGGTGTTTCCCTGGTGCCATCTTAACCGCATTCCTTCGCGCGTTACCTTGATCTACCCGGTCGTGCTGGCTATTTTTACCCTGCACTGGAGCCCACGTTTACAGCCAGCGGTATGGCTGCTTGTGCTGGGTCTTGGTCTGGCCGAACTAACTACCGTACTCAGTTACCGGCACAACAGGCCAACCTATCGCTTTGTGGCTTCTTTTCAGCCCTACATGAACCAGTTACGGCAGCAACCGGGTGAAGCCGTTCTGGACTGGCCGTTCTGCGTTATTGGTGGCAACGGCATTGGGCTGGGAGAGGGCCTTTGTCCGCTCTACAAACGCACCAGTACGCTCTATGCCCTACAACGGTTTCATGGCAAAAAAACCATGGGTCAGTACTTTGGCCGGATGCACACCTCCCAACTTCAACCCTTTGTGGCATCGGGCTGGCCCGGCCTGCTTAACCACCCCAACGAAACCAATGCCTTAATGGCCGACCGTTTAACTACCTGCCTGACAACGCAGGAGTGGCGTTTTTTCGAGCAGTTTTATCAGTACAACGATTTTTCGGGCGTTAATCTGTACGTAGACTTACTCCCCAAATCGTGCGTAGCCGATTTTTACCGGCACCTGGGTCGGCCCGTCGCGCAAACTGAACTGTCGGGCGTAGGGCGCGTTGTTTTTATTCCCAAAACAGCCGCATGGCGTCGGCAAGTAAATCCAAAACAGGGTCTGGCCGTGCGCTTGCCCTGCAACTGTACTACTAATATATAACTCAAATTTATGAAGTCCACCTATTTCACCCCCGGCCCGGCTGAGTTGTTCCCGACCTTTGCACAGCATCTGCAAACAGCGATGGACGAGCAACTGGGGTCCATCTCGCACCGGAGTCAGCGGTTTCGCGACATCTATGCCCACACCGACGAGCAGTTACGTGAGTTGCTGAACATTCCGAAAACGCACGCTATTTTCTTCACTGGCTCAGCCTCGGAGATATGGGAGCGCCTACTGCTGAACTGCGTGGAACATGAGAGTTTCCATACAGTGAACGGCTCGTTTTCGCGCAAGTTTTATGACTACGCCAATGCCCTGCACAAGTTTGCACACATCCTGGAAAAACCGTTTGGCCAGGGCTTTGACGCGGCTGAGATTGAGGTGCCGGAATACGCCGAACTGGTTTGCCTGACGCACAACGAAACCTCGTCGGGCGTACAGATGCGCCCGTCTGAGATGCATAAACTCAAGCGTAAATACCCCCAAAAGTTATTCTGCGTGGATATGGTCTCGTCGGCCCCATATCCTGATCTGGATTATAGCCTGATTGACTCAGCGTTTTTCTCGGTACAGAAGGCCTTTGGGATGCCCGCCGGTATGGGCGTCTGGATTGCCAATGAGAAATGTCTGGCCAAAGCCGAACGACTTCAGAAATACGAATCGCTGACAATTGGCGCGCATAATACGTTGCCCATGCTCTGGAAAAACTACCAGACATTCGAGACTCCCGCTACGCCCAACGTACTGTTCATTTATGTACTGGGTAAAATTGCCGAAGATTTCAACAAAATCGGGATCGCCACGATTCGGAAGCAGACCGAAGAGAAGGCAAAAACGATTTATAAGTTTCTGGAGAAATCAGACCGGTTTGAGCCGTTTGTCTCCGCCGAACGATACCGCTCGCGGACGGTGATTGTAGCCAACACAAAAAAACCAGCGGGCGAACTCATTGCCGCCACTAAACAAGCGGGTATGGTTGTTGGAAGTGGCTACGGTAAGTTGAAAGACAGCCAAATCAGGATTGCCAACTTCCCCGCCACATCGGCAGAACAGGTTGACGCGCTTTTGAGAGAACTAAGTCGGTAACGCCCAATTTCAAACCTTGTTCCTGCTTAGGAGTTATTAATACGACGTGTATTGACACATATAATACTCAACACATAATGAAAACTTTACTTCAAACAACAGCATTGCTGATCTGCCTGTCTGGTGCTACCTACGCACAGAACAAAGCGGACTCGACCGGCAGTAACCAGCCACTTATCAACCAAAATACGAAACAGGATATTAACCAGACGGTCGATAATGCCGAGCAAACCGTCAATCAGCAATACCAGCGATCAGTGCAGTATCAGAATACCAATGAACTGACCTGGTTTCAACAGGGAACGGTATTTGGGGGTGCGGGCTTGGGCGTAGGTGCTGCCGACAGCAAGTTCTCGCTGGGTATCAACCTGCGGGCAGGCTACTTTGTGCAACCGGGCTTTGCCGTGGGGTTAATTTACAATACCGACCGTATTGTTGGCAACTCGTACCACTCCCGGCAGTTTGGCGTCATGGCTCGCTATTACCCCTTCCGGACGCGGGTTAGTGCCTTCGTGGGAGCTAACTTAAGCCGGGGCCGTGAATTCTCTGACAATATTCCAGACGGTACCAAGTCAAGGTACACGTCGGTAGGAGTAGAAATCGGGGCAATGGCCTGGGTTTATAAACGGCTGGGTGCCGAAATAGCGTATCAGGGTAACTTTTACAACAAAATTGATCCGGTGGCCAGCCTGAGCCGGGGTGGCCGTCTCAAGCTGGGTATCAACTATTATTTTGGGCAGGTTGGCAACAAGAAGCGTAACCGATAAATCAGTGTTAATACAGTACCACCAGCGGGCGGTTTCCACTTTGGAAACCGCCCGCTGGTTTTTTGGTAATGACGTGACGCCGGGTAGCCAAAGCGTTGACCCAGGCTTTACCCGGTTTGGCTGAGTTATACCCAAGCATTCGGTCGGCTTTGGACGAGCGGGCATTCGGCCAGGTTCTTTCTGACGGGTAATCCTTTTTCTACGTGCCAAACCGCCCCACGGCTGGACTGGTTTTATCGTATATTCGCATGAACAACGGGGTAAGAAAAAGCAACCTCTACCCTACCAGCTATGAACACAGCGCACCACCTCCGCCAAGTTGCTCTAACCGGGTTAGTAGCCATTCTACTGACTGCCTGCGTCCCTACCGTCATGACCACCCGGCTTACTCCCGTTTCGGGTGAGGTGGCCGATATCGACGGGCGACCCGTTACCCGTGCCAAAGCCAATGGTGTTGCTGTGGTGGCATCGTTCGAGCGCGAAGATCTGGAATACGCCGTGCTGGATATTGAAGTAAAGAACAACACCGGCCAACCCATTGAGGTTAACCCTACCAATTTCCGGTTCGTAGCTCTTGGTCCTGCACAGGACACCCTCAGCAATACCAGCCGACCCGGTCAGGCCGTAAGCCGGGTGGCGGCTAACCCAACGTATGAAGCCGGGCGAATGAGCCTGAAACGAAAGCAGGAAGAAAAGCGATTGAAACGGGCTAAGATATTCAACACGATTTTACTCGTTGCTGCCGTAGCGTCGGACGTATCTTCATCAGGCAAGAACCGGTCTTTTCAGGAGTACGCCAATAACCGGATAGCACACAACTTTGCCTATCAGGCCATCGGCGTCAAACGGGCGGTTGACTACGGCACCTTTTCCAACCGGATGCAGCGGTACGATTACGAAGAATACCGCTGGCGCGAACTGGCCCTAAAAAGCAGTACCGTTGCCCCTGGCGAGTCGGTACGGGGCTTTGTTTATCTGCCCCGCATAGCCAATGCCAATTATCTGGCCATCACGTATTCGCTGCCCGAAACGGGGTCTGTACCGCTGCTGTTCAGGCAGGAAACCGTACGTGAGAAGCGGAAACGGCGATAATTGATCGACCCCCAAAGTTCCGAATTTAAAAATCGTCCTCCATCGCCTGTTTAGCCCGCTGTAGTTCGAGCAGCGTTTTCTGATTATTTTGCGCTTTGGCCAGAGCCATTCCCTGCTCATATAATTCGGTGGCGCGGTCTGTGTTGCCCTGTTCGGCGTAGAGTGCGGCTGCGTGGTAATAGGTAGCCAGATAGGCCGGGTGCTCGGTTAATAGCTGATCAAAATAGGCCCGCGCCCGTTCTGGCTGATTGGTCATGTATTCCATTGCCAGTGCGTAAACATTGAATGGATCATGAGGTTCTTCCTGTACAAATCGAATCAATTGCTGGATACGGTCGTTATTCATAGACAGAGAAATTAGTATGCATGCATACTTTCTTTAGTATGGTTCGTACTTTTGGAAAAGTTTTAGACACAGAGATCCACAAAGGAGACACAGAGTTGCACAGAGAAAATTTTTTCTCTTCTTTCCTGGCAACACCTCTGTGTACCTCTGTGCTTCTCCGGGTAACTCTGTGTCCCAAAAAAAACCATAAACCACATAACCGATGAAGATTTTAGTGTGTGTGACGAGCGTGCCCGACACGACCACCAAGATTACCTTTACCGACAACAATACCAAACTCAGCAAAGCAGGAGTTACGTTCATTACCGGTCCCTACGACGACTACGCCCTGGCGCGGGCCGTTGAGTTGAAAGAAAAACTCGGTGCCAGTGTAACGGTTCTGAACGTGGGCGGAGTTGACGCCGAGCCGGTTATCCGCAAATGCCTTGCCATCGGTGCCGACGATGCCATCCGGGTCAATGCCGAACCGCGCGATGCCTTTTTTGTGGCCGAGCAGATTGCCGCCATCGCTAAAGAAAACAAGTATGATCTGATTCTGATGGGTCGCGAGTCCATTGACTTCAACGGTGGTCAGGTGCATGGTATCGTGGGCGAAATGCTGGGCATTCCGTCCATCTCGCCGGTAATGCTATTGGATATTGACGGTGATACTGTTAAAATTACCCGCGAGATTGAGGGTGGTAAGGAAGAACTGGAAGCCAAACTGCCACTGGTACTGGGTTGTCAGGAGCCAATTGCCGAATGGAAAATTCCGAACATGCGTGGTATCATGACGGCCCGGACCAAGCCACTCAAAGTGGTTGAACCCACCGGCACCGACGTCCTGACCGACGTGAGCGGCTACGAACTACCACCTGCGCGCGGAGCCGTGAAGATGATCAAGGCCGAAGATGCCGAAACCCTCATCCAACTCCTCCGTACCGAAGCAAAAATCATCTAAAACCAAATTTTAGAGTTGTAAAGTTATGGAGTTATATGGTTGCTCCGCCAGCTAAAAACTCTATGACTTTACAACTCTATAACTCCTTAAAAAATGTCTGTACTCATATTCGCCGAAGTAGAAAACGGCAAACTTAAGAGATCATCGCAGGAATCTATCTTTTACGGTGCCAAAGTTGCCGGAATGATGGGAACGTCGGCCACGGTTATTGTAGCCGGTCAGTCTGACAACAGTTCGCTGGCCGAGGCCGGTAAGTATGGAGCCAGTAAAGTACTGCATGCTACCGATGCCAGGCTGAACGAGCCCAATGGTATGGCCTACGCTACGGTTGTGGCCGCGGCTGCCCGGCAGGAAGGCGCGTCGGTCATTGTGCTGGCTAAATCGTCACTGGCCGATGCTATGACGGCTCGTCTGGCCGGTAAACTCAAAGCCGGTCTGGCCGCCAACGTCATTGAACTCCCCGATCTCTCGAATGGCTTCCGGGTCAAAAGCAGCATCTATACCGGCAAAGCATTTGCCTACAACGATCTTAAAGCCGACACGAAGATTCTGGCCATCAAGAAAAATACCATTGCCGTAGAAGAAACCGACGCTGCGGCTACCGTAGAATCCTTCACGCCCGCGCTTAACGACGGTGATTTTGCCGTTACGGTGAAAAACGTGGTGAAAGCCACCGGCGACATTCTGCTGCCCGAAGCTGACCTGGTTGTGTCGGCGGGCCGTGGATTGAAAGGACCGGAAAATTGGGGTATCGTAGAAGATCTGGCGAAGGCCCTGGGAGCGGCCACCGCTTGTTCTAAACCCGTCTCGGACCTCGACTGGCGGCCTCACCATGAACACGTAGGACAGACTGGCATTAAGGTTAGTCCGAACCTGTACATCGCAGCTGGCATTTCGGGAGCCATTCAGCACCTGGCGGGCGTAAACTCCTCGAAGGTAATTGTGGTTATCAACAAAGACCCCGAAGCGCCGTTCTTTAAATCAGCCGATTATGGCATCGTTGGCGACGTGTTCGACGTGTTGCCCCGCCTGACGAAAGCCGCGCAGGCACTCTAAATCTGTTTGGACGTTTGGTTACGGTCCGCCGTTGCGGTTGGTTATGGAAACAAACCAACAACCAAACGTCCAAACGCCTAAATTTGCGCTGTGGATAAGATTAAACTGGAAATATTAGGGTTATCGCCGAGTCAGTCGCAATCGGGTTCGTTTGCACTGGTACTGGGCGAAGAGTATGGAAATCGTCGATTGCCGATCATTATTGGCATGTTTGAAGCGCAGGCCATTGCCATCGAGATGGAGAAGATTGCGCCAAACCGCCCCATGACGCATGATTTGTTCAAGCAGTTTGCCGAGCAGTTTCGCTTCACCGTGCGCGAAATCATGATTTCTGAACTACGCGAGGGTATCTTCTTCGCCAAGATCGTTTGTTTTGATGGGGTTCGTGAATCCGTTATCGACTCGCGCCCATCGGACGCTATAGCCATTGGTATCCGGTTCGACGTTCCGATTTATACAAACGAAACCATTCTTTCTGAGGCCGGTATTACAGCCAGTAATAGCGATGAGGACGATGAGGAGCAGGAAGAACTGGTTCGCTCATCAAATCGCCCAACGGCCCGCTCATTTGGCGATCAGCTGAAAAATGCATCGGCAGAGGAACTACAAAAATTACTTGAAGAGGCTCTCGGCAACGAAGAATACGAGCGGGCTGCCCGCATCCGCGACGAGATGAGCAAACGAAATTGACTCAATCAACTACCTTACCAAAAGCCGCTCAATCTGAGCGGCTTTTTTATTTCTTCTTCCTCTTCCGTACTACCAATTCCCTATACCCAAATGCAGGATCGGGTTCGCGGGTAAATACCATATCGGGCATAATACCAATAACAACCTCGGCGGTGGTATAAATTTTACAGCCTTCCAGCAGGTGCCCGCCCAGGGTTTTCCCCGTCGGGTCAGATACGGACAAATGCAGGTGGCTCCCGTTCACCGACAGCGTTCCTACCAGCGATACAATCTCGAAATGCCCCTGCCAGACACTCGGCCCATCCTGATTAGCCAGGCGCATCGCTACGTCGGTCAGACTACCCACACACGTAACAAGGGCACCGGCTGCTACCTTATTTTGCTGTACAAAAGCGTCGAGTTCCTTCTTCAGATCCTGTCCCGGACGTAGCCGAAACGAATAGGTCAGCATCGTGGCGGGCATGGGTGTTGACTGAGCGTTGATTTCGTCAGGAAGCATAGTTAGAAGCAGTGTAAAAAGGGAGAGATAACGCATAATTTTGATTTACAGGGATCGTCAAAACAAAAAAACCGGGAGCGTTGGCTCCCGGTTTTCTTTTGTTTGATTATCAGACTATTCGATACCAAACGTTACGTCTGACCGGCGACCGCTGTTACCTGCCCGGCGGGTTGCTTTCTTACGAACCGGTGCCGGGTTGAGCAGGTTAGAACGCTGCGCATCCGTGAGTGGCACCAGGCCAGTGATCGAGTAGCTATTATCGCTAATGGTAGTGTTGAAGCTACCAATCTGCTGCTCAGGCTGACCATTGCAAGGCAGTTTCGTGACGGTGAACACCGCGCGGAAGTACTGTACCTGCGGACGAACCCGGCGGCCTTTATAGCGAGTTGCGCTACCACTTTCGATTTTGGCTTTCTCGGCCTGAAGTTGCTGGGCCAGATTACCCGGCAGATCTTTCAGGTTCAGGATAACCGTGTTGGTATCGAACTCAACCGTACTCGTTGCCAACTGGCGGTTCAGGCCACGGTAGCGAAGCCGGGTAACGGTATCACCCACCGACGTGATCGTACCATTACAGTAACAGACGTTGGCCACTTGACGCGTATAGGGAGTGCGGTAATAGACTTCCAGACGCTCCAGACGGTGACGGTACTGACAATCTGGAGTCTTTGTATTTGGACGAATGCTGGCGAAGCTACTCGTAGCTACTTCACTCATACAGGCACCACATTTGGCCTCCTGCCGGTTGTGTACCGTTACGTAGTAAAAGCCAGGGTTCATCTGACCACCCGAGAAATAGGCCGATGGGAAAGCCAGCGTCGTGTCGGTTGTGTTTTCCAGTTGGGCAATAACCTGATCGGCACCGGCACCAGCTACAACCGAATCAGGACGGTAGTACAAACGAGCCGTGAAGGTTTCGTTACGCGGGTTCGGGGTGGTGCTGCGCCAGCTGATTACCGGAGCAGTTGCGTTGGTGTTGACCGGCGTCTGCTGCGCATTCATTGAGTTCATGTTGTTCTGATCAACATAGCCCAGCGAAACACCTTTCAGCGACTGATCGTTGAACCGGATACTCAACTGTGGAATAGAATCGCAGGTTGGGCAAACCACGGGTACTTTCGGGATCAGCTTCTTTTGTACAAATGACTTGCGAACGGCCAAACCGGCACTAAAGCCACCATGTGTCCGCTTGAATTCGTACAGTTGATCGTCAACGCCGTTGATGATCAGGTAGTTTAGCTTTGTAATGAAGCCCTGTCCCTGAACGCCAAGGTTCCAGTTATTCCCGATTGGGAAAAATATACCCAGCGAGCCCAGCGCACCAAGGTGATATAGATTGGAACTTGGGTTTACGGAACGGATTAGGCCGCCACCATCAACAAACTGAGGTAGGTTAGGCAGATTGAGCGTTCTCGGCGTAAAGGCGGCAATTGTAGCAGCCTCAGTGCGGAACAGACCGCCCCGTGCTGATGCTTCGATAAAGGTAGTAGCATCAGGATTTTTGCGGCTGCGGGCTATTGTAAACGTCACCACCGGGCCGACCGTAATAAACATATCTTCCGAAGCCCGCTGCTTGATCGTCACGTCTCCCTGTGAGAAGCCACGTGCCTGAGCCAGGCCGTACAGATAGTCACGGTAAGCACTGCGGGTAATATAATTCTGATAGCCAAACGCTGTTCCAATAGCAAAACGCAACCGACGGGTGGCGGGTGTCAGAAAGTAATCAACGTTACCGGTGATGTTAAACCCAGCTCCATTATAGAGCGAGTTATCCCGTTTGTTGGGACCAAACGTACCCTCCCACGTGCCGCAATATGCAAAGTTAGGTCCTGCGAAGAGACCAATCCGCCACGGTGACTGACGACGGACCAGCACAAACGTCTGGAATGTAGTGTCGCAGTCATCTAGTTCAGCCACATCGCTGGCGTAACTTTTGAAGTCGTCACGACGCATTGTATCCGTGTAGATACCTTTGCCCAGACGATAAATTTTGTCCTTTTCATACGCACGATTGGGTGTCGTGGTTGTGCCGGGGCTGGTGATAGAGCTCGACTGCATGGCGTCTCGCCGGACCGTGTCAGCCTCTTGAGCAAATCCGACAGAGGGTATTGCACAACTTAGCAACACGAGTCCAGACAGCATCCGTAGGGATTGATGTTGGATAAATGTCCGCATACTTTTGGTTATTGAGTTCATTTTACTGCAATGTTTCTAACTAAACTGTTATGTTCCCAAACGCAGGTCTGGAAACTTATGGAACGGCCAACATAATAAAACAGCGTTTCATTAACTATTGGTATTACCGGTTTTTACCCTGTCCAATGCGTTCAGAGCATATTATGTATCAGACTTCATTTGTGGTGAAAATGTTTTCTAATCAGTCATTCTACTCTTAAGTATTCCAAAAAACCGTCTCTGAACCAATTAGACCATCGAATTTAGTGGATTACCCGGGTATTTTTCTGACTAAAACCCAGAAAAAGCTTTCTGATACCTATCGTAATGCAATGTTAAGGGGTTATTCCAAAATCTGATCGTTCAGGAGAATATTTTTTAATCTATATTTTGTTTACTACTTCTTTCGACAAATCAACTCATTTCTCTCTAAACCGTTCCGTTGGTCAGCTGTTCGGACTGCCTGCCTTTCATAAAATCAGTTGCTGCCGATTTTAGTAAACCCCCAAATGTGTTCATACAGAACAAAACGCCCCGGTCTACAAGCGAACGGGCCTGATCGCCGGTGGCAGCCGTTGTACCCACTACAAAGCCTGCTTTCCTGATCTTGTTGACCGCTCCCCCAATGGCCTGCTTCACCTCATCATGGCTCTGCCCGTCGTAGTAGCCCATACTCATGGCCAGATCACGGGGACCAATTATAAACCCATCAACGCCCTCCACAGTCAGCATCTCATCCAGAGCGTCAATAGCCTCCCGATCTTCGATCTGGGGCAACACCAGAATTTGATCATTGGCAAACTGCACGTAGTCAGCCTGACTCATAGCCCCCTGCAAATACTCATTAGCCCGCACGAAGCCAAAACCACGTTTACCCGCGGGTGGATATTTTACCGCCTGAACAAACGCCCGCAGGTCAGCAGCACTTTTTACACCGGGCATCATAATACCCATCACACCTGCATCCAGATATTGAGCGATAAGTTTGGCATCGTTACCACGAACCCGCGCCAGGGGCGTAATACCGCTTACTTCGCAGGCCCGGACAATATCCTGCACCTGTGCCGTAGTGACGGGGCTGTGTTCTCCGTCAATCATGTAAAAATCAAGCCCTGAAAACCCGCAAAGTTCGGCTACGGTAGGATCTGTACTGTTAGCCAGCACACCCAGAACGGGTTGATTATTGGAAAGCCGGGTTTTGACAATGTTCTGTTTCATAAAAATCTGAGTAGATTAGCGTAAATGGATTGATGGCACAAAAGTAGCCAGTATGCCTTTACTGACGTATGCGTTATCTCCCTCATCATAACCCGGCCCAATTCGCATATTCGGGTAGTTGATGCTTCGCTAAAGCGGTATCGCTTACGCTGGATAAACTCGTACCGGGCTACGTCTATGCACTCCCCCCCGGCGATTTACGGACAAACAACGGCGCAAAAAAAATAGAGAACCCTGAACCGGACGAAATAACGTTTAGAAATACAGTTCGCTGGCCACCCGGAACGTATTGCAGTGCGCTTCTACAATATCAGCCAAACGGGGCGAGTAGCCACCACCCATCGAGACCACCACCGGCAGATTGTGCCGCTGCGCCAGTTCAAATACGAAGCGGTCGCGTTGTTTGCAGCCCTCACGGCCAACGCCCAGTTTACCCAGCCGGTCCGACTCCAGCACATCAACGCCCGATACGAAGAACAGAAAATCGGGTTGTACACGGGTTATCAGAGCAGGCAATGTATCGTACAGGGTATTGAGGTACAACTCATCGGCAGTACCAGTTGGCAGTTCAACGTCAAGGTCAGACTGTTCTTTTTTGAGCGGGTAATTATCCCTACCATGCATGCTGAAGGTAAACACGCGCGGCTCGTGCTGAAACATGACCGCCGTACCATTGCCCTGATGCACGTCTAAGTCGATGACCAGAATCTGCTTTACCTGACCCGTTTCGAGCAGGTAGTGCGCGGCCACACCCACATCGTTGAGCATACAGAAGCCTTCGCCCCGGTCGGGATAGGCGTGGTGCGTACCGCCCGCTACGTTCATGGCCACGCCGTCCTGTTTTGCCTTTTGGGTACATTCGATAGTTCCCTGCGTGATAATCCATTCACGTTCGATGAGTTCGGGCGTGAGCGGGAAGCCAATCCTACGCACCATCTTTGGATCGACGGTTTGTGTTTTGAGGGCGTGTACGTAGTCTGGCGTATGTACGCCCAGCACCAGGCGGTCATCAACGGGTACGGGCGCGAAGAAGTTGGCTTCCGTACAGGTACCCTCGTACAGCAGTTGCTCGTAAATCAATTCGTATTTGAGCATTGGAAACCGGTGTCCTTCCGGCAAGCGGAGCCGGTACACCGGCGAGTAAGCAATCTGAAGCATTCAGGAAAATAGGCTGCGGGACCGTTCGATAAGGATACGCCCTGCTTAACGGACTGGTGAGCGCTTCTGTTCGTATTCAGCATTAGTTTGCCACTTCATTGCTTTATCTAACTTCATGAAAACTGCCATCATTACCGGCGGAGGTCAGGGAATTGGGCGCGTAACGACCCAGTACCTGCTCACCCACGGCTACCGCGTTGCCGTCTGGGAATCCGACACCGACGCCCTCATCGAACTCCGCGAAGCGTTCAAAGCCTCATCCAGCCAGATCCTGTTCGTTTCCTGCGACGTTTCCAGCGAAACCAACGTGCGCAAAGCTGCCGACCAGACGATCAACCATTTCGGGCAAGTGGACGTACTCATTAACAACGCGGCCCAGATGATTGAAAAGCCGCTCGATAAACTAACCCTCGACGAGTGGAACCGCGTTATTGGTACCAACCTGACGGGGGCCTTTCTGTGCGCCAAACACACCGTTGGGTATCTGGCCGCAAGGCAGGGCTGTATCATCAACGTCGGCTCTACGCGGGCCTTCCAGTCCGAACCCGACACGTTTGCCTACTCGGCCAGCAAGGGCGGCATTCTGGCCCTGACGCACTCGCTGGCCATTAGTCTCGGCCCGAACGTGCGGGTCAACGCCATCAGTCCCGGCTGGATTGACGTATCGAATCTCGGAAAAAAGGCAAAGGGTAAAGGAGATGAACTACGACCCGAAGACCACGATCAGCACCCGGCAGGACGCGTGGGGCAGGCCGATGACGTGGCCCGGATGATTCTGTTTCTGATAGCCCCAGAGAATAGCTTCATAACCGGTCAGAACTTCATTGTCGACGGAGGTATGACCCGGAAGATGATTTACGTCTGAACTTAAAACATCAGCATTCTTTGCTGGGTTAGTGCTAACACTTCTTAACTTCATCAGCCATGAATATCGAACTGACAACGGCTTCCAAACGCGCTCCGGTCGAAGTGCTTGACCTTGACGTAGTAACACGGTCCATTGCCGGTCGGTCATCGCTGGTCGTTCAGTTTTTGTACCGCAAGGAGGCACAGGACCGGCACCTGAAAATGACTCCGCTGACCTGGTTCGAAGCGAGTCAGCTGCAATTTTTTTCGCAGGAACTGGCTAAGGCCCGACACCCGGAAACCGTCTGTATCAGTCTGGTCGATGCGGGAATATCTTTGACGGGGTCCGTTGGGAGATTAACGGGACGATGGCTGAACGGACGAACGATTCATCTGGAGCCGCTGCCCGGTGCCAGTATTCCGTTTGAGCCGTTTACAATTCATGCCTCATGTCAGGACATAAATAAATACTCCCGCAAGTTGTACAACCGGCTTTGGGAGGTTTTTACGTGGGGATAGTTTTCACAATAAAACGCTTAGAAGCTGTTTGAGTTAATTACTTTGGCCGCAAAGAGCGTCTTTTGGTCGTGTTCTGCGTTATTTTTCTCGCCCGTAGCTACGGCTACGCGCTCAAGAAATGCCTTGACCACATCCAAGATCCACTACTTTTCGTCTCAAATCACTAACTCAAACAGCTTCTTAAGCTCAACCACTATGGAAAATACAAATCAGGACGCGATGCTGAATGAGCAGTCGCAGACAGGCAATTCCGAAACTGGCGGACCAATGCAAACCACCGACCAGACCGAAATGCATGGCGACGACTACAACCCAACCGACCTGTCGGGCGATGCGTACAAGATGCCGACAACGCCTACCGACGAGAACGACGCGGTCAATGACACTAAGGATAGCGGAGCCGCGTCGGGCAGTCCGAACATGGAACCAGACATCAACAACTATGGCAACGGCGAATCGCTCGGCAATAACGACGGTACCGAACCCGACCCCTAAATGGCCGATCCCATGTTGTAATGAACGTTACTTGAATCGGGTGGCCGGTACCCTATAAGCCCTAAAGAGCAAAGACGCCCAATGCACTTGTGCATTAGGCGTCTTTCCTCTTTGTAAGCTACTCAAATCCCCAGCGTTCCGCCAGCGGTGGCTTCCACGGCCAAAGGGCGGTAGGTGTTGCGCTTTACCTCATCGTACTCTTCGGTTTCCAGCTCGGCGCGGTCGTTAATGAACGACTCGGCCAGTTGGGTCAGCAGATGATCGGTGTTTTTCTTTTCATCGAGCGATTGATGCAACAGAGCTGCCGACTGCGAATAGCCCAGCACCTTAGCGAACGTGACGAGCGAACCGTACGTAGCAATACCGTGGTGTTCTGTTTTCTGAACGGCAATAATCAAACCGGCATCGCGGGTGAGCGAACCGGATTCGGTAACCGAAATCAACGCCTGCGCATCGTCGTCCAGCCCGTCGATAGCCGCGCAGGAGCCTTCTTTTACGTCGAGCCCCAGTATCTGAAAAACCTGCTCCAGCCGGGAAGTCTGGTTGCGGACCTCCTGCTGATGCTGCCGGAACGCCTGTTTCACCTCATCCGTAGTAGCGGCTTCGGTCTGATCGCCAAGCGCGTCGGCCACCTTCTTACCGGCGTAATAGATGTTCTGCAGTTCGGTTACGAACAGGCCGTGCAGGCCTTCATGGGTGAGTTCGTCATTGCCGTTTATAAAATTCGCGATTCGTTCGCCGAATGTTGCCATGGGTTGTGTTGGTTTAGTGATTTGTGTACTACTAAAACCAGTCAACCCACCGATAGTTTGTAACGCCATAGCGCGGGCGCAGTCAATAGGTTCGGGCCGGGTGGCCGGTGACACTGATATGCCGAACAGCGAGTGCGTACCACAAAAAAAGCCCCAACTCTCCGAGTCGGGGCTTTTACGTTAGTGACCGATACGGGAATCGAACCCGTGTTACCGCCGTGAAAGGGCGGTGTCCTAACCGCTAGACGAATCGGCCGTCTTTGTTAAAAGACCCAGCGTTTTGGCTTTTGGCCGCCATACTGGCGAATCGTGGTGCAAAAGTACGGCGAGTGTTTTAAAATGCAATAGTTAGATGTAAAAAATTATGAAATACATGTTCATGCCCCTTTACACTCTATTTTTGAGGGAATTAGCTTTCCTATATTTCTTTTGCTGCATGAAACACCTGTTATCTATTACCTCAGTACTTGTTACGCTACTCTTTGTACAGCCCACACTGGCTCAGACACAGCCCGCGTCCGCATCGCTAACATCACCAGTCCAGTTTCTGGGTTACGAACCAGGTGAACGCTTTACGCCCCATCATCAGTTACTGGCCTACGCTCAGGAAGTGGCCCGGCAACGGCCAAACCGCGTTAAGCTCATGCCCTACGGCAAGACGTATGAAGGTCGGCAGCTGATGCTGGTCGTGGTGGCGTCGGAAGCAAATCTGAACCGGCTTGAAGCCATCCGTACCAATAACCTGAATCGCATTGGCCTGTCTGACGATAAACCTGGTACGGTTACCACGTCAGCGACTACGGCTCCCGGCAGTACAACCCCGGCCATTGCCTGGTTGAGCTACAACGTACACGGCAACGAAGCGGTCAGCTCCGAAGCCTTTATGGAGGTCCTGTACGAACTGGTCAGCGGCAACAGCGGTCGGCAGTCGGCGGTGGCCCAGAAGGTAATGAATACGTCGGTGGTGATTCTCGACCCCGGCCTGAACCCCGACGGTCACGACCGCTACGTGAACTGGTATAACCAGATGATGGGCCGTACCGCCGACCCGACCCCCTTTGCCCGTGAACATACCGAACCCTGGCCCGGCGGTCGGTTTACGCACTACCTCTTTGACCCCAACCGAGACTGGGCATGGCAGGTGCAGGAAACCTCGCAACAGCGCATGGCCATGTATCAGCACTGGATGCCCCACCTCCACGCCGATTTTCACGAGATGGGCGTAGAGAATCCGTATTATTTTGCCCCTTCGGCCAAGCCGTACCACGAAGACATTACGCCGTTTCAGCGCGATTTTCAGCAAACTATTGGCAAGTATAGCAGCCGCGCGTTCGACAAAAACGGCTGGCTGTATTATAGCCGCGAACGCTACGATTTACTGTATCCCAGCTACGGCGACACCTACCCCACCTACAATGGAGCCATTGGCATGACGTTTGAACAGGGCGGTGGTGGCCGGGCGGGTGTGGCCATTCGGAAAGCCGATGGCGACACGCTCACCCTGCGCCAGCGCATCGACCACCACGTAGCCACCAGCTTTGCCACGCTCGAAGCCTTCTCTGACCGGGCCCCGGAGGTTCTGACCGAGTTTGGCCGGTTCTTCGACGATGCCCGTAACAAACCCATCGGTGCCTACAAAAGCTACGTCATCAAAGCTAACGGCGACCTGGGGCGGTTGAAAAACCTGCAACTGCTGCTGGACCGGAACAAAATCAGCTACGGCTACGCAGGTAAAGCTCAGTCACTGCCGGGTTTCAATTACAACACCCGGCAGAACGAAAAGAGCGTGGCCATTGACGCCAGCGATATGGTCATCAGCGCGTACCAGCCCAAGTCAACGCTGCTCAAAATCCTGTTCGAGCCAACGACTACGCTGGAAGACTCTGCTACATACGACATCACGGCCTGGGCAATGCCTTATGCGTACGGTCTGCAAACCTACGGCCTGACCACACGCCTAACGCCAACGCCCGCCAACGCCCCGCAGGTATCGGTACCGGTCAATCAATCAGCCACAAATACTACGCAACCCTACGCGTATCTGGTGCGTTGGCAGTCCATGCCGTCGGTGCAGATGCTGGCGGGTCTGCTCAATAAGAAAGTAAAAGTACGGGCGGCAGAAAAACCGTTCGAGGTAGAAGGCAAGACCTACCCAACGGGTACTTTGCTGATAACCCGAACGGGCAACGAACGCTTCGGCAATCAGCTCAACGCGCTGGTGCAGGCCGAGGCTGCGCGGGTAGGCGTTGACGTAACGCCGGTACAAACGGGTTTTGCAACGAAAGGGTCCGACTTTGGGTCGGGCTCGAACCTGAGCCTGAAAGCTCCTCGTGTGGGCCTGTTGGTAGGCGACGGAACGATTCCTACCGCAGCAGGCGAAGTCTGGCATTACTTCGACCGTGAGTTGCAGTACCCCATTACGCTCATCGACGGCAACGCGCTGGGCAACGTAACGTGGAGCGAACTGGATGTGTTGATTCTGCCCAGCAATTACAACTACGGCAAGTTTCTGAATGAGCGAACGCTTTCGGCCATCAAAACCTGGATTCAGGCGGGGGGTAAACTCATTGCGCTGGAGCGGGCCGCTTCGTTCCTGGCCGGGAAAGATGGGTTTAATCTAAAAGAGAAGAAAGAAGACGAATCGAAAAAAGATAAAAAAACAGCCACAGTCGATTCCCTCAAAATTTACGGCGACCGCGAACGGCAGGCCCTCTCCGATGATACGCCCGGCAGCATCTACCGCCTAACCCTCGATACGACGCATCCGCTGGCGTTTGGGCTGGCTGATGGCTATTATTCACTGGTGCTGAATACGTTCAATTTCGATTTCCTGAAGGAAGGCTGGAATGTAGGCTACCTGAAAACCGACAACTACGTGTCTGGTTTCGTGGGGAAAAATGCCAAACCCAAACTACGCAATACGCTGGTACTGGGCGTTCAGGATTATGGGCGCGGCAGCGTAGTCTATATGGCCGACGACCCGCTGTTTCGGGGATTCTGGTACGGCGGCAAACTGCTGTTTGGTAATGCGGTCTTTATGGTGGGTAATTAATCTATGCGATTTCTCCTAAACCCGATTGTTCTCCTGCTGCTCGTGGCCCTGCCCGCGCTGGCACAGCGAAAAAACGCGGACTATCAGTATCAGATCGAGCGGGCCGTGGCTCCGGTGGTCGTTGACGGGTCCATTGACGAAGCCGCCTGGCAATCCACGCAGCTGGCATCTGATTTCTGGATGGTGCTGCCGATGGATACCAGCCGGGCGCGAGTCCGCACCGATGTGCGTATGACGTACGACGACCGGAACCTGTATCTCAGTGCGGTATGCTTTTACAGTGACCTGCCCGGCAAACCCTACGTGGTTGAGTCGCGCCGGCGCGACTGGAATTTTGGCCGCAACGACAACTTCATCCTATTCATGGATACCTTCGACGATCAGACCAACGGCTTTGCTTTTGGCACCAATTCCGTGGGTGCCCAATGGGATGGGTTGATGTTCGAAGGCAGTAAGGTTAACCTGAGCTGGGACAACAAATGGACGTCGGCGGTGCGTAACTACGCCGACCGTTATGTGCTGGAGATGGCCATTCCGTTCAAGACCATTCGCTACAAGCCGGGTATTTCGCGCTGGGGTATCAACTTTAGTCGGCAGGATTTAAAAACCACCGAAAAATCGGCCTGGGCGCCGGTACCGCGGCAGTTTCCGACGGCGTCGCTGGCCTATACGGGTATGCTGGTCTGGCAACAGCCACCGCCAACGCCCGGTGCCAACATCTCGCTGATTCCGTACGCGCTTACCAGCATGGCCCGGGATTACGAACACGGCATTCCAACCAAAAACAAATTCAACGCGGGGCTGGATGCCAAAATAGCCATTACATCGTCGCTGAATCTGGACCTGACCATCAACCCGGATTTTTCGCAGGTTGATGTGGATCAGCAGGTCACTAATCTGGACCGGTTCGAGCTGTTCTTCCCCGAACGGCGGCAGTTTTTCCTTGAAAACGGCGATCAGTTCAGCAACTTCGGTTACGGCACCATCCGCCCGTTTTTCAGTCGACGGATTGGGCTGGGGGGCGTACCGATTCGGTTTGGGGCACGGCTGAGCGGCAAGCTTGACCAAAACTGGCGCGTGGGTATTATGGATATGCAGACGGGTGCCGTAGAAGCAACGGGGCTTCCTGCGCAGAATTTTGCGGTCGTAGCTTTACAACGGCGCGTATTTGCCCGCTCGAACGTAGGCGTGCTGTTCGTGAATAAGCAATCGCTCAACTACGCGCCGGGCATACCAATCGACTCCGTTTCGGTTGGCCAGCCCGTATACACACAATACAATCGCAACCTTGGATTTGAATACAATCTGGCATCGGCCAATAACCTCTGGACAGGAAAAGCGATGTACCTGAAATCGTTTAGTCCGCTGGTATCGGGCAACGATGCTATTCTGGCGGGAAACCTACAGTACAACAGCCGACAATGGCTACTGGGCGGACAGGTGGAAAGTGTGGGCAAAAACTACACCGCCGAAGCGGGCTACGTACCGCGCCGGGGCTATCGCAAAGCCACCGGCACGGCGGGTTACACGTTTTTCCCGACCGGCACCAGCGTACTGAGCCATGGGCCGCAACTTCAGTCAACGTATTTCTTCGATCCCACCGGGCGACAGAGCGATAACGAGAGCTACCTCAGTTACACCATCACGTTCCGCAGTAAAAGCGTATTGCAGACCTGGGTCGCTACGGACTATGTACGGCTGCTGGCTCCCTTTGATCCTACCAACACGGGTCGCCAAACCCTGGCAACGGGTACTGAGCATAGCTGGCGGGCGTGGGGTACCAAATTTGACTCCAAACCGCAGAGTCTGTTCACGTACGGCTTCTCCTCACGCTACGGCGGCTACTATGCCAACGGTACCCGCCTGAACCTCACCGCCGACCTCGGCTACCGCTTCCAACCCTACGTTAGTCTGGCCGCCAGCGCGAGTTACAATGACATTCGATTGTCACAGCCCTGGGGGCAGACTACATTCTGGCTGGTTGGTCCGCGCTTTGATGTCACGATGACCAACACCCTGTACCTGACCACGTTTATACAGTATAATGAACAGCAGAAAAACATGAATGTGAATGCCCGTATACAGTGGCGGTACAAACCGGCGTCAGACTTCTTTCTGGTCTATACCGACAATTACCTCCCCAACTCGGCGCAGATCGGACAGGACGTACCGGGGCTGTTTTCGGTCAGAAACCGGGCGTTAGTCTTGAAGTGGACGTACTGGTGGAACCTCTGATACTGGGTACGAAAACAAACGAAGTTTATGTCAGTTATTTTGCTAATCGTCAGGGATATTCGTCCAGGACACTGCACAAAACTCAATGTTCTCATGAAAACTTTACTTCGTTTTTTACCGATGGTCGTCGTGGCTTTTCTGCTCACCTTTTCGATGAGCGGCTGCTCGGTCATCGGCGACATTTTTAAGGCCGGTGCCTGGACAGGCATCATTGGCGTCGTTGCCGTAGTTGTACTACTGATCTGGCTGGTATCCAAATTCCTGGGTGGCCGACGCTGACCTCATCAACCCCTCAGCAAAAAAGGAGCGTTCCAGACGGAATGCTCCTTTTTTGCTGAGGGGTTGATGATCAAGATCAAGCTACTAACTGTAGCAGACCGTCGCGCTGGAGAACGGCCCGCTGCCGCTCCCTCAGGTCGTCGGAAGCCCGCATGAGCGGCAGCCGTACTTCGCTGGAAATCAGGCCCATCTGACTTAGAATACTCTTGATACCTACCGGGTTGCCTTCTTCGTACAACAGCGGGTCGATGCGCAGGAAATGGCCCAGCTGGTTTTGTGCGAAGACAAAATCGCCCTGCAAAGCCGCGTCAATCATAGCCGTAAACTTAGCCGGGAAGGCATTGGCAACCACCGACATTACCCCTACGCCACCAATGCTGATGATGGGTACGGCCTGTACGTCGTCGCCGGAAATGAGCAGAAAATCGTCGGGTTTGTCGCGGGCAATTTCCATGCACTGCTCAATCACACACGACGCTTCTTTTACACCGATAATATTAGGATGCTGCGCGAGTTCAACAATCGTTTCGGCACTCATATTAATACCGGTACGGAACGGGATGTTATATAAAATGACCGGCACCGGGCTGGCGTCGGCGATGCGCGTAAAATGCTCGATAACGCCCCGTTTGCCGGGTTTGTTGTAGTACGGACACACCGACAAAATAGCATCCACCCCGGCAAAATCAATGTCCTGCATCCCGGCCACCACCTCACTCGTGACGTTGCCCCCCACACCAAAGACAATAGGCAGATTTCCGGGGTTGTTTTCTTTGAGATACTGCAAAAGCTGCTTCTTCTCGGCTTTCGTCACGGTGGGCGATTCGCCGGTGGTTCCCTGAAGAACAATGTACCGAACGCCCCCCTCGGTTACGTGGCGGACGATGCGGCCAAAGCCGTCGAAATCAAGAGAAAAATCAGCGTTGAAGGGCGTAACAATGGCAACGCCAACGCCATGAAATTGAGTGGTCATACTGGCCGCAGAAGAATTGATTGGATGGCAAAGTTACGCGAATTTCGGGCGGCAAATTGGGTCAGACCGCAACAGACGGTTGCGAGAAGTCGCGGGGGACGAAATAGGCGGGCGTTTTTAGCTCAAACACTTCATCGTGAATCGACGCCACGAACAGGCCTGCCTTCTGCGCTTCCCGGCGACTCTCGTCTGACCCACTCACGCAGGCAATGATGCCAAACAGTTTCTTGTCGGCATGTTCGGGATGCAGCCGCCTGAACCGGTCCATCGTCTTCAACATCTGCTCGATGCCGGAGGTTTTCAGATGACTTTTTACCTCTACAATAACTGCCGTGTTCACATCACCATTGGCCAGACCAAGTACGTCGATTTCGAGCGAATCGGAACCTGCTTCGGTCTTGTAGTTCGTGGTGATGGTTTTCATGCCGAACTGTTTTCGCAATACCTTCTCCATCGACGGAAACGCCATACCCTCCGTAAACGAACCGAACTTGTTGCCGATATCGCCCACGATTTTGGCCGTTTTTTTCCATTCTTTCTCTGTTTCAGCCCGTAACCGAATCAATTCATCTGCCTGTTCGCGCTGCTTCTGGTCATGCTCGCGCTGCTTCTCGGTCATTTCACGGAGAATGGCTCTTATGTCGTCAAAACTGGTGTTCGTTTCCATTGGGTAGTGGGTTTGCGTCGCTGTAAAAGTAACGTATTTGTAATCAGCCCCGTTCGGAACAAATCACACCGTCAGCATGGCCGTAAACTCATTTTCGCCAATCATTTGCACGCCCAGCGTTTCGGCTTTGCTCACCTTCGACGGCCCCGCGTTTTCGCCCACAATCAGGTAGTTGAGTTTTTTAGTGACGCCACTCAGCAACTTACCGCCGTTGGCTACAATTTCAGTTTCGAGCTGTTCGCGGGAGTAGTTCTGGAAACTGCCGGTGTACAAAAACGTTTTGCCCGCCAATGACTCGCTCACCGCTTCGATGGTTTTGCGTTCGCCCGCCAGCTGCAACCCGGCCGCCCGCAGCCGCTCAATGTAAGTGCGGTTATCGGGGTCAGCAAACCAGTTAGCGGCACTTTCGGCAATGCGCGGCCCAACATCCGGTACGTTGGCCAGCGTTTCCTGCGAGGCATCCATCAACGCGTCAACGGTGCCGAAATAATCCACCAGCCGTTCGGCGGTGGTGTTGCCCACGTAGCGAATACCAATTGCGAACAGGACGTTACTGAACGGCTGCGCTTTCGATTTTCCAATGGCCGTCAGGATGTTTTCAACGGTTTTTTCGCGGAAGCTAACTACCCGTTTCTTGCCCGTTTCTTCATCCATAAATACCTTTTCGATACCCAGCAACTGCTCGTACGTCAGGTCGTACAGATCGGCGGGGGTATGGACCAGACCGCGTTCCAGAAGCAACTGTATTTTACCTTCGCCGAGACTCTCGATGTTCATGGCCCGACGCTGAATAAAATGCTCGAACCGCGCCTGCCGCTGCGGGGGGCAACCGGGTTCATTAGGGCAGTAAACGTTTGCTTCGCCTTCAGTTCGGATCAGTTCGGTACCACAGGCGGGGCAGTGGGTCGGGTAGATAATCGGGACGGTTTGGCCGGTGCGTTTAGTGAGGTCAACGCCCGTTATCTTCGGAATAATCTCGCCCCCTTTTTCCACGAAAACCGTGTCGTGCAGTTGTACCCCAAGCCGTTCAATTTCGTTGGCGTTGTGCAAAGACGCCCGTTTTACGGTTGTTCCAGCCAGCAGAACGGGCGTTAGCATGGCTACTGGCGTCACGGCTCCGGTGCGGCCCACCTGGTAGTTGATGGCGTTGAGGGTAGTACTGGCGGCCTGCGCTTTATACTTGAAGGCAATGGCCCAGCGCGGACTTTTAGCGGTGAAGCCCAGTTGATCCTGCTGATCGTAGCGGTTTACCTTCAGCACAATACCGTCGGTGCCGAGCGGTAGCGTAAACCGTTTACTTTCCCACTCGCCAATGTAGGCCATAACAGCCTGAATATCAGCGCATTTTTGCCAGGTTGGCGAGACATTGAAACCCCACTGCTGCAACGCGGTCAGACTTTCTTCGTGGGTCTGAAAAATGAGTTGGTCCGACAGGAACGAATAGACGTAGCAATCGAGCCGATTTTTGGCTACGGCAGCAGAGTCCTGCTTTTTGAACATACCCGAGGCCGCATTGCGGGGGTTAGCCAGCAAGGCTTCGCCAATGTCCTCGCGGGCGGCATTGATACGCTCAAACTCGGTGAGGGGCAGAAACCCCTCCCCCCGTACCTCAAACAGCACGGGCGGGTTCAACCGGGCGGGTACGCTCAGCGGCACCGTGCGGATGGTTCGGATATTGTTGGTGATATCATCGCCACGGGTACCGTCACCCCGGGTCGCGCCCTGGGTCAGAATACCGTTTTCGTAGGTCATGCTCAGGGCCACGCCGTCGAACTTCAATTCGCAGACGTACTCGAATTCAGCCCCGTCAAGACCTTTTCTAACGCGGTTATCGAACTCTACAAGGTCTTCTTCCGAATACGTATTACCCAGCGAGAGCATCGGAAAGCGGTGGTAAACCTGAGCAAATTCCTTGCTGACGGTACCGCCAACGCGCTGTGTGGGGCTATCGGGCGCGCGGTATTGGGGATACTGCGTTTCCAGCCCGGTGAGTTCAGCAAGCAGTTTGTCGAACAGAAAATCGTCGATCTCTGAAATACTGTTCTGGTAATATTGAAAATTATAGTAATTAAGCCGCTCGGTTAGTTCGGCTATACGTTCCTGTGGGGTCATATTTAGTTGGTAGTTTGCAGTAATCAGTCTTCAGCAGGCAAATCGGGATAGGGAGTTCGGGCAAAAAAAGATAATTTTACCAGTCAAATAAATAATTCATGCAGCCGCCCCTCATCGCTCCTTCTGTTCTTTCTGCCGATTTCGCCAATCTCCAGCGTGATATTGAGATGCTTAACAACAGCGAAGCCGACTGGTACCACGTCGATGTGATGGACGGGCTGTTTGTACCGAATATTTCATTTGGGTTTCCGGTGCTCGAAGCCATCTACAAACATACCAAAAAGCCGCTCGACGTCCATCTGATGATTGTGCAGCCCGAACGCTACATTGCCGAATTTGCCCGCGCCGGAGCCAACCATATCACGGTACATTACGAAGCCTGTACCCACCTGCCCCGCGTACTGACTCAGATTCGCGATGCGGGTTGCCGCGCCGGGGTGGCCCTGAATATGCAGACGCCGGTGGAGGTGCTGACCGACATTGCCGACATGTTCGATCAGGTGCTTATCATGACAATTAATCCCGGCTTTGGTGGGCAGAAACTCATGCCGCTGTCTATACCGAAAGTACGTAAACTAAAACATCTGCTCAGAACAACGGGCAGTTCGGCCCTGATCGGTGTGGACGGTGGAATGACCCTCGACAACACGGCCACGCTGGTAGAAGCCGGTGCCGATTATGTGGTAGCCGGTACGTCGGTGTTCGGAGCCAGCAACCCTGCCGATGCTATACATCAGCTTAAGCATAGTAAACAGATAAACCTGGCGTAGTCATACCGGCTAAGATGGTCTTTCTGAATTGCCTTCTTCACACAACAAAACCAACATGAAGCAAATACACCTGTTCATTCCTCTGTTTTTTTTGTTGCTTACCGGGGCCTGCCGCCAGCAGGAACAGACCAGCGAGACAACAGCCAGCAACACTACCAGCGACACCACGGCCACCCCGCCACCCGCCCCCGACTGGGCCAAAAACGCAACTATTTACGAAGTAAACACCCGCCAGTTTTCGGCGGAAGGTAATTTCAAAGCCGTTGAAGCCCAGCTACCCCGGCTTAAAGAACTCGGCGTTGATATCATCTGGCTAATGCCGATTTTTCCGATCAGTCAGAAAAATAAGAAAGGGACCCTCGGCAGCCCTTATGCCGTGGCCGACTACAAAGCCGTGAACCCCGCATACGGCACGATGACCGAATTTAAGGATTTTGTGAAGCGTGCCCACGCGCTGGGGCTGCACGTTATTCTGGACTGGGTACCCAACCATACCGGCTGGGATCATGTCTGGACCAAACAACACCCCGACTGGTACACCCGCGTCAACGGGAAGTTGACGGCTCCCGTTGACCCTAAAACCGGCAAACCCACCGATTGGACTGACGTAGTAGACCTGAATTACGATAACCCCGACATGCGGCAGGGCATGATTGACGCCATGCAGTTCTGGCTGCGCGAAGCCGATATTGACGGCTTCCGCTGCGACGTGGCCGGATTTGTACCGAACGATTTCTGGGCCGAACTGCGCCCGGAGTTAGACAAAATCAAGACCGTATTCATGCTGGCTGAGTGGGAAGATGAACCGGATCAGTTCAAAAGCTGCTTTAACATGAACTACGGCTGGAGTATGCACACCATGCTCAAGGCCATTGCCCAGGGTGCCCGCACGGCCGATAAACTTGACTCGCTGCGGCTGGTCAGTCAGAAACGATTCCCGGACTGGTATTATCAGATGTTTTTTACCCAGAATCACGACGAAAACACCTGGAACGGCACCCTGAACGAATCGTTTGGCCCCGCTGCCGATGCCTGTTTTGTCCTGTGCAGTACGCTGGAAGGCATGCCGCTGGTATATAATGGCATGGAGTCGAACCTGAACAAACGGCTGGCCTTTTTCGAGAAAGATTCCATTGCCTGGGGCAACTATGACAAAACGGATTTCTACAAAGCCTTGTTGACGCTGAAGCATCGCAACACTGCGCTCTGGAACGGACGCGCCGGAGGTAAACTCAATAAGGTTTCAACCGATCACGACAGGCAGGTATACGCGTTTTACCGGCAGCGCGATTCTGATCGGGTGGTAGTGATCGTGAATCTGAGCAACCAGCCGCTGGACTTTCAACTGAACGGCACTGACTATGAAGGTATGTATACCGACGTATTCATGCACGAACCGGTAACGCTGAAACCAGATATGGCTATGTCGCTCAAACCCTGGGAATACCGGGTGCTGACGAATTGAAACGATTTACATGAAGAGGCTTTATCTATCGGTATTCATACTAATCTCTTTCGCCTGCTGCTGTTCGGCGCAGTCGGTGCAGTGGGCAAGCCGGGTAGTTGGGGTATCATCGGAGAGGAAGGGTGACCTTTCCGGCGAGCAGTACCGGGCTTCGCAAACGCTGGGTAGCCCCAGTAAACTGCCACTACTCGGCGAGACGCCCTGTGCCTGGTCCCCATCTTACGCCGATGGCACTACAGACGAGTGGGTACAGGTAGGGTTCGAGACCCCGATGCGGGCGCGGCAAATTGTGGTGGCCGAAAACGTGAACCCGGGCTCAGTAGTCAAAGTTATTGTGTTCGACGAAGCAGGCGCCGAACACATGGTGTATCAGAATACCAGTACGCAACCCCGGCAGGACCCGCTACTCCGAGTTTTCCCGACCGATACCAGCTACGTGTGCCGGTCGGTGAAGGTATTCATCAACGGAGCCGCGCTGAAAGGGCCGAACCAGATCGACGCCATCGGTATCTCGACCGATACTAAACCCGTTATGGTGACCGTCAGTGTATCAAAAGAGACGCCCAAAGACATTCAGAAAGAAAACCTCGGCAAAACCATCAACTCGCCAGGGCAGGAAGTGGCTCCCGTGATCTCGCCCGATGGCCGGACGCTCTACTTTACCCGCAATTTCAACAAAGAAAACATTGGCGGAGCTGACCATCAGGATGTGTGGTACTCGGTGCGTGAATCGGGCAGCAGCGGCAATCCGGCAGGCTGGCGCGATGCCGTCAACATGGGGCCGCCTATCAACAACGCGGGCGATAATGCGATCAGCGGCATGGCTCCCGACGGGCGCACGGCCTACCTCATCAACGTCTATAAACCCGATGGTAACATGACCTTCGGCATCTCCAGATCCATCCTGACCAAAGCAGGCTGGTCGGTGCCGGTAGAGTGCAAGATTGACAATAACTATAATATCGAGGTCAACGGCATGAATCAGATGGAGTTCTGCGTCTCGCCCGACGGGCGGACCATTATTCTGGCCGTGCAGCGCAAAGACACCCGTGGCAACCGTGATCTGTACGTATCTCAGCAAAAGCCCAACGGCTCCTGGAGCGAGCCGGTATCGCTGGGGCGGGTTGTCAACACGGCCGACGCCGAGAGTTCGCCGTTTCTGGCTGCCGACGGGCGGTCGCTGTACTTTACATCGTCGGGACACGCGGGTTTTGGTAATGGCGACATTTTTGTGAGTCGGCGGCTGGATGCGTCGTGGGGCAACTGGAGCGAACCTGAAAACCTCGGCCCGGCCATCAACACGCCCGAATGGGACGGTTATTTCACGATTCCGGCCTCCGGCGATTATGCCTACCTCAGTTCGCGGGCGGGGTCGATGGGCGAAGATGACATTTTCCGGCTCAAACTGTATCCCGCTATCAAACCTGATCCGGTAGCCATCATTTCGGGTCACGTACTGGACGCGGTCAGCAAAAAACCAATGGCGTCGTCGGTCACGTCGTCTATTCTGGGCGACAGTACCGAGCGTTCTACATTCGATTACAATCCCGAAACCGGTGAGTACCGTATTATTCTGCCCACTCAGAAAACCTACAACCTGACGGCCAGCCGCGAGGGCTATTTCCCAACCACCGAAACGCTGGACCTGAGCAAAGACAAGCGGTTTCGCGATATTAAACGCAATCTGTATCTGGTTAAAATTGAGCCGGGGCAGAAAATAGTCATGCGCGAAGTCCTGTTTGAGCAGAGTCAGTCTGTGCTGCAACCCGGTGGCAATGCGGAACTGGACCGGATTGTGACGATGCTCAATGAACACCCCACCATGGAGCTGCTCATTGAGGGACATACCGACAATCAGGGCGACTGGGACCTGAATATCAAACTTTCCGAAGACCGTGTTCGGGTCGTGAAAGACTACCTGCTGAGTCATAGTATAGCTCAGGAGCGTATCCAGACAAAAGCCTGGGGACCGAGCAAGCCCGTGGCCAGCAACACCAACGAGGAAAAGCGCAAACAGAACCGGCGGGTAGAATTCACCATCCTTAAATTGTAAATGCAGCGGGGGGTAGCGTACTTTTGCGACCGTATGCTGCCATCTTCATCTACCGACCGCGTTACAAACTCCCAGCCGGGGTTATCATTACTACGTCGCCCCAACCTGCTTATCTTTCTGGTTCTCGTGCTGGCCCTTGGCCTGCGGCTCCACAAATCGAGCGTTCACGGCCTGTATCTGGACGAGAAGTTCACGCTGGTAAACACGTCGGGTGTGCGGCTGGAAGGGGCTAATCAGCATGACGTTTTCGATAAACCCGGCAATCCTTACTTCACGCCCAAAGAATTCTGGAAACCCAAGAAACTGGAAGATTACGTCAACTCCATTATCCAGACTGACATTGGCAACAGTCCATCGCACTACGCCCTGCTGTGGGTCTGGATCGAGTTATTCGGCCTGAGCGATCTCTCGATCCGAATGCCGTCTATTCTCTTTAGTACGGCTATTGTAGGGCTGCTGTTTCTGCTGGTCAGGCGATACCTTAAATCGATCCCGCTGGCCCTGATTGTGGCGGGACTGGCCGCCGTAGAGCCATTTTTCATTGCGTACAGCCATATGGCCCGCAACTACTGCATGACCATTTTCATGGGGTTGCTGGGTACGTACCTCTTTCTGAGGATTCTGGACCGCCGGGCGGAGGGTAAGCAACCCATCTGGCTATACATCGGCTACGGGCTGTCATTTGCGCTGGCTACGCTGGGCCACTACCTGGCCGCCACCATTTTCATGGGTCACGGGCTGTACCTGCTGTTCTTCAATCGCGATCTGAAAACGTACATCGGTCTGGGCCTCAGCACGGTGGGTGGTGCGCTGGCCCTGATTGTGCCGTGGTTTGTGTGGGGCGGTGGTAAGTACACGTTCTTTACGCTGGCTTACCAGGCTAAACTCTACGGGGGCCTGGCCCTGACCCACCCGTACGACAACGGATTTGGGATTATTCTGCCCGCCACGGTCATCAACGTAGTTAAACGGTCCATTCCGGTCTGGTCCGATCTGTTCATGGTTTCCAACGGGTTAACGCCCGAGACGCTTGGCTTCCGTAACCTGCTGGTGGCGTTTGCGCTGGGCGTGGTGGCCCTGGGGCTGGTGCTGCGGTTTGGGCGGGGCGTAGTGGTACCGATCTGGCTAAAAGTGGCCGTGCCGCTACTGCTGGTGGCGGGCTACGTGATGTATAGCATTCCGACGGCGCGGTTTGTGGTGGCGGCTGCACTACCGCTGTTGTATTACTTTCTATATCAGGCTATTGTGGCCCGCACCGCTACCGACGAACGACGATTTCTGGTATTGGTGGGCATACTCAGCCTGTTTCCAACACTGGTGCTGATTGCGTTTGCCTTCCGCAATGGCCACACCTACGGCGTTACGCAGCGGTACTCGGGTTTCTCGTTTCCCTACGCGCTGGTGCTGATGGGGATGCTGGTGCAGCAGGTCTTTCGGCAACCCAACTGGCTCAAAGTTACGCTGGGCGCGGTGCTGCTCGTTCAGGCGTATTTCATTGGCGATCTGCTGTATCGGGTCTATGAAGATCAGGCTCCCAAATACACCTACTACGGACGATACCGCATCCAGAACCCGTACAACACAGCCGCCCAGCGGATTATCAAACTTTACGCCCCCGGCGATACGGTACTATACCCCGCAGCCCGCACCGCACCGCGCGACGAAATTGAAGAGATGTTCAGGAAATATTCGATCATCGACGCGCAGTACACAAACCTCTATCTGCCCAAAGATGCTACGTACTACCAGCGCATGGACACCACCCAGACGGATCGGATTATTCTGGTAAAGCCAACAGGAAAGCGCGTCACGATTTATGACTTTGAAGGCACGAAGTATCGGTATTAATTAAATATGCTCGCTCAAACCACTCCGCTCCCCCGTTCCCGCCGTCGGCCTCGTGCCGCTGGGTGGCAACGCGTGTTGGGCTGGGTGCTGCTGGCCTTGCCAGTACTCATTTTCTGGTGGACATGGCAGCATTACGCCCTAAACATTCCGAAGTGGGATGACCATGCGCTGCGGGCGTTCCTGTATTATTCCGATCAGGAACCAACGTTTTTGGGAAGAATACAGTGGCTGTTCAAGCAACACAACGAACACCGTATTGTATATGACCGCCTTATAACGGCACTGGATTACGGGCTGTTTGGCAAGCTGAACTACCGGCACCTGATGGTTGTCGGTAACCTGAGTCTGGTGGGCTTGCTGGCGGTATTTATGGGGGTCTTACGTCGCAAAGAAGGGCTGGTCTGGTATCGGCTACCGGTGCTGTACGCCGTGCCGGTGGCGTTGTTGTTGTTCAATCTGTCGCAGTGGGAGAATATGTTCTGGGGTATGGCCTCGCTGCAAAATTTCTCGGTAGTTCTGTGGGTGCTGGCTGCCTTTTACCTGCTCACGCATACCGACCGCTGGGTGCTGGCACTACCTATGGCCATACTGGCTACGCTTACAAGCGGCAACGGACTGCTGGTCTGGCCACTGGGGTTTGTGTTGCTGATACTGGCCCCCGCCGTTCGAAGCGTAAGCCCAAAACCAAAAAAACTACGTCCGTTGCTGGTCTGGTCGGTAGCCGCTTTAGTGGTTATAGGTCTGTACTTCTGGGGGTTTGAGAAGCTGGGTGGTACGCACGCAGTTCGGGCAGGTATGTTCGCTACGGGCAAGGGCTGGCTGGCTGTGGCGGGTGCGGGGGGCGAAGCCATTCCAATTGGTAAGCCATTGACCAATAGCATCCTACTGGGCAGTTTACTGGTGCTGATCACGCTGGGCATTGTTATGGTAACGGTGTTTCTGAATCAGCGCAGCATTATCCGGGCCGTGCAGTCGCTGGTCAGAGCCGACCGGCGAAGCAATCCGGTTCCTATTCCGCCAACAACTCTGTTTTTCTGGGCAAGTGCCGCATTTCTGCTCGGTACGGCCGCTGTGGTAGCCTACGCCCGCACCGGCTTCGGAGCCGACCTGCTTATCACGAGTCGCTACAAGCCGTACTCGCTTACGCTACTGGCTCTTTTGTACGTCTATGCCGTTACTACGCTACCCAATCGGCTGGCACGGTGGGCGGGTATAGCAGGTGGTCTGGGCAGCCTGTTGCTGGCCTGGTTTTCCTATACGGCCTTCATTAGTGAGACCGTTTGGTGGCGGCACTGGCATACCACCAGTCAATTCAACTGGGCCTACACAACCAGCCAGCCCGTGGCCAAACTCGACTCGGTAACGGCCTACTATACCGGTACGGCCCTGGCTTTTTACGACAACCTATTGCCCGTCATTTACGGACCAGCTCAACCCAATCCGGCTACTACAGTAAGCCGTACCAATACCGGATTCAGCGTCACCAACACCACACTTTCGTCTTTTAGCGGGCGCGATACCGGCGCCTATCTGGTAGCCCGGTCGGCCAAACGCACCTATCTGTTTCCCACCTGGCAAAACCGGTCGGTGTCGCTGGCGGGTTGGGCAGTACCGGGTCAGGCTTTCGCGCCGGGTTTCCGGGCCGACGTCGCCACTACCGAACTGGCCGATGCTGGTCTGTACCAGATTCTGGTGCTGGTAGTACCCAATGACCCCGCAAAAGCGTATCTGCTCGATACCCGGCAAACGATCACATCAACCGGCAATACGGCTCCGTCCGAAGCCAAAAACTGGTAACTCAACTCTTCATGCAATCGAACACCTCCCTCCCCCCTACCACCGCCCGCCCAGCTCTGAATCACCTGCTTCAGTTAGACGGCGTCCGGTTTGTGGCCGTTGCGCTGGTCCTGTTCGATCACTGGATGGCCGAGCGGGTAGAGTTGCCACTGGGAGCATTGGGCGTTACCATCTTCTTCGTCCTGAGTGGCTTTCTGATTACTCGCATCCTGCTGGCGAGTAAAGACAAACTGGCGCACCTGCCGGGCCGGGGCCTGAAAAAATACCTGCGCGTGTTTTATATCCGCCGGACCCTGCGCATCTTTCCAGTCTACTATCTGACGCTGTTCATCCTGTATGCGGTAAACGAGCCGCCCGTTCGGCGCACATTTGGCTGGCTGGCCCTCTATGCCACCAACGTCTACATGGCGTACTACGCCACCTGGATGGGTACCGTCGATCACCTGTGGTCATTGGCCGTGGAGGAGCAGGTGTATCTGTTTTTTCCACTCCTGCTGTTTCTGGTGCCGCGCCGGTGGGTGCCATTTACCGCCGTGCTGATGATTATAGGAGCTGTGGCCACACGTTACGTACTCTACCGCGCCCGAATGCCCTGGTTCATTGGCTACGTCAGCATGCCCACCTGTCTGGACTCGTTCGGGCTGGGAGCCATTATGGCATTCTGGTGGCTCTACGAACGGGACCGCTTTACGCGGGTGTTTAGGCACTCCATCTGGATATGGGTCAGTATCGCCCTGTTCATTGGGGTAATAATGCTGACCAGGATGCTGCCCGCCGTACCGGACCGCATGGGCTGGACCGGCCACCACAACGTCATGTCTGACGTGTGGGAGCGGCTGGTGGCTTCGCTGGTGGGCTTTTTCCTGATTGGCCGGGCGGTCGTGGGCTTCACCAATCCGGTTATGAAATGGCTACTCGAAAACCCCGTCAGCCAGTATATGGGGCGCATCAGTTATGGACTGTATCTGTTCCACAACTTCGTTTTCAATGTCTATCACACCCCCCAGACACACATTACCCTGCGCATCTGGCGACGTCTGACCGACGCCCTGCCCGTACTGGACAGTACTTATTTTTTCCAGTTTTCGTACTTCGCGGCCATAACGGTACTGCTGGCTACGCTGTCGTGGTACCTGATCGAGAAACCCATCAACGGGCTTAAAGATCGGTTTTCGTATTGACTGAACCCATGTGACAGTCCCACCCTTGCCTGTCACTCAAATGCCGTCTACTTTCCCGGTCGATAAACCGACCAATAATTGCACCTGCCGCCTATAACAATTGCCTATATTTGCGGTGTTTATAGCGCAATGTATCCATCTGTTTGGGAGACCGCTTCACCTACAATCAATCGCTTTTCCGCTGCATGAGTCTCCTGTTGTCAATTGTAATGCCGGCTTACAACGAAGAAGAAGTTATTGAAGCTGTTGTCCGGCAGTGGACTGACATGCTGGCCCGGCAGTTTCCTACTGATGCCACCCGCCTAATTGTTGTCAACGACGGCTCGCGCGATAATACCGGAGCTATTCTCGATTCGATCAAAGAGAAATATCCGCGCATGATGGTCCTACACCAGCCCAACGGCGGGCATGGTAACGCCGTAGTAAACGGATACAAACAGGCCGTGGCCCTCGACTCAGAATACGTGTTTCAAACCGACAGTGACGATCAATTCGTTACCGACGACTTTCAGAAACTCTGGGCCAGACGCAATGAGTCACCGTTTATTCTGGGCTACCGCGAAGAACGTTACGACGCCCCGGCCCGGCTCGTTATCACACGAATCCTGCGGATGAGCATTGCCGGTATTTACGGCACATACATTAAAGACAGCAACATTCCGTTCCGACTCATCCGGGGATCGTTGTTACGTAAACTGCTGGATCAGCTCCCCACACCTACACCGTTTGCGCCCAATATCTTTCTTGCCGTGATGGCCAAAAAGGCGGGCTATGATACCTTCGACATACCTATTACGCACAAAGAACGGCTAACGGGTACGGTATCCATTTTGAAGTGGAAGCTGCTGAAAGTGTGCATGCAGAGTTTCAACGAGCTGGCACAGTTCCGCCTGGAACTCGGTGACAAAGTCAAAAATATCAAAAAACCAGAAAAAGTAGCCGCATAAGAAAAAGCTATAACTTCTGTCAAGCTCAACAATGAACTATAAATACGTCATCATCGGGTCGGGACCGACGGGGCTTGGAGCCGCTTACCGCCTGAAAGAATTAGGCATTACCGATTTCATCGTCTTAGAAAAGGAAAACCGGATTGGAGGTCTCTCCAAGAGTTTCGTTGACGAAAAAGGCTTCACCTGGGATGTGGGAGGCCACGTACAGTTTTCGCACTACAACTATTTCGATAATCTGATGGTGGCCGCCCTCGGCGAAGACGGCTGGCTTTCACATCAGCGCGAATCGTGGGTCTGGATCGAAAATCGGTTTGTGCCGTATCCGTTTCAGAACAACATCAAGTACCTCTCCAAAGAAACTATGTGGAAGTGTCTGGAAGGCATCATCCACAATTACAAGAATCCGACCACGAAGAAGCCCGCTAACTTCCGCGAGTGGATTTTGACTACGTTTGGACAGGGACTGGCCGAGACCTTTATGTTTCCGTACAACTTCAAGGTATGGGCTTACCCGACCGAAGAGATGAACGCAGTCTGGGTGGGTGAGCGCGTGGCCGTAACCGATTTGCAGCGCGTAACGAAGAATATCCTCTTCAATCAGGATGACTTTTCGTGGGGTCCTAACAGCACCTTTAAGTTCCCCAAAAAGGGCGGTACGGGCAGCATCTGGGACGCGGTGGGCAAGCTCATCGGCGACGAATACGTGAAGCTCAACTGCACCGTGGAGAAAGTCATTGGCCCCGAAAAAACCATCGTCATGGCCGACGGCTCGACTATCCAGTACGAGTATCTGATGAGCACCATGCCGCTCGATCTGTTCACGCAGCGCGTAGACGGTCTCGATGCTGATACCGTAGCAACCGCGCAGGGGCTTAAACACTCTACGACGCACGTAGTAGGTATTGGCCTGAAGGGTAAACCCAAGCCAAGTCTGGAAACGATGTGCTGGATGTATTTTCCGGAGAGCAACAGCCCGTATTACCGCGTTACGGTGTTCTCCAACTACAGCCCTAACAACGTACCGGACATTGAACAGAACTGGTCGCTGATGACCGAAACGAGCCAGTCGAGTGCCAAACCCGTTGACCATGAAACCCTCGTGGCCGACACCATCCGCGCGCTCATCGAGGACCAGCTCATCGACTCAGCCGACGACATAGTATCGACGTTTCATAAATCATTCGAGTACGGCTACCCAACACCATCGGTAGAGCGCGACGGGATTTTAAAAGCGGTTTTGCCTGCGCTGGAGCCGTTTGGTATCTACTCTCGCGGACGTTTTGGGGCTTGGAAATACGAAGTAAGCAACCAGGACCACTCACTCATGCAGGGCGTGGAGTGGGCCAACCGCGTGGCCGCCAACGTCCCGGAACTAACCCTCCCCTTCCCCGAAACCGCCAACGCGATGTGGGGAAAGTAAACATCAGTTATAAAGTTATAGAGTTGTAAAGTTGGCTGACGCGAGTGCTATTTTTGCGTCAGCCAACTTTACAACTCTATGACTTTATAACTTCTGAAAAAATGAAGCGAACCGTTTGGATTGGTATTGGGGCAGTACTGCTGATTGGCGGCTGGCTGGGCTACCGGCAGTTGCGCCAGGCCAGCGGCTCCATCAGTTCGCTGGTGCCGCCGGGGGCGTTGCTCATGCTAGCCAGCGACCGGCTTCAGGATACGCTCTCCACCCGGACCCTGCGCACCCGCATTGCCCTCCGCCAAATACCCATCTTCGACGAAGCCCGGCAACGGCTCGACCGCTTTCTCTATGCTACTGCCGATACCAGCACCGCTCTGGGATTCGTGAACCATAAAGTAGTACGGTATTCGCTGCATAATGTATCGACGACGACGCTCGATTTCGTTTTTTACGTACCGCTTACTGAGGCCGATACCAGCTTTCTGCGCCGGCTTACCAACCCCAACCCACGTCAGTACCGGGTGTTGAACCATACGTTTTCCAGCGAAAAAATTTACGATCTGGTCAACCGAAGCAACGAGTCAATTGGGTCGTTTATCCTGACCGACCGGTTTCTGGTGGGTAGCGCGTCGGGTATTCTAATCGAGAACGTAGCCAATAAGATGCACCAGTCGTTTCCACTTGTTGGTAGTGATGCGTCGGGGCGTTTTTCGGATCGAATAGCCGCCAATCTGATTGTGGACGAAGACCACCTGGCGGGCCTGAGCATTCGGCCCGAAGTGATGGAGAATCTGTTCAGCGATGCGGGATCGCTGGTGCGGGTGTTTCTACCCGAAGAACTCAATTTGCAGTTCCGGTCGTCGGCATCGGGGTCACATCTGATTGGTTACGCCGTGGATAAAATCGGCTCCCGGCGCGATGTAGCCGCGCTCTTTGGCGGGCAAACACCCCAGCGCATTGCTCACCCCGAACTGATTCCGCAGACTACAGCTACGCTTTATCACATCGGCATCAGTAACGCAGCGCGTTTCGGCGAATCGATGGCCAACCTGCTCGAATCGGCCTCTACCAACTTCCTGCGAGACCGCTTTGGGCAGATCAAGTCGCTTACCGGGCCGTTTTACGAAGCCCTCGACCGCGACGTATTGCTTTGCCGACTGGAGTCACCGGCGGGGGCGCAGCGGCAGGTGGTAATTATGCCGGGTCGCGATGGCCGCAAACTCGTGGCAGCTTATCAGCGAATTGCCTATACCGCCGGAGCTAAGAGTCAGTCGCCGGTACGAGCGTTTCTGGGCCATAAAATCCTGTCGCTCAACGTAGCGGAACTGCCCGCGTCGCTGTTCGGCAGTTTGTTGATGGGATTTCCGCAGAGCTGGATTACCCAGCATGGTACGGCCCTGATTGTGGCCAATACCGAAGATGCCATGCAGGACTACCTGCAGCAGGTACAGCGCGGGGCCGTGTGGTCGGCTGATGAGCGGCAGCTTGATTTGCTCAACGGCACCCTGCGTCCGGCCAATTTCACGGCGTTTGTCCGGTTAAACCGCACGCAGACTACCGTACCATCATCCTGGCCCGCAGCCTGGCAAAACCTGCTCGACCAGCCCGATCCTGCTACGGGCCGACCCGCCTTCGACAACCTCGAAAACATGGCATATCAGGCCAGCTATGGTAACGAAAATATTCAGTCGACGGTAATCCTTGGTCGCGCAACGCCCCGCGCCAGTACGGCGGTGCTGAACAAACTGCTGCTGCGCAAACGTGCCGAGTTTAATGCTTCGCTTATCTCAGCCCCCATCGTGGCCGGGAGCCTGAGCGACACCACAGCGCAGTTTTACGCCCAAAATACCGCCAATGAGTTTGTGCTTGTGACGCCTAAAGGCGAGAAAATCAAACAAAGCCAAACGGACGGACCCATACGCAGCAATGCACTACCCGTCGATTTTCTGAATAACGGGCGGCTCCAGTATCTGTTTATGACCGACCGAACGCTGTATGTAGCCGATCCCAGCCGGGGCAGTACGGTGTTGCTCACGGGCATTGCCCTGCCAGCGGGTCTCGATCCTACATACCTGATTCGGCCACGCGGCAATAAACAGCGTAATATCGTAGCCCTGGCCGCCCATACCGACGGACGAATCTTTGGTCTCGACCGGCAAAAACGGGTGTTTGTGCCGATAGCGAAGGCACCCAAAAAAGGGCCATTACTCCTGCCGTTTCAGGTCATAACTACGCCAAAGGGAATGAACATCCTGGCTACCCAGCCCGACGGAACCCTGAATTACTGGCTCGAAAACGGCACCCAGCACCCGCACTTTCCGGTACGTATCGAACGCCGGAACGACGACGAGCCAGACATTCGCTTTGCCGGTCCGGCCTTTTTGTTGCCCGGTCAGCAGATGATTCATACCATTGCCGATGAGGGGCAGCTACTCCGCATTCTGCCCAATGGACTGATTGCCAAACGAACGCAGCTATACCGACCCGTGCGACAGGGCGTTTTCCGGCTCCTGCCCGATCAGGAACAGACCAGCTACCTGCTGTTGCGCACGACTGATACCGAAGTAGCGGTGCTGAATCAGCAGGGCGAACGCCGGTTTGAGGTGCGTGCGCTGCCGTCGGGCCGTAGTACCGTGCGCTACCACCGGCTCGGCGCGGGCGTAGACCTCATCAGCGTACAATCGGGCGGATTCAGTACCTTGTATGATCTCAACGGTACCGTAGTGGGCGACCGGCCCATTCCGGGTAACTTTCCGGTTGCCCTGCAATTTGACGAACGAACCAACGAGCTGTATATCCTGAGCGGTACTGACCGCGCCGTGCAGTTATTTTCTATTCGACTTCGATGAGGTATTTACGCTATTTCATAATTAGTGTGGCCCTTGTGTTCTGGCTGGGCGGGCTGTCAGGTACGGCGTCGCACTGGCTTTATGATACCGGCGTTATTGCCGACGATTACCGCAATGGTGATCTGTACCGGATGTCGGCCCTGCCGCAGTTTAGAGAACCCGCTCCCACCTGCCCCCCCGCCAACCGCGACGCCGACACCGCCCAAACGCATCTGTATATTCTTGGCGATAGTTTTTCGGAGGAGCAGCGTCTCAGCCAGGACGATTTCCGGGTTAGCTATTACCGCCGGGCCAAGTGGGATACGCCCCCCGTGCGGGTACAACTGGACCCCGCCAAACGCAACGTCCTGCTGATGGAGACCATTGAGCGGCACGTCCGGGGGCATTTCAGCAAATCCGTTCGGGAAGTAACAGTAGTAAAAGACACGGTTCAAAACCCGGCCCCGGTACTGACTGCCTGGCAGCGTATCAAAGAAGATATCCACTGGAGCGACGTAGAAGAACGGCTGGCTTCGGCCCTGTTCAGTCAAAGATGGGCGTTCTGGTTCAAAGAAATCAAAGCCAGACTTACCCTCGACTGGTTTAACCGGGCCAGCGTAAACGTGAGCCTGTCGGAAGATAAAGAACACATTTTTCTCAACTCCGATACTGACTCAGCCACCCCCCTGTCCTCCTTTTCAGAATTGTCCGACCGCGAAGTCAGCGCGCTGGTCGACAGCGTCAACGCAACGGCGGATTATTATAAACGGCTTGGTTTTGACGAGGTGTATCTGTCGATTATTCCTAATAAAGTCACAATTGTGGAGCCGGACCGGGGCATGTATAACCAGCTTATCCCACGTATTCAGAACAACCCGAACCTGCGCGTTCCAACCGTCAACGTGTACGACCCTTACAAAAAAGCGACCGTTTCGCCCTACCTCACCGGCGACACCCACTGGACCTGCGCGGGCCGCGCTACGTGGCTTCAGCTTGTGTGGGAGAAAGCCGGAATTTGAGTCAGTTAAAATGCCTGAGGTTCAAAAAAAGCTGCACAACGGGCGTTATGCAGCTTTTTTTGCGTACAAAATAGAATATGAACTGGAAACTCCGAGCTTACTTCTTTGTCAGTTTATACGTGGGCGCGCTGGCGTTGGTGAGGTCGAGCAGGATGTCGTAGGTACCGGCTTTCACCGCGATGTTATCACCCCCGGTCTTTAGCACGCCATTGGCCCCGCCGTAGTTGACCGCCCAGTCGTTGTTCTGCCGGAACTTGATGTCGCCATCAACCAGTTTCACGCTGGTAAGCCTCCAGATGCCTTCGGTCCCAAAATCGGGCGTGAACTGCGTATCAGGACCATCCCAGCCTTTAGGGGCTGCGCTACCCACCAGACCCCAGACTTTGTAAGGAACAATGGTGTATTTCAGACTCTTGAAGTCGGCGGTAATCAGGTAGGTACCGGCTTTCATGGCAATGTTATCCCCGCCACTTTCGAGGACACCGTCGGCTCCGGTATCGCCGTAGTTAACGCCCCAGTCGTTGTTCAGGCGGAATTTAATGTCGCCGGCAACCAGTCTGACAATAGCCCGCCACTGGTCGGTAGAAGGGTCGTAGAAGAAGGGCTGGTCGGGGCCATCCCAGCCGTTGGCAGTTGCATTGCCGATAACGCCCCACGTAAACGGCTCCACTTTATAGGTCAGCGCGTTGGTATCGAACGTGACTTTGTAACTGCCCGCTTTCACCGTGATGTTGTCGCCCCCGGCTTTCAGTACACCGTTGGTACCCCCGTAGTTGACGTCCCATTTGTTGTCCTGTCTAAACTTGATGTCGCCATTGGCTAGCATCAGATATGCCACGAGTATGCCAGCCTTGTCCGTCCTGTAAAACGGCTGGTCGGGGCCATCCCAGCCGTTGGCGGTCGCGCTGCCAACTATACCAAACGTACTGCTTAAATCGAGCTTATCCAGATACGGCGTAACCTTTACCGAACTCAGCGCCGACGACAGCACCGTGCTGGGCCCAATGGCCGACTGCACGCGGATGTCAACGTCGCCTGCCGTGGCGGGCTTTAGGCCCAGTTTCAGCAAAATGGCGTTCAGTTCACTCGCTTTAAAGGTTTTGGTCAGACCTGCCCCCGTCGCAATACCCTCTGCTTTGGAGAAATCACCGCCTTTTTTGTCGATGAGCAACGTGTAGGCCGCCGGTGCCGCAAAGCCATAGTCTGGTTTTGCCCACGACACCGTAAGGGCGTCTTTGTCGGCGTTTTCTTTGGTCAGCACCACCGTCTGTGCCGATGTCGTTACTACCGGCACAACGCCCGGCGTCAATACAGCTTTTACTTCCTGTTTCTCGCAGGATGTCCCCAGCAGGACGATAACGAACAGGGAAATAGAATTTAGAAACCAGGTTTTCATAGTGTTTGTAGTTAATAGCCGGGGTTTTGTTTCAGGTTCGGGTTAGCCACGATATCGGCTGCCGGAATGGGGAACAGCGTGCGGAACGGCTCAACGGCTTTGCCCGCTTTTACCCCGCCTTTGAACGGCCACAGGTAGCTGCCATCCACGAATTTACCGAAGCGAATCAGGTCGGTACGGCGGTAGCCTTCCCAGTAGAGTTCACGTCCGCGCTCGGCCAGAATCCCGTCGAGCGTCAGAGAAGCCACATTACCCGACGTACCTTTATAGGCTCGCTGCCGCAGCAGGTTCACGTAACCGAGGGCTGTCGTACCATCGCCCCCCGTACCCCCGCGCAGAACGGCTTCCGCGTACATCAGATACACGTCGGCCAGGCGCATCAGCGGGAAGTCGGTATCGGGGAAGTTGCCTTCTATATCCGACCCTTTGGCCCCCGTCGAGGTTACGTTCTTGTACTTAGTGAGGGCGTAACCATCTTCAAACTTGTTCAGCACTTCGTTGATTTCCAGGCTCTGCCCGTCGGTGAAGAACAAGGCCCGGCGGTCGGTTTTACCCGATGGATCAGCAAAGAGATTGACCAGCGCCTTGGTGGTACGAAGGCCCGCCCAGCCACCGTTGATACCAAAGTCGGCGGGGTTCATCTTGCCACCCACCGGCGCGTGAATCAGAAACGTCATGCCGCCATACGATTTGGTGCGGGTACCGTCGAACGTAACGGGCAGGATAATTTCTTTAGCGGTGTTGTTATCGGCCAGAAACAGGTGGCTGTAGTCAGCATCGAGCGAATAGGCATTCGAGCCAATTACCTTGCTGGCGTAGGTAACGGCGTCGGTCCAGCGTTGGGTGCCGGTATAGACCTGCGCATTGAGGTACAGCCGGCTAAGCAGCGTCCAGGCAGCAGCCCGGTCGGCCCGGCCATATTCGCCTGTTTTGGGCGCGGTTAGGTCGTTCTCAATGGCTTTCAGTTCGGACTCAACATACTTAAACAACTCCTGCCGGGTAGCCTGCCGGGGTAAAAACGACCCCACTGCATCGGCATCGGTCACGAACGGGGCCGACCCAAAAAAGTCGATAGCGTGGCTGTAGGCCATTGCCCGCAAAAATCGGGCTTCGGCGCGGTAGGTTTTTATGTCCGCAGCAGCCTGCCCCGAAATACCCCGGCTGCTAAGTTTGGCATCGGTCGATTCGCGGATGAACTCGTTCGAAGCCGTGACCAGGTAGTAAATCCGGTTATAAATCGCGGTAACAAATTCGTTGCCCGACGACCAGTTCATGTTATGGTAGTCCTGAATGGAGCCATCGTTCCAGCCAATCACGGCTTCGTCGGTGGTGAGTTGCTGCGCCATCCAGTACTGCCGGATGTAGTTGGAAAACCCTTCGTCGATACCGCTGATATCAGGCTTACCGGCGGGTCCCTGCTGCCCACTCACGGCCAGTACGGCGTAGAGTTTGGCCAGCACGAGTTTGTAGTTGGCGGCATCGGTATACACCGAAGCCGACGTTACGTCGTAAAAAGGCTGCCGGTCAAGGTCCTTCACGCAGGCATTCGTACTCAGTATCAGCAACAGGGCTATACTGAGAGTTTTGGCTATATTTTTCATTTGAAATAAGTTTTTAAACACAGAGGTAAAAGAGATTTACGGAGAACACAGAGAAGCTGGTTTTCTGCTACTTCAGTTTGATACAACGTATCGGTACTGATTCAATTGACTTGCTTCATGTGCTCTGTGAAATGCTCGATTAGCTCCATGTTTGAATGTCTGATGGTTAGAAGTTAAGATTCACACCCAGCGATATGATACGGGGCCGGGGATAGAAATTGTTGTCGATACCATTCGAAATTTCAGGATCCAGCCCTTTGTATTTCGTAATCAAAAACACGTTCTGCGCCGTGAGCGAGAGCTTCAGGTCTGTTTTAGCGCCCAGTAATTTACCGAAATCATAGCCTACGTTCGCGTTGTCCATCCGCAGGAACGAGCCGTTCTGTACGTAGTAATCCGAGAAGTACTGGTTGTTCACGAAGTTGGTGGCCAGCACATTGGGCGAACCGTTCCCGTTGAAGCCCAGCGCGTTGGTGAAGTTGCGGTACGCACCATTGCCCGACTGCGTGTTGTTATATACGTAGTTGTCGAAGTTGCCGCGTATTACGAACCCGGCCTGGAAGCGTTTGTAGCTCACCTGCCCCGTAAAGCCCAGAAACACGCGCGGATTAGCCGTTTCGTTACGGTAGCGGTCATCAATCGTGATTTTACCGTCATTGTTGCGGTCCACATATACGCCTTCGAGGGGTTTACCGGCGGCATCATACACCTGTTGCAGCACGTAAAACGAGTTGGTCGGGAAGCCCACCGTTTGAATCTGCACCGTGTTGCCAACGCCCCCCGAAATGCCACCCACCAGTATGCCGGGGTCGTTTGGCGTAGGGACTTTGCTCAGGTTGGTAATTTTGTTCTGATTGTAGGTCACGTTAAAGCCTACGTTCACGGTCAGGTCTTTGCTCTCGACCGGAATGGTATTGATGGTAAACTCCACGCCCTTGTTCTCCAGATTGCCTACGTTGGTCAGAATCTGGTTGGTCAGGTTAGACCCCGCCGGAACCGGAATGACGCTCAGCAAATCTTTGGTTTTCTTCTGATAGACGTCGATACTACCCGAAATACGCCCGCCGAGAAATCCGTAATCAACTGCCGCGTTGACGGATTCGGTTTGCTCCCATTTGATGTTGGCGTCGTAGCCCTCGGCTCGCAGGGTGCGGTAAAACGTGTTGCCAAACTGATACTGTGCCGTCTGATCGCTGAAGGTATAGCGGGGCAGATACGGATAATCGCTCAGGCCACTGGGCAAATCCTGCTGACCCGTTACGCCGTAGCCCACCCGGAATTTAAGGGCTGAGACAGCACTCGAATTTTTCAGGAACGACTCCTCCTTCACGTTCCACGATGCGCCCACCGAGGGGAACCAGCCCCAGCGCGTATTGGGACTAAACCGCGACGTAGCATCCCGGCGCAGGGTGGCCGTGAGGGTGTAACGGTCTTTGAACGTGTAGTTGGCCCGGCCAAAGAAGGCCAGTAGGGTATACTGCGTTTTGAAGGGCACACCCGCCGGGGCAAACTCTTTGCCACTGGCCAGATTATCGGGATAGCTGGGGTTTTCGCGGATAAAATCCTGATACGAATAGCCCGCTGTCAGGTCAACCCGGCTGCTGATTTTTCTGAGGTCTTTGACGTAGTTCAGATAAAACTCCAGCGTCTTGTTGGTACGGCTCTGCGTGTAAATGTTGTTTTGCCCGCCCCGGTTAAACTGCGAAGCAGCCGTGGCCGGCACAAAAATGGTCCCGTCCGATGACGATACGTCGTAGCCGAGGTTCAGATTGGCGCGAAGTTCAGGCAGGAAATGAAACTTGTAATCGAATTGCGCATTGCCGATGCTGCGCTTCACGGTGCTTTTGTCGGTACGTTGCTGCAGCAAGCCAAGCGGGTTGCGGGTGGCTAACGTATTGGGCTTACCGGTAGCCGGGTCAATCCACTCAAAATAGCCGCCGTACAGTTCCTTACCGCTGTAAACGGGCTGCGTAGGATCAAATGAAACAGCTGCGCCAATGGCACCCTGGTCGGCGAAGACGTTGTTAATCAGCGTTCCTTTCAGGTTAACGTCAACCCGCAGGTGGTTGTCGAAGAAGCGGGGCGAAATGCCAAACGAACCCGAAAATCGCTCAAAGTTCGAGGTTTTCAGAATCCCGCTCTGGTTCAGATAGCCCGCCGACACCCGAAATGGCATCCCCTTGATTGACCCCGTCACGGCAGCATTTACGTCGCCACTGAAAGCTGTGCGGTAAATCTGGTCCTGCCAGTTGGTGTTGGCGGTACCCAACAGGGCCTTCTGACTGGCGTTGCCGGTACGGTTGATTACATCACGGAACTGGTCGGCATCCAGTACGCTGACGGGTTTGATGATGCTTGATACGGAACCGAGTCCGCTGATGCTTACGCGCAGCTGGTCGTTGGCAATGCCTTTCTTGGTCGTAATCAGGATAACTCCGTTGGCGGCCCGTGCGCCGTAGATAGCCGCTGCCGACGCGTCTTTCAGGACGGTGAAAGTTTCAATATCTTGCGGATTCACCAGACTCAGCGGGTTCGACGCCCCCGTGATGCCGTTGTTATCGACCGGCAACCCGTCGATGACGATGAGCGGGTCGTTGCTGGCGTTCAGCGACGAGCCACCCCGGATGCGGATGCTGCTGCCTCCGCCCGGCTGGCCGCTGGGGGGCGTAATGCTGACCCCAGCCAGTTTACCCGCTATCAACTGCTCCGGATTTACGATGTTTCCTTTCTGGAAATCGGTAGCTGAGATGGTGGCAATCGAGCCGGTCAGGTCTTTCTTCCGCTGCGTACCGTAACCCACTACAACCACTTCATTCAGCGATTTGGCGTCGTCGGCCAGTGATACGTCGATGGCAGTCCGGGTACCCACGGCAATATCCTGCGACGTTTTACCGATGAAACTAAAGCTGAGCGTAGCGTTATCCGGTACGGTCAGCTTATAGGATCCGTTGGCATCGGTCTGGGTGCCGGTGGTGGTGCCTTTAACCACGACACTAACGCCGGGCAGGGTTATGCCGCCCGGTTCTCTCACCATGCCGGAGACGACGCGGGTTTGGGCGAAGGCTACTGTACTGAGCAGAACGAACAGACAGCCTGCAATAAATAATCGGAGATGTTGCATCATACTGGTTTTTGATAGGTAGTGCTGAGCCCTCGCCGAAAACCTATAGGGCGAAAGGTTCAACTTTATACCGCAAAAGTACCAGTTCCATAAAAGGTAAGCGTCCCACTTCAGGCATTAGGCGAAATTCTCACAGAAAAATGATAAGCTTTTGTATATCAGCACATTAGCAGTAAAAAACAGTGGCATTTTCGGAAAGTGGGACAAGGTTTTCACCTTATTCGGCGGGTTCATGCGTCAGATTGAAGTACTCGCGGGGCGTATTACCGGTAATTTTCTTGAATGACCGGTTAAAAGCGGATTTAGAATTGAAGCCCACTTCGTAAGCAATGCCGAGCAGGGTGTACTGCTTGTAGTGAGGGTCCTCGGCCCGGCGTTTAAACTCCTCGATCCGGTAGGTATTGATAAAGTCGAAGAAGTTTACACCGAACCCGTCGTTGATTACCCGCGAGAGGGTGTGCGGAGGCATTTTAAGTTTCGTAGCCAGCTCGTTCAGACTCAGTTGTGGGTTGGTGTACAGCTTATGTTTCAACACGTAGCTATCCACTTTTTCTTTCAGCGGGCTTAGCGTCTCCGGATCAGGGCTGTGTTCTTTGGCGGGCGTTACCAGAACGGGTTGCAACGGACTATCCAGCACGTCGTCGAAAATAGAGAACGTTTGGGGAGCCACCTTGAATGTTTCGGGCTGGTGAATGGCAAAATACCCTACGAAATACGTGATGAGCGAAAAAACGAGCCAGATACCATCAATAATACGCTCAACGATAGGGATACTGTCAAACCCAAATACCCAGCCGGCACCAAGCATCAGGAACATAAAGAACCATAAACTCAGACAGGCGGCCTGAATAAACAGCACCGTACTGAGATACTGTAAATTTTGCTCATACGAGTAATGCGTCTTATACTGCTCTCGGTAGAAATGGATGGCCCGCTGATACAGACCCCAATAATACAGATTCCAGCCCCAGCCCAGCACTCCAACCGTCAGGAAAACGGTCCATAATGCCCAGTCCTGCGCAATTATTTTGTTCTGGAACAGCCGGGAGTCCATCAGCAGAAAAGGCAGATACGCAAAGAGCAGGGCAATAGACGGCGCGAAATGATACGTCCAGCGCGACGATACCGTCTTTGTGTTGAACAGTAATCGCTGGAGATAAAAGTAAAAGAGCGGAGCGTAAAGGAAGATAACAAAATCGGGCAGCAACAGCAGCTTGGTGAATGTCTGCGCCACATCCCGGTAGCTACCAACCACTTGTAACAGCACCATCGCCGAAACCAGCGCAATGGACGCAGACAGCCAGCGGTTGGCCAGCCGGTTGGCATTCTGAATTGTTGGAATGGCAATGATGAGCAGTACCCCCTGAAACGCCGAAAACAGCATCAACAGGTCGTAAAGCGAGAAAAAACTGAACGTACCCGCCAAATCTTCCCAACTGTCAATTTCTATGGATATCCCCTTGGTATCCACGTCGGAGTTCCGAAAAAGAACCCGGTTTGGCCTGGCTTTTCCGGTTTTCCTTCCTTCTATCGATGCCCAGTTGCCCCGCGTAAATTTAAACTCAACCCGGTCCTGCTCCGCGTAAATGGCCACCCGGAGCGTACCGTCTATCGAGCGGGTAAGTTTATAAGCCGGATCGCCGGGATTCCAGTTGTTAAAGTTACCGGTGATGTAAAGGCCGGCATCGTAGGGTGTATTCTCGGGAATCCGACGGATGATAAATTCATAACGGATACGCTTCTCCCAGCCCGCGATGCGTATTGGCACCCGGTCGGGGTTGGGTGTCTTCTGCCGGTCATATACCCGGTCGGGCAGGCTGTTTCCCCGAGCGTCGCCTTCCACAAACGTCCAGTTTCCCTGCGTAATCTTGTAGGCAAAGTGGTCTGGCGTCTTCGGTAAATTGAGAAAATGAACCCCGGCAGAGTCCCGGCTGAATCTATAATTCGGATCGCCGGGATTCCAGTTGTTGAGCGTACTGGCTAAGTAGAGAGGTGCGTCGGCCAGGCGCAGCGGTACGTGCTGGATCACCTCCAGACGCACCTGAGCGGACACTGAAAAGGCCAGCAGCCATCCCCACAAAGCCAGTAGATAGAATGAACACTTCACAGACAATACTAAAAAATGGCGTGGCCCGGAGAACAGGTATAAAAATACACATAAATGAACCCATGACAAAGCAGATTGCTCTTCCCGCGCCAATTGCCCCCGTCTGCGCCGTACAGGGGTTCGTATCTACATGCCTGCTCGTCTAAACCAAAGCGAACAAATCCTGAACGCCCAGCATCCGCCTGGTTACGAAGCCTTCGCCAAACTCCGCACCAATCATATGCCCGTGTTCGCGGGTGCGGGCTTCGAGAAATTTCATGAACGGTTCTCCCGAAATATAACTCTGCGGCTCCGGGCTGTCGGGGTTGAAAAACTGGCTTTTGTACGCTTTGATAGCCGCAATTTTCCCGTCCCAGTACGGCGTAATGTCAACCACGAAATCGGGCCGGAGGGCGCGATCCTGAATAAAATGATAGAGCAAAGTTGGGCGGTGTGCTTCCTGCGGTTTACCGTCTTTGCCAGTCGTTTCAATCTGCCGAAGTCCCGCATAAAAGCAAGCGTCAACCACTAGCTGCGCGGCCCGGCCGTGGTCAGGGTGGCGGTCGTCGGGGGTGTTGGTCAGTACGATTTGCGGGCGAAAATACCGGATCATCGAAATGAGGGCCAGTTGGTGTTCTTCGTCGTTACGAAAAAACCCGTCGCGGAATCCCATATTCTCGCGGGCCGAGAGCTGCATGATCCGGGCACCTTCAGCGGCTTCGGCAGCCCGGATCTCGGGGGTGCCGCGGGTACCGAGTTCGCCCCGCGTAAGGTCAACACCAGCTACAGTTTTGCCCCGGCTAATGAGCGACAGGATGGTACCGGCGCAGGTCATTTCAATATCGTCGGGGTGAGCCGCAATGGCCAGAACGTCAACAGACATGGTATAAGTACGTAAATGGGCGAATAAGTGAATCGTGACTATTAGCTGGAGATTTGGCACCTCCGGGCGCACATTCTCCGGTGTATCAATCGCACGATACCCGTTTTTGTTCAGTAGTCAACCGTCATACATCAACTAATGGTTGTGTGGGAAGTGGCGGATCGGTATTTACCGTTTACTCAATAAGTAGCCAATGAACAATGTTCGTGCCGGGAACAATAACTCCTTTTTTCATGGAAGGTTGTACTTTCAGCGCAGGGAAAGACGCCATTTCCCGCAACTCGCGTGGGGTTTTACTCCTGACTCCTAATCGAATAAACCGTAGCTCTGCATGAAATCACTCATTATCTGCATTTTACTATCCATTCTATTTCATACCGCTCACGCACAAGTTCAGGCTAATGAGCCACTGACAGTGTACAGCAAATTTGACTTTGTGCCGGGGGAGAAAGTTGTTGCCATCGAGGATTTTATGCAGGATGCCGTTGGTGATTTTCCGGCCAGATGGAATTCAACGGGTTCGGGCGAGGTCGTTACGCTTGAAGGACAACCGGGACGGTGGCTTATGCTCAATAAAAAAGGCGAGTATCTGCCCGAATACATCAGAAACCTGCCCGATAACGCTACGTTGCAGTTTGACCTGATCTCTACCAATGTTTTCGCACCTAACGCGTCGGCGCTCTTCATTGGCCTTGCTGCACTCAATCGGTCCGATAAGAAAACTACCGGATTGGACTTATCCAAACACCTGAAAGACGAAGTAAGGGTAAGCCTACACCCGAATCAGTTTGGCTCCGGGTATACAACTTTTGAAAACTACGCCGACGGTAAGCGCATTATCAGCAACAGGAACAAGTGTGCCGCATTTGCGACTAAAGAAGGTCGTAACGTTGTTAAGGTAGCCATCTGGAAACAAAAGCAACGGTTGCGGGTGTATGTTGGCGAAGATAAGATTTGGGATATTCCGCAGGCTTTTCAATCGGTCACTACCTATAATTCCGTGGTATTTGCACTCACCAGAACGAGCGAGAACGATGCGTACTACATCAGCACGATCCGGCTGGCGGTGGGTGCGCCCGATACGCGCAACAAGCTCATCAGCGAAGGGAAATTTGTAACCAACGGTATTTTGTTCGACCCGAACTCCGATAAAATCAAACCCGAATCGAACGGAACCCTGAAAGACATTGCCAGCGTACTGACCGAAAACGGGACTGTGCGGGTTAAAGTCATCGGCCATACCGACGCTGACGGCGACGATGCCAGCAACCTGGCGCTCTCGAAACGGCGCGCCGTGGCGGTCAAAGCCGCTCTCGGTACGGCCTTTGGCATTAATGGAAATCGGGTAGAAACCGACGGTAAAGGTGAAACCCAACCCATCAGCCCCAATACCACCGCCGAGGGCAAGGCGAACAACCGGCGCGTTGAATTTATAAAATTGTAGTACCCATCATCCCCTAAATTCTGTTCAGATGTTTCCAGGAAATAATCACCGCACGCTTTTCGTAGCCCTTTTATCGGCTGCCTTATTTCAGAATTGCAGTAAAAAAGCAGACGATACACCCGCAGTAGTCCCCGACACTGAAATTACGGACACTGGCGGACTAACAATCACGCTAACGTATGATAAAACGCCTGCCACAACTGACTTAGACTTGTATCTGTATCGAAAAAGTAACTATACCGGCACCTCTAATCCGCAGGGCGCAACCATTGGACCCAACGATGGGGGTATTGTTTCGACAGACATCATGGTCGTAGCGCCGGACGAAGACCTGACCGTTGTAGCGGCTTACAGAACGGGAACGGTTGCCAAATCCTATACGCTGACGTTCAGGGGGATTGCCACGAAGAAGACATACACCGTTAACGGCTCATTCGCAGCCAATTTGGCACCGTTCGCTACCTACAATTATTTTGGCACCCCACGTGGAAATAACATCACGCTCAAGAAATCGGGTACTACGTTTACAGTTGTCTTGTAGCCCACCAACAGTCTTAGTTACCGAAGCCCGAAACTCCTGGGCTATCCATTGTAGCCGGTGGCCGCAAAATGCGACTCGGACCGCTCCGCTCCGGGATATGCCACTCGTCGCAGGGAAGCTGATTTATGCAGATTCAGGGCCGTATTGATGTTTGTACTTGGGGCGGTAAAAAGTGATGCCCTTCACAAAATCGGAATCCTTTTTGAAACCTGCCTTACTGCGGCCTACAAACTGTCGCCGGAAGCTGAATGACTCCGTAACGGCATGGCTGCGACACCCAACAACCACATGTGGTGATGGCGACCGTAGGGAGACATTTACACACATGGCCGGTTGGACTGTTCGCCTTGACCTTGCGGCCTGCACCCTGTCGCCGGAACGCTGCCTTACTTGTTATTTTTTAGCTGTTGCTGAAGACTTACTACAAAATCAACTGAAACGCCTGCAATCTTAGCTATTCGTTCCACTGCGAAATCGGTGTCGGACAGTAGGTTAGTTACAAACTTAATTTGCTCTTTCTCTTGAGCTACCATGTAAGCTACGTCGCGCTCTTGGCTTACAAACTTGCTGATGCTGTCCATAGTGATGTCTTTTAGATTTTTCTCCAATTTACGCAACTGTGCCAACACGCCCAATTGCTTGAAATACCTTTTTAACGGAAAATCACCGTTAGCCGTTTCCTCAATGCGTTGAATGATTTGAACCAATGCCCTTTCGGGAGTATCGCCTTTGAAATCCGCCAGAACACCCAAAACGACTTCTTCGGGCCGCGTTGACTTTAGAAAGAGGTGATAATCCAAGTCGGTAAACGAAATCAGCCTAAACTTGAACTTCATCCAGTTGCTATCAAGTTGAGTTGGCATCTGAGGTTTGGCCGTTCCCAAGTAGATAACATACTGCTCAACCGGAATTTCGTATTTGCGCTCCAACATCACGTAGTACTCAGCCATTCGATAAACCATCTTTGGCTCGTCAGCGACCTGAAATTCAATTTGCAAAACAAACGTATTGCCTTGACTGTCAGTGATTTTCTTTAACGCATCGGGTTTTCGCTCTTTCGTGTGCTGAATATCATCAGGTATCTCTTCCGAGGAAACCGCCGTTATTCCGAGTACATTTTGCATCAGTCCCGGAATGACGGCTTCAATATTCTCCTTGAAAATCTTGTCGTACTGGTTGGCCTGTTTCCCCATGCGGTAAAATTATTGAAAACACAGGAACAGTCGCACAAATTCCGGTCAAAAACTGGATAATACGGCAAATTCAGGAGACCTTTTACGTTTAAGTTTTACGAAAAAACGCTCACTTTTTCGTATATTTATCTAATAAAATACATCTAAAACGAGTCATGGGAGCCTATTTAAATATTGGCCTAAGAGCAAGATTGTCAGTTACTAAAACCAGTGATTCAGCGCAAACAGACAATCTGAGAAAATTACTGAGTGACGAAATAGACCTGTTTATTTATGACGAAGTGGAAACGCCAAACCAACTGATCTGGTCTTTGAAAGCCAGTTTAGTTGAGCAGGAGTTAGTACCGTTTTTGAAAAAACAATTTGACCTTATTCCTAACCCAAATAAAATAGCTGATCGGGAAGAAATGCTGACCGAATTACAGACAGTCAAGACCTTACAAGACCTGGAAGATTGGTATGACACCAATGAGTCCTATGTAGGCCGTTGGAACCCCCACGATTCGTTTACGATTCACGAGGGTCGAAGCTACCACCATGTGTCAGTGGCGACGTTTGTGTTTTTAAGCGCAGGTAAAATCAGCATGGAGGGGTGGGGTAGTATTTTTGACTACTTCGAACGGCTTATTACTGTGTCTAACCCCGAATTTCTGATTGCCAAAGCAGCAGCCGTATCGATTAGTTGATCCTGCCTATCAAGAATATACGCCCTGTCATAGGTAGCCTTCCTTGTAAACACATTTTGGCACGCCACCCAACGCCAACGGGGGTTGATGGATGGTGAAGCTACTTAACTGAACACGAGCGACTTGCAACCTTTACACCCCCGTTTTGTTGGGCTGAAAAGCCTGCCTTCAGGGGCGAGTCCCCTGTCGCCCGACAACCCGCCCACGCGGAGCGAAGTAACGAACCATTATTTATGAAGGACTGGAATTTGAAATACAAAAGTTCAGCATTAGCATAGTGCCGAGTAGAATTACTAATGCTCAGTTACTTACGTCCGCCAGTCTTTCATAAATACATTGTTGGTGGCTGCCGCTTTTGCTCACTCAATAAAGTGTCTACAAGTGAAAAATCGCAAAATCCAACAGATAGTTTTCAAAAGAAAACAAAATCAAAAACTATCTTTTCGTTCTTGACCAACTTTGGCTGTTCTATCAATATAATTTTCTAATCTATCAATACTTGCAGCCCCTACTTTTCTTTTACCTATAACTTCACCTTTTTCAAAAATCATCATTGTGGGTGTAAACTCAATATTGTATTCTTTTGCAAGTTTTGGGTTTTGACGAATGTCTACTTTTACAATTTCAAGCCCATTATATTTTTCTTCCTTTTCTTTCAGATTACTTAGGTTGTTAAGCAAAGAATGACATGGTGGGCATTCTGTTGAATGAAAGACTACCAGCTTAGCCTCATTACTGTTTTTTAATTGAATAAATTCATCTTCCTCTGAAATTAGACGAATATTGTTAGGTTGAACAAAATTATTTGCATGATACATTTGAATTGGTGAAGGTCCGCCACCTTTTGGAAAACGAGGTTTACTTCCACTAATATCTACCCCAAAACAGCCTGATTCAGGGTCAGGTTTTGTTAAAGGGCTACAAGGCTCACCAAATGGATTCGGTGTGACCTGATTGGGGCCCATGCAAATATAACCTTCTTCTCTTATAGTAATCATATCTAAGTCTTGACAATGTTTCTCCATTGCTTCTTTTATTGTCCTTGTCTTGGGAGATTTACATTTTACTCCTCCGCCTATGTATCGCACCAAGGTTGGGTCAGAACATAGATTAAATTCATCTAATGTATTTAAGCAATCGGGTGAATCCCATCTGCCTTCACAAAGTTTTTTTGTTATTTCCCAACCTAGTCGCTTTCCTGCACAGGTGTTGCCGGGATCATCAAGTACCATTTCATTGCCAGAAGCTACAAAAGTTGTAACAATTGGTTCTTCTCCCTCAGGGTATTCTGTAGCTGTAACAACTCGACCTTTAACAACTGCTTCAGAAATTGTTCTGGAAGATTTTTTTTCAATCACTTTTATTGTTTTCGAACCATCTGAGTTTTCTTGAGTAACAGAGAAAAAATCACCCAAATCTTCTTGAGTTGGATCTTTTCTATCTCTATAGTCTCTATAATATGCTCCTAGAACATTTGCTAATGTACCCAAGGCTGATATTGAGGCTATGCCTATGGCAATGTAAGGGTTTGGAGCTGTCGCTGCTAACTTTAAATATGTTTCCGTAGTTGTGCCTGTAGCAATTGGGCTACTCCCAGAATCTACACAATTTTCTAAACCACTTTCAATCCTATCAATCGCTTCTTCAACAAAATCACCAAATTCACCCAAGGGTAAACCATCTTCCCGTCTTTGCCTAATCGTTTCGATTGTCTGCTCTCCCGATTGAAAATTTCCATCATTAAAGTACCCCCCTCCCCCTACACCATTTTGGTCTCTGCTATCAGAAGCAATCGAATCAATTGAATTTGCACTACACTTGTTGGTAAGTGAAGTTATCTCATCTATTGTAAGCTGCACATTACCCATAGAGCGATTGTAATCCCTACCTAAACCTAAAAAGCCTCTACCCTTTTCACTTGCAGTTGCACTAAATGAATTACCTGGGCAAAGCCCTAAAATTCCATCTTTATCAAGAAAATCTAACTGGTCTCTTAACTCATCATATTTAAAATTCAGTAAATCAATAGTTCGAATTAAATCTTCTGGCGAAAGAACATCAGAAATAATATTAAAATATTCTGTGCGTGTTCTACAATCTATCAAATCATCACTCCAAACTGAGCATATTAAAGCAGGTTTTATTTCTTTACTAGATTTTTTATTGTCTTTGTCTGTAAAGTCAAAGCTATAATCTTCTTCATCGTTTCTATAATTTAAAATTTTACCATAGTCATTGTCGGTTTCTTTAATTTTTTTGCCTTTGCGGTCAAAATACTCAAATTTTCCATGTTCTTTCCCAAAAACATACTCACCTTTCAATGCTATTTTTCCGTTATCCCATGAGTGCTTAAATTTTCCGTGTAATTGTCCTGAAAAGTAATTATGTTCAAATTGAATTTTTCCATTCTCATACCATTTTAGCCAAGTTCCTTCTTTTTTATCATCTAAAAATTTTCCTGTTACAGCTTTTTTCTGCGAAAAGTCATAAATGCCATTGAAATCCCCATTTCTAATAAATATTCTCTTTTCTACGTCTTCAACTCCTGAAAACTCAAAAGTTATGTTATTTTGCTTCTTGACATTCATTGTTTTGGAACTTTATTACGTTAAAAGATTAAAAAAGCAATATTAAAGCGTGAAACAGAATTACCTTTCCGAACTTATTTATCGGCATCTGTTTTTTATTAGAAAGCGAACAAAAGATTTTTTTGTTGGCGAAAGGTATTTCGTTATTGTTAATGGTCGTTTCTACTCTTTTTACACCGAACGCGAAGTCATACAACGCACTAAATCCTATCTTTTTACGGCGAGTGCGGAGCCAAACTACGAATCAAATCCGCTGTTACTGAGCCTGACCAGCACTCACCTTCGGGGGCGTTCGGCCTATCAGCGGCAACCCGGACCACAAGCCCAAACTCTCCGTTCGAGGGCGTACCCTGTGTAAACCGAGGGTGGAAATGAAAGCATTACAACTCACCTCATCGTGGCGTTTTGTTTGTCAACCGAAGCACCCAACGGACAACCGGGCGGCTTGCGGGACGGGCGGGACGTGCAACCTGTCACACGAACGACGGACCACGCACAAGCCAAACGGCACAGACTGCACCCAACATGTTATTGTACGTAAAGTCACTTAATGGGTTTTAGCTGATAATCAACTACTTTTGATTTTTCGCTTAACTATTCAGTGACCTTAGTGCGGATACTTCTATAAAAGAACGGTTCTGCCATAAAACTTCCAAATCTTGTCATTGTCAAATGATTAAACGGTATGTGCAGGTTTCGATTCAACGAGTCTGGGATATTGAAGGCTATCCCAACTACTTTTTTGGCGATGATAAGCAGTTGTATCGCTTCGATTCACGCGGTCGGGTGCAACGTAATAAACGGGTGATGATCGGCTATACTCAGGGGTACGTGCTGAAAAGTAAGTTTTTCAGCCTGGCTAAACTGCGTCCGCTGCTAAAGAAGCATGGAACTACAGATCATCCAATGGTGATTTGAGGGTACTGATTTTGTGGGCAGTGACATGGGTATAACGCATGGTGGTCAGGATGCTTTCATGACCCAGCAGTTGCTGAATGTAGCGGATATCGGTGCCCGATTCCAGTAAGTGCGTAGCGAAGCTATGGCGCAACGTATGGATACCCCCACGTTTCTGAATGCCGGCGGCATAGGTGGCCTGGCTGTATACTAACTGGATGGCACGATTTTGTAATGGCTCGCGCCGGTCGACTTCTTCAAATACATAAAGCTGCGGTTGATACTGGCTGAGATATAGGCTCAGAATGGCATCAAGTTTTTCGGACAGCATAACCATCCGGTCTTTTTTGCCTTTCCCGGCTCTAATGGTAATCAGCCGACGGGTGCGGTCAATATCGCTCAGGCGCAAATGAGCTACCTCGCTCAGGCGCATCCCGGTGGCATATACAAGCTGGAATAAGGTCCGGTATTTCAGGCTGGTGGTGGCGTTGAAAATAGCTTTTACTTCATTGGCGCTGTAAACGACAGGTAATTTGGCGGGCATGCGTGGGTAGGCAACGTCGTACTGGGCCTTGTTACGTTCCAGAATTTTTTCCTGGTAGAACTTCCAGGCGTTTAGCTTGACTTTAGCCCTACGCGGCCCAAGCTAACGCATTCTGCCAGAGCTGGTATTGGTGTTGGCTCATTTTTACGCGTATAGTCTTTGAAGCGGATGTGCAAAAATTCGTTTCCCGCCATAAATACATTCGTACACAGGC
>JACMPG010000085.1 GCA_014377625.1 Spirosoma sp.
GAGATGTAGGAATGGTATGCTCCAAAAAATTCCGATTGGTCTTCCACGTGGTCAAATCCCCACATCCACTCCGGGTTGGTTACGTCGGAGAATCCGTCGAGATACTGCACGTCAGACATGGGGCTGTAGCCTTTGCGGGCGTCAGTGGTAAATCCGACGGCAGCGGCCCAGTTCTGTTGCACCAGGGCCACGCGGGCCTGTAAACCTTTAATCACGCTCAGGTTAATATGCGACTTGTACGGGCGTGCCACCGTGAGCAACGTGGCCGCATCGGCCAGGTCTTTGTTGATCTGCGTATACACTTCCTCCACTGTGTTGCGGGGCAGACCCTCGGTAGTGGGCACCAGTACCAGCGGAACGGCTAATTGCGCGTTGGGCTTGGTGGCGGCATCGTAGCGTTTGCCGTAAAGCTGCACTAAATTGAAGTACGAGAAAGCCCGCAACCCCAGCGCTTCCCCTTTGATCTGATCGCGTTCGGCCTGCGTACCGGTGGCTTTGTCGATGCTGGTAATGGCAATATTGGCGTTGCCGATGATCCGGTAGTACAACTGATAGGCAAACTCCGGCAGCGTCCCCACGTCCGAGCGGTGACTGACCCAGCGTTGCTCAATGAAGTGACCCTGGTTGGATGTATTGCCAAATACCACGTCTTCGCCCATTACGTCCATGATAATCATCATGGCGGGGTGGCCAAAATACGTCTGAAATCCTAAGTAGCGCACTACCATGGCGCGGTAGATGCCGTTGATGGCTGCTGATGCGTTTTTGGTCGTGGCGAAGGCCGACTCAGCATCGACGCTCGACGTCGGAACGGTATCTAAATAATCATCTTTGCAGGCCGCCGTCAGCAGACCCAGAGCGATCAGAATGGTTAAAAATTTTGTTTTCATCGGAGTGTTGTTGACTAAAGAGTGAGAGAAACGCCGAGTACGATGTTTTTGGCTACGCTGAAGACGTTGTCGGTGGTACCGGCAAAGGTCTGCTGTACGTTCATGCCTTTGCGTTTCGAGAGAATCAGGTAGTTTTCGGCGCTGACATAGACCTGTACGTTGTTCAGAAACAGCCGTTTGGCCGTCACGCCCGGCAGGCTGTACGACAGCGTCACGTTGCGCATGTTGAGGTAACTGGCATCGGTGAGCCAGCGGTCCGAAGCCGCATCGAAGTCGGCGGTGCGGGCGGCATCCAGGCGGGGTACGTTGGTGATGTCGCCGGGTTGCTGCCAGCGTTGCAGAATATCGACGTGCTTAGCACTGCCGTAACCCCCTGCACTCATCAGACTGGCGTAGGCTCCGTCATACACCTTGCCGCCCAATTGATATACGAACAGGGCCGACAGCGAGAATCCTTTGAACCGGAACGTATTGGTAATGCCGCCCGATATAGCCGGAATGGCCGTACCGTTGTAGTGAAAGCGGGCGTTGTTGACGCTGGTGGTCAGCGTGTCGCCGGTTTCAGTCACGCGGGTGTTGGCCGCCACAAACTTATCGGCCCGGTACTGTACCTCGCCCGTTTGGGGGTTGACGCCCTGGAAATCGCGCAGCCAGAAATCGTAAATCGACTGTCCTACCGCGAGCTTTTTAGTACCGTTAATAATCTCCGGGTTCTCAGCGGGCATCTTCGTGATCTTGTTTTTCAGGTGCGTCGCGTTGAGGTCAATGCGCCAGGTGAAGTCTTTGGTACGAACAGGTTCGATACCCAACTCGATTTCAATACCCCGGTTGTACATCGTACCAATGTTGCGCGTCACGCTGCTGATACCTGCTGATAGCGGCAGCGGTACGTCGAAAATCAGGTTGGCTGACTGCCGGTTAAAATACTCGACCGTACCTGTAACCCGATTCTTGAACAGCCCAAACTCCAGTGCCACGTCGAACGAATTGCTTGATTCCCAAGCCAGGTTCCGGTTGCCCAGACTTGCCTGCAAAATACCCGCTTCCGAGGCATTGTTAAAGTTGAGATTGTAGAGTGGTTGCCAGGCGTAGTAGCTGATGGTGTTATCGGCAGCGTCCTGTGCCGTGATACCTCCGCCGTCGTTGCCAGTCTGGCCATATGACCCCCGTAACTTAAGGGCATTAACGGAGGGGATGTTCTTGAGAAACTCTTCCTGATCCAAACGCCAGGCACCACTCACGGAGTAGAACGTTCCCCAGCGCGAATCTTTGTAAAACTTACTCGTGCCGTCGCGCCGGACCGACGCGGAGAGGAAATACTTCTGATTGTAGTCATAGTTAACCCTTGAGAAAAAGCCCTCGACACGCCGGATGTTGTACTGCGATGACAGGTTAGTGGTCGTCGTGAAGTTGATCAGCTCGACATTACCGTCCAGAATCTGCTGCGACCGCGACCCGGTCAGGTTATTGTCGGTGGTATGGAAGTTCTCATGGCCCAGCAGAACGTCAAACGTGTGGCTGCCAACCACTTTGTTATAGTTCAGCAACTGGTTGAGGTTGTATCCCATAATGTTCTGGAACGTTCCCGTAGCCCGGCCCGCTGGAGCACCGTCGCCAATGATGGGGTTGCCGTAGACCACGGTGTTGGTATTGGTAATGTCGGTACCGAAGTTGGCCGTGAATTTGAAGTCTTTCAGGAACGAAACTTCCCCGTACACCCGCGCACCCAGCACGTTCCGACGAAAGAAATTCTGGTTCAACTGGGTTTCGGCAACTGCGTGTCGACCACCATACTGCGGGCGGTTGGGCAGGTTCAGGGCACTCAAATTACCAAAATCGTACTGCCGGTCGCCGTTGGGCAGGGTCAGAAACTGCCCCGGATTATTCGGGTCGTAGGCGTAGACCGGGTAAATAGGGCCGATACCCCGCGAAAAGAAGAACGGGTTAACAAAGGTTGTGCCGCCCGCAGCCGGTACGTCGGCCTGATTAGACTTAATGAACGTTGCCGAGAGGTTGGCGCCGGTCTTGAACCAGGGCTTCATCTGCGTATTGATGTTAAGCCGCCCTGTATAACGTTCGTAGTCGGAGCGAATCAGAAAGCCCTTGTCGTTCAGGTAGGACAGCGATAGAAAGTAATCGGTCTTGTCCTGCCCGCCCGAAAAACTTGCGTTCATCTCGTCTCGGTTGCCCTGCCGGGTCAGGGGCTTCTCCCAGTTCAGGTCATCCGGTGAGTACAGCAGCTTGGCGTTGGGGTTCAGCTTGCCATCGGTACCGACCAGCTGATTGTCCGGTACATTATAGATATTGTAACCGACCAGACTAACCAGACGGTTGGTAGCATCGGTATTGGCCGCCGACAGCGAGAGTGGATTGGTTGTTCGGTATGCAACGCTATTGCGGTAGGTTTCCCACATGAGCGGATAATACTGAGTCGCGTCCACGCGCTCGTACTCCTGCAATCCGCGCGAACTAAACCCTTTTGTGTAGCGAATATTGATACTGCTGCGGTTTTTCTGGCCTTTCTTGGTAGTTACAACTACCACACCGTTGGCGGCCCGCGCTCCGTACAGAGCCGTTGATGCGGCATCTTTCAGGATCGAAATGCTTTCGATGTCATTGGGGTTTAGTGTGGCAATGTCAGCCGTGTAGGGAATTCCGTCCACGACGTAAAGCGGGTTGCTGCCCGACGAAATAGAGCCAAAGCCCCGAATGCGGATGTCGGGTGCGGCACCGGGCTGTCCGCTGCCCGCCGTTGTCTGCACGCCTGGCGCGGCACCAGCAATAGCCTGAACGATATTGTTAACGGGACGGTCCTGAATCTGAGCCGTCGAAATTGTACCCGCCGACCCCGTAAATGACGACCGTTTGGCCGTACCGAATGTGGTTACGACTACTTCGTCTAGGTTAGACGCCGAGGCATCGAGCCGCACCGCAATGGTGGACTGATTACCGACAGTCACTTCTTTTGACGAATAGCCAACAAAGCTGAACACCAGCCGACTGTTGGCCGGTACGTCGATCCGGTAGTTTCCGCTGGCATCGGTCGTGGTACCAACGGTCGTTCCCTTGACCACCACGCTGACGCCCGGTAGGTCGGACCCATCGTCGGCGGTGACTTTGCCACTCACCAACCGGCCCTGCGCGAAGGCGGTGTGGGTAACAAAGCAGATGAGAAGAAGATACAGAACTCGTAGAGTTTTTTGCATGATTGTTTAATTTGGATTAAAACTGCCGCAATATATCATACATGATTTTAAGGATAAATCTCAGAATCAGATAATATGGTTATTCCTGTATATAGACCAATAAAATATTGAATTAGTTTGATTTTTGCGCATATATATTTGAAAGAAGGCTCTTTTTTAGCAGAAAAATATGGCCAAATGCTTTTATGGTGTTTTTAGGTATAGTATAACTTTTTTTATATTTGGTAAACTACGGGTCATAAAAAAACCTCCCCGTTCGCGGGAGGTCTTTTTTATGAAATATTCTGCTGATTGACTCTACTGCCGGAACGAGAAACCAAGCCGTCTGTAGTTCTGACTTGGTTTGAAATCTGTACTCGTGCTGTCTAGAACGAGTACCACATTGCCAATAGGCGCGGTAGTGCTGGTAGCTCTCCCGACGGTTAACGTCAACGAACCGAAACTCATATTGGCTGGTATGGTCACGTTGCCGCCGTTGCTCAGTGTATAGCTCGATGTGGGTGTAGTAGAATTGGTTGCATCGACAAAAACACGAACCGTAGTCTCGCTTGAGCGCTGCCGACCCACTAAGTTAAGTTGAGCCGTTGTCGTTCCGCCCGCCGTAACGCTGTTTGGTACACTCGTAATGGAATAGGTCCGGCCCGTGGCGTTGGTACGCAGAATAGCGTCGTTGAATTCAACCAGCGTCTGACTATCGAAGACTTTATCTAAGCTGTTGTTGCAGGCCGCAACGCCCAGGGTCAGAACCAGCGCGGGCAATATGTATTTGAGTTTTTTCATTGTGTGTTCAGTTTGCCATCTGCCAGTACCAGGTAGCCTGATACTGACAGAAACCAGTTAGTAGCCGAAGTTTTGCTTAATGTTTTTGTTGGTCGACACTTCGTTGACCGGGAGGTTTGCCAGAATCCGGAAGTCGTTGTACGGCAGGTTGTTGGGCGTAGTCGTCAACGGAATAGTCTTGATCACGTCCTGTCCGCGCCGTTTCAGATCGAACCAGCGATGCCCTTCAAAGGCGTACTCGAACCGGCGTTGCCGCAGAATCTCGTTCAGCATCGATCCCGTAGCCGTAAAGTCAGCAGCAGTACGGGCCACCAGACCCCGGTTGGTACGCATGGTGTTGAGGTCGGCGAGGGCATCGGCGGTGTTGCCCAGCATAAAGTTAGCTTCGGCCCGATTCAGGTAAGCCTCTGGAATGCGCATGATGGGGACATTGTCGAGGTTGATGGTCCCGTTCTTACCCAGAAACTTGGTACACTCCTGATAGGCCGTGCCGCGCCCGGCGGTGCCGAGTTCGTACAACGCAGACCGCACGTCGGCCGGGCCAGCGGTTGTCGTCTCCGACCGCAGATCGGTTAGGAACGGGGTGGTTGGCACGAGGTCGCCGAAACCGCCGGTGGCCGTCCGGTCGCCCACCCGCACCAGCGTCGTATAACTGGTCTGGAGCGAGGTGTTTACGCCAATGTTCTCCGACACAACCGCAAACTGGAGTTCAAATACCGATTCGGGATGCCGTGGCGCGCGCCAGCCCGCTACGTAGGCCGTGGCGTTGGTCAGTTTTACACTGCCGCCAATGGCGTCGGTGGCGTACTTTACCGCGTTGGCGTAGTCTTTGTTGTACAGGGCCACCCGCGAAAACAACAGCCGGGCCGCCTGAAGGTTGCCATACGCTACGTTACTCGTTGAGGTCCGGCTAAACGCCGTGATGGCCGCCTGCAGGTCGCTGTAAATCTGCTTGTACACATCGGCAATGGGTGCCCGCGCCGGAAAGGCAAGCTGCGTCTGGTCAGCAACTCCCGTTAGGACCAGCGGTATACCATCCCGATTCTGAGCCGCAATTTCGACGCCTGGATCATAGGCATATACTCGCACCAGATCATGGTAGAGCAACGCCCGCAAAAAATACCCCTGACCAATGATCGAGTTCCGGCGGTTGGTATCGGTCAGGGCGGCCACTTTGGGGGTGGCGTCCAGCACCAGATTAACCTGGTTAATGCCGAAATAAGCCGTTGCCCAGCTAACAAACGTGTTTTGGGCTACATTCCGGTTTTCAGCATTTAACCGGCCCGATTTGTTGGTGGCCCAGGCATTATCGGCTAAGGCTTCGGAAACGGCTAGCAAGTCCCTACCGTACAGGTTCGTGCTTTGCAAGCGGTCGTAAATGCCATTCAGCGTGGCGTCAAGCCCTTCTACGGTATTGAGGGAGGTGGCCAGATCGCCGTTGGAGCGGGGAGCTACGTCCAGCAGTTCCTTGCTGCACGAGGCCAGAAACAGCCCGCCCGCCAGCAAACCACCGGTGAGCATTTTTAGTGAGATTCGCATTGTTTCAGTATGTCAGTATGTTGATTGATTAAAACGTCAGGTTGATGCCAGCCGTATAGGACCGCGAGTTTGGAATGACCCCGCTGCTGCCCGATCCGAAATTGAGGAACTCCGGGTCGTAGCTCGTCCAGTTGGTCCAGGTCAGCAGGTTCTGCGCCTGAATGTAGACGTTGGCATTGGAGGCCCCAATTTTCTTGCCCACCAAACCCGGAATGACGTAGTTAAGCCGCAGTTGCTTCAGCCGTAGGTAAGACGCATCTTCCAGCGTCCGCGAGCCGCTCAGGCTGCTGATACCGCGCGTTTCGGCGTTGCCGTTGATGGTGCGCGGTACTTCCGTGATATCACCCGGTTTTTGCCAGCGTTGCTCATAAACTGACCGCAGGGCGTTGAAATCACGTCCGGCCAGCTCCGCCAGGAACGACGTTTGGCTGTTGAACGACCGCCGACCATAGTCGTACTGGAAAAATACCTCAAGCGACAGCCCTTTGTAGCTGATCGAGTTCTGGAAGCCGCCGTAGAATTTTGGCTGCTCCGAACCCAGATACCGCTGATCGCGGGGCGTGATGGGCGTGTAGGTAATGTTACCCGCAAAATCGTAGAACATAGGGCGGCCCGTGGCGGGGTTTACGCCGGCATATTCGGTGGTGTAGTTCGGCAACAACGGCCGACCCAGGATGGCCGTACGACCTACTCCGTAATAATCGGTATAGTTGAGAGTGATGGCACTGTCAGGGTTTTGCAGGGGTGTGATGCCGTCAACGAGTTTGGTAACCTTGTTTTTGAGGAACGTGATGTTGAACGACGTCTTCCACTTGAAATCGCCCGACTGCACGTTCACCGTATTCAACTCGATCTCCAGACCCCGGTTCTGCACCGACCCGGCATTACGCGAGATTGAGCCGAAGCCGTTAGTGAAGGGAATGTTGGTGGCCAGTAGCAAATCGCGACTGGTTCGGTCAAACGCATCGACCGAACCCGTAAACCGGTTGCCGAAGAAACCGAAGTCGACGCCGAGGTTAGTCGTTACGTTGGTCTCCCATTTCAGGTCGGGGTTACCCAACTGCGTGGGGGCAAAACCCGCCGAGCCGTTGTAGTCGAAGCCCGCGCTCACTAATCCCAGCGAGGGGAAGTTACTCAGACCAAACAGCGTACCGATCTGGTCGTTTCCGGTGGTGCCGTACGACGCCCGCAGTTTCAGTTCGTTCAGAACCCGGTTGCCTTTCAGGAAACCTTCTTCCGATACAAGCCAGGCAGCCGATGCCGAGGGGAAGAAACCAAAGCGGTTATTGGCCCCAAACCGGCTTGACCCGTCGAGCCGGGCAATCAGGCTCAGGTCATACTTCCGGTTGAAATTGTACTTGACGTTTCCGAACACCGATGCTTTGTGGTAGCCCGTCCAGCCGCCACCCACGGCCACCGGCAACGCAGCCGCACTGCCGTAGCGGAAGTCGGGCGTAGGTACGTTGGTGATCTGCGCCGAGGTCGATTCGTTGATGTCGGAGCGGTATTCTACCCCCAGCAGAACACCAACATCGTGTTTGGCGGCAAACAGTTTGTTATAGTTGGCTGTGAAGTTGGTCAGAAAGTTGATGTTCTGGTTGAACTGATCCGACAACCGGCCCCGTACGTTGAATCCGTCGCCGGTGCGGGGGTCCGTAAAGTAGCGTCCTTTGATAGCCCGGTAATCCAAACTCACAAACGGACGCAGCGTCAGGCCGGCAATGGGTTTGTAGTTCAGGGCCAGACCGCCGTTGAACTGGTTAATGGTACTGACGATGTCGTTCTGCGATGAAACCTGAATCACGTTCTGGTTCAGGATACCCGGAATTCCCCCGTCGGCAGGGGTGCCGAAAAAGCTGCCGTCGGGGTTGTAGATCGGTACGGTCGGGATAATCAGCGAGGCCGAAAACGCCGACGAGCCTAGGAACGACCCACCATTGGGCGAACCCTGTTGCCCGCGCTGCGTAATGGTGCTGAGCTTCAGTGTCTGGTCCAGCGTTACTTTGCTGTTGATGACCTGCGTCAGCGTCGTGTTCAGCGTACCCCGCTTGAAGTCGACGTTAACGACGTTGGCACTCTGGTTGTAGAACGAACCCGACACGAAGAACTTGGTCTTTTCGGTACCGCCGTTCATGCTGATCTCGTAGTTGTTGGTGCGCCCATTGCGGTAGGCCTCGTTTTGCCAGTCGTACGTCGGCAGGGCGGCAATATCGGCTTCGCTGAGACCGGGTTTACGAATGGTACCCAGCACCGAGGTAAGGGCCGCTTCGGCGGTTTGTCCGCCGTTGATGCGGGCCGCGGTCCGCAGGCCAATCCACTCCTGTGCGTTCAGCACCTCAAGCCGCTTAACGGGTTCGTCGACGCCGGTGTAATAGTTGAACGAGATCTGGGTCTTACCAACTTTACCCCGCTTGGTGGTCACGAGTACGACCCCGTTGGCCGCCTGTGAGCCGTAGATCGAAGCCGCAGCGGCATCTTTCAGAATCTCAATGCTCTCAATGTCGTTCGGGTTCAGAAACGCCAGCGGGTTCGACGACGTAAAGCTGGCGTTGTTGGTGGCGTTCAACTGAATGCCGTCAACAACGTACAGCGGATCGGAACCTGCCGAGATCGAACCGATACCCCGGATACGGATCTGGATAGCACCACCCGGTGCGCCGTTGGCCGACGTTACCTGCACACCAGCTGCCCGACCTGCCAGGGCCTTGTCAAAGCTACCAACGGGCAGGTTAGCAATTGTACCACCAGATACCCGGGAACTGGCCCCGGTAAACTCCCGGCGGTTAACCGTACCGCCGTAGCCCGTAACGACTACCTCGCCCAAATCCTGGGCGTTATTTTCCAGGCCTACGTTGATAGTTTTCCGATTGCCTACTGCAACTTCCTGCGAGAGGAAACCGATGAAACTGAATACCAGCCGACTGTTGGCCGGTATATTTAGTTGGTAGGTACCATCGCTGTTCGTGGTCGTGCCACGTGTTGTACCTTTTACCTGTACGCTCACACCCGGTAGGGTGGAGCCGTCTTCTGATGAAGTGACGCGGCCACTTACGCTCACATCCTGCGCCAGCACGGGCAAACAGAACAGAAGC
>JACMPG010000086.1 GCA_014377625.1 Spirosoma sp.
CAGCAGGTCATGGCCAAAGAACCCCTTTCTGCAAGCTGGCCGAAGAGAATTGGGACCGAAAACTGATTAAGGGCGTATTCTACGGCTACCTGCATATGACCTTCAACCGCCAGACGGTGGGCGGGCATCTGTTTATGGAGCCAATTCTGGACAGCCCATACATTGATTATCTGGCCGCGCCCCAAACCTATTGGGGCGATTCGCGGAAGGTGGGCGGTAGCGGCAACTCGCGGGGGCTGGTCGAGTCAACGTTGCTGCATGGTAAACTCTGGCTCGATGAGTTAGACAACGGCTACCTCCACAAAGACCACGCCCCCGACCCGGTGCATTATCAGGAACGCTACGATTCAGTGTTTCACGCCGTGCAAAAACGGAGTACGTGGTTGCCCCTGTTGCGCGGGGCCGGACTGTGGTACTATGATTTTGGGGTGCAGAAAGGCTTCGGATGGTGGGACAATCCGCGTTATTTGAAAACCGTCGAACAAATCAAAAAACTGACCGAACAACGGTTGCTGACCCCCGCCCAACTGACCGCAGCCAACGTGCTTTATGTGTGGAGTCAGGATACGTTTTACTCACGCCAACAACGGGCTGTTGCGGCTCCACACCAAAGACGGCGGGCCACGCACCATTCATCTGCGCTCCGGCAGAAATATTTCCCTGACTGTACCTCCTTCATCAACATACCTGATTGATAGTCAGACGGGTGATGTATTGATGAAGTAAAAACGATTCAACCTGCTCAGGGCGTTTTAGCGGCTTTTACTACGATCAGAACGCCTTGCATCACCCGCCAATGACCGGGAAATGAACATAAAAACGGGTACTCGCCGGGTTCGGCGGGCGCGTTGAACGTTAGCCGGAACGATTTGCCCGGATTAACTAAGGGCGTAGCAAACAGCACATCCGAACTGACTGGAATAAAGTTTTTCTCAAACCCATCAGGCAGCGAAGCCATCGCGTCGGCGGCATTGCCCACGCGTTCGGCACTTCCCGGCTTCACAAACACCACGTTATGTGGCATCAGGTCCGGGTTGTCGAACACCAGCGAAATCGGTTTGCCAGCGGGTACGACAAGGCTTTTTTTGTCGAACACCATTTTTGCTTCTACCGCCCGGAGCGTGATTTCCAGCCTGCCAATTCGGTCGAGCCGGGTACGCAGGGCCGGTCGGTTCAGTTCGGGTACGTCGGCAATCAGTTTTTTCGCATGCTCCAGGAAGTTAGCAAAAGCGGGTGACTGTTGCTGTTCGTCGGGCGTATGGCTCAGTACACCAATAAAGTCGTTCAGGGTGTTGAGCTTCGCCGAAGCCGTTGTATTGATGGCCATCAACAGCGGGTAAGCCAGGCCGGGAACTTGTGGAGCAACCTGTTTCACCTTACCATAAAACGATGTTTTTAGTGGCCCGACGGGGAGCAGCGACAGACCCGTCAGGTAATCTATCAGGCCCGACGCTCCTGCTTTTTCGACCGGCCACACTGCTTTGTCCGACTGTTCGGCAATGATAATTGTGGCTATAGCCGTGGCCTGTACCCGTTGGCCCGTATCCTGCCGAATCAGGGTCAGGCATTCGGGAATCAGCGGCCTGAGTTCCGTCCGTTTCGTACCAAGCAACAACCGAATCAAGTCGGGTTGAGCCGATGGCCGGGCGTTACCCGTCCGTTGGTCCCCGGCCTGACGGACCGCCCGTAGCAAAACGGCGGCCTCGGAACTGTTTCGCGCTTTCGCCAGCAAACGAATTGCTTCCTGACGTTTGGCCACGTCGATGTCGGCGCGGAGAAGCTGTTCAGTCCAGACGGGCGGTGCGGGTGGCAGTTGACCCAATTCGGGGGTAGTAGTCAGCCGAAGCAGATACCCATGAGCCGAAGCCGACGGTGGTTGCTGCCCCTGCCGTAGATCGGCCAACCAAACCGGTTTCAGGGCTTTGAACGTTTCGCCGAGGGCATAATCAAGGTAATAGTCAGTGGGGTGGTTGAAGGCATCCATCGCGGCCCGAACCGTCTGCCCGGAGGCCAAAAAACTGAGGGCTACCACCGCTTCTAACCGCACCCTCGGCGATAGGTCGTTGACCTGTTGTTGCAGTAGGGACGACGTACCCGGAACCCGATCCCGCCAATGCAGCAGTACGGTGGTGGCAGCAGCACGAGCCTGTTCGGCGCGGGCTGTCAGCAGTGTTTTTAGCAACGGTTCATTGATTACGTCGAAATCCTGATGCAGCCAAAGACCCTCCAGCAGGTGTTGCTCATACTGCGGATCGGTTTTATCTAATCCCGCCAGCCACGTGGTCAGGCGGGGCAGCACCGCTGCCGGGTTTTGCGCCCGAAGCTGCGCCCGCGCCCGGTAGCGCAACCGACTCTCGTAGGCCTTCAGGTGGTCGAGCAATTCCGGGACGCTTTGCCGCGACAAATCGACCACCGGCAGCAGCGGCTGATTTTGATAAGTGATGCGCCAGATGCGGCCATGAGCCGTATCGCGGGCAGAATCGCGCGGAGGATTTTCGCCGTGCGAAATCAACGGGTTATACCAGTCAACGATGTACAGAGCGCCGTCCGGCCCGAATTTAAGGTCGATAGGGCGAAAGTTCAGGTCGGTCGATTGCAACAAGGCCTCCACCTCCCGGCTCCCGATGCCCGACCCGTTCGGCACAATCCGGTGCTGTTTAGTGCCTTGAAAACCGATGTTATTGTTCACCAAAAAGTTACCCTGCACCCCTGCCGGAAACTGTCGGCTCGAAATGAGTTCGATACCTGCCGTGGGCCGCACCCGCGTCTCGGTAAAGGTGTTGATGCGGGGGTGCTTAGCGGGGTACTCAACCCGGCCCGTCATGGGCGGAGCAAAGTAATTAGACCCGTCTGAGGCATCGCTGATCAGGTGCGTTCCCCAGGGGTCGAACACGTTGCCCCAGGGATTGTAGTAGGGATACGACACGTATGCCGACAGTTTGGCCGTGCGCGGTTCAAAGCGGTAGGTTGTGCCGCCATATGAACGCACCGGGCCGTAGGGCGTTTCGATCTGCGAGTTCAGAAATGTGCCTTCATTGAAGTACAAAGCACCATCCGGCCCGTAGGTAAAACTGTGAATGGCGTGGTGGCTGTCTTCCGAACCAAACCCCGACAGCACCACCTCCCGCACGTCGGCTTTGTCGTCGCCGTCCGTGTCTTTCAGGAACAACAGGTCCGGCTCTTGCGATACGTACACGCCCCCGTTGCCAAATTCAAACCCCAGCGGCAGATACAGGTCGTCGGCAAAAACAGTGTGTTTGTCGGCTTTGCCATCGCGGTCGGTATCTTCCAGGATAACGATTTTGTCGTGAACCGGAATACCGGGAAAATACTGCGGGTAGGTGGGCATCGTGGCTACCCAAAGCCGCCCACGGGCATCGAAGTTCAGGGCTACGGGCTTTTGCACCGGAAAACCGGCTTCCGACGCAAACAGGTTGATGGCGTACCCGTCGGGTAGTTTGAACGAGTCGGGCGTGGCGGGCCATTCATTGCCATGCTGATGCTGATGAGCCATTTCTTTGGCTGCTTTTCCTTGTCGGCCCAGCATCGGGACGGTGGGCAGCAAGGCCGGGTCAACGGATTTTCCCCGAAGGTCAACAATGGCCATTGCCTGACGAAGCAGGGTCGTGTCGCGGCTGCTGCCCATCGCCCAGATTATGGAGTCGAGCGCGGCCACCATCTGGGCCAGTTTCCGTAATTTGGGCGGAAAAGTAATAACCCCAAAGGGTTCGCGTCGTCGCCCGTAGATGTACTCGCCGTTCACAGCCCGCCAGCGATAAAAGAAATGGTCGTCTTTGTGTTTGATGACCCGCCGGAGTACCCGGCTGAAGTCGGAGCGCAGGTCAACGGCGTTGCCCAATCCCAGAGCCGGCCCCATCCAGCCAGCCGCCAGCCGGTAGCCCTCGTCGGTCAGGTGAATGCCGTTGATGGTAATGGGCGTTCCTTTTTGCTGCATATGGGCCAGCGATGGCCTAAGTAAATCAATGAAATACAGCCCTTTAGCGGCTGCCATCTGCTGCATGGCGTTGGTGTAGAGAGCCAGATTTTGGTTGTGATCGGTAGGATCGGCCTGTCGTGGCCCGGGCAGGTGCAGCCCGACCTGGCGTGGTCCGGCTTCTTCATGAGCAATGGGCGACACCAGCACCAGCACGGGAGCCGTGCGGCCATTGTAGCGGTTGCGCTGCAAATTGGCAATAAACGCGCTTAAATCCTGCTCAAACTGCCGAAGCCCAGCCGCGCCCTTAAAGGATTCGTTCATGCCGAAACAGAGAAAAAGAATATCGGCTTTCTGGTCGGTGAGGTCCTGGTTCAACCCGGCGAAATTCAACGCTACGGGCATCGTAATGGGGTCACTCTGACGGGTGAACCCATTGAATACCACCTCGTTCGTTTCGTTGTGAGCCGGTCGGGTCGCCGATGCGGTCGTTTTTTCACCAAGGCCCGGAAAGTTAAGCGGGCGGGGTTGCAGGCCCACTTCATCGGCACTCCACCCCATGTTGCGTAAGGAGAGTTGTCGATTGGGAAAGGTTTGTTGCAGCAGCGTTTCCAAATGACCGTAATGCCGCATTCGCTCGGCAAAGGTGTTGCCCAACAATACGATTCTGTCGCCCATTTTTGGGGTAAACGATGGGACAACCGATTGACTATGAGCCGCTGTACCTATTCCTCCGAACAGGAGCAGCGTGATAAGCGCGAGCGTTTGTTTACCGAGATTATGACAGAATACGTTCATAAGAAAGCCATATATCTAACACGATTTGGTAGTCCTAAAAAAGTAATGATGTGGGTGAGTAATCTCCATCAGGTAGTTGTTTTGAGTCGCTAAATCCCCTTATAGCTCTATTAAATTACCTGTTTTTACGGTAAAAATTCAGTTTGTGGTTTTGAAAAGGCGGTTATC
>JACMPG010000005.1 GCA_014377625.1 Spirosoma sp.
TGGAATGTTGTTGAGCGTGTAATACGCAATGGGATGCACCAGCGAGTACGACCCTTCCTGCCCCCGCACACCATCAAGTGTAAGCTGGTGGATGTAGTATTTGCGCAGATCGTCCACAATGATCCTGGCCTTCAGGCCATCGGCAGATACCTTTACGCCTTTCAGCGGCAGGGTTTCTTTGTTGATCGTGGGCGAACCGTACACCGCCTGGTACTTATAAATGAAACTCTCGACCCGGTATGACGCCAGGTCTTCGGCAGATTTCTTATCGACGGGTTTCGTAAACTCGATCTCGAAACCGTCGGGCATAGCTTTTACGGTGCGCATCTCAAACGGAATGGTGCCGTTCCAGACCAGCCGTTGCAGACCTTCATTGGCCTCACCCGCCGATCCCCAGCCCCGGTTGGTCTCGCCCACGAACAGCGAACCATCTTCGGCGAAGGCCATGCGCAAAACTCCTGACCGGAAGCCATTGCGGAACTCGATAGCCCCTCCCTGATACTCGCCGTTTACTTTCTCCATAAACACCCGCGAAATCTTACTCATACCCTGATCGCCCACCAGCAACTGCCCGGCAAACGGCCCGAACGCGCCATCGGGAATTTGCAGGATTTCAGAGTTAGAAATTCCCAGAATACCATGCGGCAACCAGACGGCAGGCGTCTGAATATCGACGTTCGGAAATTGCTCCTTCAGCGTATATAGCAAATCAGGCGTCTCGCTAACCACGTTTTCGGGCTTTATGGCCCGTCCGTTTTCGTCCCGACGCTGGCGCGGATCCACTTTAGCGTATAGCTGCTCGGTAGTTAGCTTTACCGGCGAGTTGGCCATGCCCGTCCACTTCAATCCGGCAGGATGACCCACAAAAGAGCCTTTTCTGACGTGCGTGACGCCCCCCGATCCCATCCAGTCGCCCTGATTGTCGGTATAAAATAGTTCACCGTCGTAAATGCCCAGTCCGGCGGGCGAGCGCATGCCCGTAGCCCAGGGCTGCATGGTACCTTCCGGGCTGATTTTCATAGTCCAGCCGCGCCAGGGGACCCGGCTTTCGCCCCGCCACCATTCTTCATTGCCAAAGGCCACGTTGCCTGTCACAAAGAAGCTACCGTCCGGCGCAATTTTTGGCCCGAAACTGTATTCGTGGTAGTGTCCGGACAGGGGCCAGGCATAGACCGTCTCGAATACGTCGGCTTTGCCGTCTTTGTTGGTGTCCATAAGTTTGGTCAGTTCACCACGCTGGGCGCAGTACAGTGCACCATCCTTATAGGCCAGGCCCAGAATTTCGTGCAGCCCCGACGCAAACTTGCGGAAATACGGTCGGCGGCTGGTTGGGTTTTCCACAATCCAGATGTCTCCCCGGCGGGTAGCTACGCCCAGACTGCCGTTGGGCAGTGTTACCAGACCACCTACTTCGAGCAGGGTACCCTCGGGCGAGGTAACCTTCATTATTTTGGAAAAATCTTCTTCTTTGGGCGATTCCTGCGCCCACGCCGTCAGCATTGTGGCAGCGGCAAAAAGGGTTGTGAGTATCTTTTTCATCGCTTAAAACAAGATTGAGTACTGGACTTTGTCTTTCATGGGCAGAATCAATTCCTGTCGGTCACCCGCGCTGCGTACTATGGGTTTGGCGCCGTTTGCGTTGTCGATGCGGACGTATTCGGTGCCGTCAACGAGAAACATGCCATCGTTCATGTCGCTGATGCTCTTGCCAGTGGCCAAACGGGCGTACAAACCGCTGGCCGGATTCGTAACCGATACCTCGCGCTGAATACCCTGACCGTTGGGCAGCACCCGGATTTTGTCATCGACCATTGCGCCGTAACTCTGGTAGCGGAACGTGGGCAGATCGTTGGGATCCAGTACGTAGCCTTTGGGCCGGAAGCCCGAACCCGTGGTGTCGGCTGTCCAGGTGGTTTGGGGCGAAACCAGTTTGCTCAGAAACAGCATTGGCGTTCCCATGCGCTGCACCATGCCCATCGGGCGCGAGGAGCCGTCGCCCCGGTCGTGCCACATGGGCGTAGCATCCAGAAAATCACCCCGCCAGACCTGTACTATCGCCCCTTTGTCGAGGTCGTAGGTATAGTGTACCTTGTCGGGGCTGCCTACCGAAACGCCGTGCGTCACGCGCATACTCTTACCATCGGTGGTGGCACTGCCCGGCACGTCCATAAACGAACGTAGTATGGTGTTCGTTGGGGCATCGATCAGAATGGGATCAACGGGTTCGCGCTGTGGTGCGTTTCGGTCGCCGATGACGTAGGACCTGTTCGGGTTGGGACGGGGTTTATCGTAGGCTACGTAGCGAATATTCCGAAAGGCCACTGCGCCGTGATCGCCCTGAATCAGAAGTGGTCCCGTTGGCTGCTCAGTTTCAAACGTTGCCCCGCGCGTTGGGCCGGTCATCTCCACGTCGTCCTGTATCACCACGCCGTTCAGCTCGATTCGGATAACGCGGGCATTTTCAGTTTTCTGTCCCTGCGCGTTGAAGCGGGGAGCCTGAAATGAGATTTTCATGTGCTGCCACAGGCCCGGCGCACGGCTGGCGTTTTGCCGGGGGGCCTGACCTTCGTAGCCTTTCTGACCTTCGGGGCGTTTCTCGTCCCAGCGTTCGTACACGGAGCCATTATCGTGAACGTTGGGCTGTTTAACGTCCCAGCTATCCCGCAGCTGCACTTCGTAACGCCCCTGTAAATAGAGGCCGGAGTTAGCCTGTGGGGCCATCATGTAATCCAGCTCCAGATCGGCGTCACCATGTTGCAGCAGGGTTTGCAGATTATACTGATCGCCAGACAGGAGCTGGCCTTTTTTGGACATGGCCGGTACGTTAACCAGTACGCCCGTGCCTTTTTCGGTCAGGAGCATGTTGGGTTTGCCGAGGTCGGCGCGAACGCTGCCTGTAATCTGCCAGTTGGCTGCTGTGGGTTTAAACGCGCTGAGGTCGTTAAGTGGAATGGCCGTTCCGGGAGTTGGCTGGGCCTGTGCGGTTAGCCAACCGGCGCAACTCAAAGCTACCGCCCACCCAAAGCGGATGAATGAAGATGGTTTTTGCATGGAGTAATTAGAGAATTTAGCGGTCGAAATTTACCATTTTTTCCCCATAAAAGGCTTAACTGTATGCTTTACCCTATATTTGGCCGGTAAATAACCCGATTATATCGACTATGAAAAAGACATATGCAGTATCTGCCGTAGGATTGCTTCTGGCTGGTTTAGCCAGCGTTACGCCCACCTTTGCCCAGCCCGAACCCGGCAAACAAACCCCCCAGTCAACCGAAATCTGGGAGCCCGTTCCACCCATCGTTACGCCCGGCGTCTACTCAGGCGGTACCGCCGGTACCACGCCCCCGTCCGACGCTGTTGTACTCTTCGACGGTAAAAACGTGGATAAATGGGTGGCTAACAAAGGCTATAATCCTACCAATAGCACCGCTCCTCTTCAGTGGGTTGTGCGCGATGGCGTATTGTATTCGGGCAAGACCTCGTCGGCCATGACCAAGCAGGAGTTTGGCGACATGCAGTTGCACATCGAGTTCCAGACGCCCGAAAAAGTAGAGGGCAACGGGCAGGGCCGGGGTAACAGCGGCATTTTCTTGCAGGGCCGTTACGAAATTCAGGTGCTGGACAATTACGAGAATCCAACCTACGTAAACGGCATGGTTGGCTCGGTCTATAAGCAGGCTATTCCGCTGGCCAACCCCAGCCGCAAACCCGGCGAATGGCAGAGTTATGACATCATCTATCTGGCCCCGCACTTCAACAAAGCCGGGTTGATGATCGAGCCGGGCTACGTAACGGTATTGCTTAACGGCGTACTGGTGCAGAACCGGGCGGCCATTCGCGGCACTACCGAGTACATTGGCTACCCCAAAGTAGTGGCCCACGGTAAAGGCCCGCTCATTTTGCAGGATCACGGCAACCCCGTTGGCTTCCGCAACATCTGGGTACGGGAAATTTAAGGACTCATGACGTAAAGACTCCCCAATACCGACCGTCGGTATTGGGGAGTCTTTACGTCATGGCTATGGTAAACCCCGATACATCTACCCTCAATATCCCCGCGTCAGCGTTACGGCATTCTCCAGCGGTTCACCAGTCTGGAAGCGAGTCAGATTGCGCAGAAACTGGTCGATTTTCCCTTGGTCTTCGCTGGGTTGTCCTCCGGCGGTGTGCTGGGTCAGAATGACGTTGGGCAGGGCCCAGAGGGGGCTATCGGTGGGGAGCGGTTCGGTGGCCGTTACGTCCAGCACGGCACCGGCCAGATGCCCGCGTTGCAGCGCTGCAATCAGAGCCGCTTCATCAACGGTGTTACCGCGACCTACGTTGGCAAAGACGCTGCCGGGCTTCATGGCGTCGATCAGGTCTGCTGAGAAAAAGTTGTTGGCCGTGCCAGGCAGCGTACTCACTACTAAATCGGTATTGGGCAGAGCGGTCCGCAGTTCATCAGCGGTATGCAGCGCAGCGTCGGGGCTGGTGCGGGCCATGAGTTGAACCGAGCAGCCAAAACCCGATAGCATCTGCCGCGTTGCCTGCGCAATGGTGCCCGCGCCGAGAATAACGACTCGTTTGTGGCGCAGCGTGTTCAATCGATACCGAACAGCATCGCGGTCCCACTGTCTTTTCTGCTGGAGCAAGATCAGCTCGTCTATGTGCCGGTAATGCGCCAGAATGCCCGCCACGATGGTTTCGGCGCAGGGCCAGGCAAAGAAGTCGCCCATGTTAGCAACCTGTGCGTCGGGTTGCAGATGCCTGTAGCCGTCGAAACCCGCCGAATCCAGCTGCCAGAATGTAAGGTTGGCGGGGGGCTGCTCCCACCAGGCCGGGGGTGGATTGCCCAGCACCATATCGGCATCCTGAAAAGCGGCCTGTTGCTGCGTGGGGGCGAGGTCAGTTCGAAAAACGGTGGTGACGGTATCAGGAACGTGATGAAGCAGATAAGCGCGGTTGTCGTCGCTGAGTTGGGTATAGATGAACAGGGTCATTTTTGCTAATACAGTAAGGCAGTAGGACTTATTGTTATAAACCGGCAATCTGGAGTAATACGTTTGGGTCGGGGCATAGTTTAAGAAACCGGGCGCGTTCGGCCAGCGAGCAGACACCGGGGAAATCGCCCCGCAGGCCGAGCATGTCGGTCATCAGTTGAAAGTGCAGGTGTGGGGGCCAGTCGCCGTTTTCGGGGTAGGGGCCAATCTCCGCAAACTGCTCACCAGCTTTCACCGGCATTCTCTCGTATAAACCATTTAAAGACGTTCTGCTGAGGTGGCCGTAAAGCGAGTACAGCGGGCCGGTTTCGGTTTCATGTTCCAGAATAATGGTTGGGCCGTAGTCGCCGAAGCGGTTATTGTCCTGAAAACTATGTACGACGCCATCGAGCGGGGCCAATACGGGCGTTCCGGCTGCCATCCAGAAATCAATGCCGAGGTGAATTTGGCGCGGTCCGTCGCACGGCGGCCCGTCGCCCGGGGGTTCGGCGTCGCCAAAATGCGCACTGCGGTGGTAGATGGCCCGATGTTCGTTGTAGCCACCCACGCCAACGGTTACCCCGGCGTGGCGCAGTTTGCCAAAGACGTAGTCTGTGAAGTGGGCCGTATCGGTCAGGTCGAGTGCGGGCCGACGTTCGGGAGTCAGGTCGGGATTATTGGCCGAGAAATCGAGAATCAGGTACGGGTCTTTCTGGAAATTGAAAGGTAACAGCATGTCTTTACCGCAAAGTAATGCGTCCTGCGACGCAAAGATTTGGCGCAAAGGTCGCAAAGAAGATGTTCCTGTATGGCCTCCACAATCACTGTGGTTAGAAAAATGCCGTTTCCAAATCTATATTTACCTCTATTTCTTCCGGCTAAACCGCCACCTTACTTAATTTACATGCAATCAACAAGTAATAAACCTGCTGGGGAAACCCAGATTTTTGGCCACCCACCGGGCCTGTTCGTTCTTTTTTTTACCGAAATGTGGGAGCGGTTCAGCTACTACGGTATGCGGGCCATCCTGCTGCTGTTTCTGCTCGATAAGGTCCGGGGTGGTATGGGTATGAACGAACCCGATGCCGCTGCTATCTACGGACTCTATACGGCCTCGGTTTATCTGCTCTCGCTGCCCGGCGGCTGGATTGCCGATAACCTCCTGGGGCAGCGCAATTCCATCTGGTATGGTGGTATCCTGATTATGGCGGGTCACCTGATTCTGGCGTTTCCGGCGGGCGAAGTCGTGTTCTATCTCGGCCTGGTGGTTGTGGTATTGGGTACGGGGCTGCTCAAACCCAACATCAGCAGTATTGTGGGTGAGTTGTATCCCGAAGGCGGTGCCCGTAAAGATGCGGCTTTCTCCATCTTTTACATGGGCATCAACATCGGTTCGCTGCTCGGCATTTTCATTGTGGGGTATCTGGGGCAGAAAGTGGGCTGGCACTACGGTTTCGGCGCGGCTGCCGTGGCCATGGCCCTTGGCCTGGTTACCTACCGGCTGTTTGCGCAACGCTACCTCGGCGAACGCGGCAAGTTCATCCCCCAACAGGCGGCCACTGACCAGCCGAAGGAAGCGGGCAGCAACCGCCCCATCCTGATATTTCTGGCCGCTCTGGTTGGCCTGCTGGCCATCCTGCAACTAACTAATGTCTTGGACCTGACCACGGCACAGGGCTTAGCCAAAGGCATGGGAACGATTATCTCACTGGTTGCCCTCGGCTACTTTGCCTACATCCTGATTGGGGGTGGGCTGACTACCGTCGAGAAAAAGCGGGTGGTGGTGCTGTTCGTGTTCTTTCTGGCCGCTGCTGTCTATTGGGCCGGTAACGAGCAGCAGGGGTCGTCGCTGCAAATCTTCGCCGACCGATACACCGATTTGAACATCTTTGGCTGGCAGATGCCATCGAGCTGGTTTCAGAACCTAAACCCGGCCTTCATCCTGATTTTCTCGCCCGTGCTGGCCGGACTCTGGATTTTCCTGGACAAGCGCAACATCAACTACTCGGTACCGGCCAAAATGGCGACGAGTCTGCTCTTGCTGGGTCTGGCCTACGTCATCATGATTTTTGCGGCAAACGTAGCCCTGACCGGCGTGCAGACATCGCCGTTGTATCTGTCATCCACGTTTTTGTTTTTCACGCTGGGCGAGTTGTTCATCAGTCCGGTGGGGCTGAGCGCGTTTTCCAAGCTGGCACCCAAACGGTACACCAGCCAACTCATGGGCATCTGGTTTGTGGGCGCGTCGCTGGGTAATCTGGTGGCGGGTCTGTTTGCGGGCGGTTTCGAGGAGGAGAACATTCAGCAGATGCCGTCGCTGTTTCAGAGTGTCGCCGTGTTCGCGCTGGTGGCGGGCGGCATCATGCTGGTCTTCGCTAAACCGCTGAAGAAGTGGATGGGGGGGATTCAGTAAAAGCTCACCACCGCACCTGTCCGTTGCCCGTCACGATCCATTTCTCGGTCACTAACTTCTCCAGCGCGAAGGGGCCTCGGGCGTGGAGTTTCTGGGTCGAGATGCCAATTTCGGCCCCCAGTCCAAACGCCCCCCCGTCGGTGAAGCGCGTCGATGCATTGGCGTATACGGCAGCAGCATCTACTTCGCTCAGAAACCGGTCGATGATGAGTTGATTTTGCGAAACGATGGCTTCGGAGTGCCGCGACGAATACGTTTGAATGTGCGACAGAGCTTCGTCCGGGCCACTCACGACCTTGACCGCACAGGCGTAATCCAGAAATTCGCGGCCAAAGTCGCTCGGCTGCGCGGGTTGCAACCGTTCATAACTAGCTTTCTGGAAAATAGCGTATGACACTTCATCGGCATGGACGGCTACGTTCCATTTTGCAAACTCATCCGTCAGCATCGGCAAAAAAGCGTCGGCAATGGCGGCATCGACCAATAAGCAGTCGAGCGCGTTGCAGACCGACGGGCGCGATACTTTGGCGTTCACTACAATGGCGGCTGCTTTAGCGAGGTCAGCGGAGGTTTCAACGTAGGTGTGGCAAACGCCCGCGCCGGTTTCAATGGTAGGCACCAGCGAGTGTTGCCGCACAAACTGAATCAGCGACTCCGACCCGCGTGGAATGATAATGTCCACGTAGCGCACCGCCGTCAGCAGTTCGTTTACCACCGCGCCCCGAGAGGCCGGCCCGTCGGTGGGGAGCAGGGTAACGGCGGCTTTGGGCAGGTCAAATTCGGTCAGCACATCCTGAATCAGCCCGACCAGATACCGGTTCGAGTAATCCGCTTCCTTGCCGCCTTTCAGCACGCAGGCGTTACCCGACCGCAAACACAGCGACGCCACATCGACGGTTACGTTAGGCCGGGCTTCGTAAATAACGCCTACTACACCGAGTGGCACGGCTATTTTTTTGAGCAGTAACCCCGGCTGTATCTCGCGCTCCAGCAGCACCTCGCCGGTAGGGTCGGGCAGGTTGGCTACGGTGCGCAGGCTGTCGGCCAGATCGAGTACGCGGGCGTGGGTAAGTTTGAGCCGGTCGTACTTGGCATCGGTGCGGTCCGGCGTTCCGGGGTCCATGCGGTCCAGGTCGCGCTGATTTTCGGTCAGGACATCGGCAGCGTGTTCGGTCAGGACATGGGCCAGGCGGTTAAGCAGGTCGGTTTTACGGTCGGTACTGAGCCGCCGGATAGACGCCGACGCCTGCTGCGCGGCCTGTAAAAGTGGGGTAATGGATGGCAATGTGCCGTTAGGATTAAGGGTATCTGTCATGCTGGTGCTGATAATTGATAAAACTGGCGAAAAACGCTTGGGCTACAAAAGGACAATGTCGCTGGCGTTGGCCACGTCAACGTTCTGCTGATGAAGCTGCTCCATGAGGGTTACAGACGAGAGCCGCGCCCGTGCTACGGCCACCGTAACGTCCTGCTCGTCGATGATTTCGATCATTTCGCCAGCGGCAAACTCACCCAGTACGGCCCTGACGCCCACGGCCAGTAGGCTGCGCCGTTGGCCCAACGCCCGCACCGCGCCCGCATCCACCCGCACCCGGCCCACCGTTAGCGAGCCGCTACCCAGCCACCGGCTTCGCGCCGATAGCGTTGTCTCCTGCGCTACAAACTCGGTGCCTACCTCACCCCGCATGGCCCGCGTCAGGCCATCCGGCTCGTTCAGTCCGAAGATCACCACCCGAATGCCCAACCGGGTAGCCAGTTTGGCGAAGGTCAGTTTGGAGGCCATGCCCCCCAGCCCGGCGGCTGATTTTTCTGGTCGGACCACGCCGAATACGCCTTCGTCGAACGTTGTTACGCGCCGGATAATCTGCCCGTCGGCATCCAGCAAACCACCTACTGATGTGCAGAGCATTAGGCTCTCGGCCCCGAAACCGGCGGCAATGAGCGTGGCCAGTTCGTCATTGTCCGAGAAACGCAGTTCGCGGTTGCTGACTACGTCGTTTTCGTTGGCAATTGGGATAATGCCGTTGGCCCATAGTTCTTCGTACGTCTGTTTGAGTTGTAGAAACTGATCGCGGTTGGCAAAGTGATGGCGTTCGCACAGGCTCTGCGCAATGGAAATGCCGTAGATCGAGAAAAAGCGTGAGTACTGGTTGAGCAGCAGCAGATTGCCTACGGCGGCTGCGGCCTTCCGCTGCGTAATGTCGCCCCGGTAGTTCTGAATCAGACCCTTACCCGCACCCACCGCGCCCGACGACACCAGCACAATACGGTAGTGTGGGTGCAGGGCCGCCACCTGCCGGGCAATGTCGACCATGACGGGTTCGTTGGGTTCGCCATTGGGCTTGGTAATGGAGGCCGTACCGAATTTAAGGATGAGGACAGGGTTCATGTTCATTTTTTAAACAGGTGCTCAACGACGGGGTCGGTGAAGCGGGCTTTCTGGCGCAGAGCGTCTTTGAGCCGCTTTAGATAATCAGCTTTGGGGATTTCAACGGCGCCGAACCGCCGGACATTGTCGTTGATAAACTGCGTGTCGAGCAGGGCGTACTGTTGTTGCCGCAGAATAATAATCAGGTAGTGAAAGGCTACTTTAGCCGCATCGCTGACGTGATAGAACATCGACTCGCCAAAAAATGCCCCGCCCAGCGATACGCCGTACAGACCACCAACCAATCGGTTTTCCATATACGTTTCAACGCTGTGCGCAAAGCCCATCTGGTGAAGTTCGGTGTAGGCGTCAATGATTTCTTCCGAAATCCAGACACCGTCATCGTCGGAGCGGGGGCGGGAGCAATGGCGCATGACCTGCTCAAAATTGGTATTGATACGCACCTCAAAACGGCCTTGATTCAGCACGGGCCGCAGCGACCGGGCGGGTTTATAGGTATCTATCGGGATAATGGCGCGGGGATCGGGCGCGTACCAGTACAGCGAACCGTCGGTGTCGGCCATCGGAAAAATTCCGTTGATATAGCCGTAAATCAGGTCGTCGGCGGTAAGCGTGTTCATTTAGGCAATAACTTGCGTTTGCTGGCAAAGATAAACAACCGTTTTTTGTCATGCTTATTTTCTATTCTTCGTTGGCTTTAGCCAACGGAGAACCTGGCAGGCTAAACCAAATCGGTACAAAGCAATCTGACGTTAGTAAACGAAACAATATAGCTTTGCACCATGAAATACGATATGAAAAAATACCTCGTTGCCCTCTGCCTGATTTTACCGCTGCTGCTAAGTCAGTGCGCCGTGAATAAACAGGTTTCGCAGGCTAAAACCCTCGGCGACTGCCGTTATAATCTGGCCTCTGCCGACAGTATCTATCTGGCCGGTATCGACGTGCGCGAACTGCGAAACACCAAGGATTTCAACCCGCTCAAGTATCCCCGGCTGGCAACGGGTCTGCTCCTGCGCAACGTACCGCTGGATGTACGGCTCAATCTGGACATAACCAACCCTACAGCCCGCCCGGCGGGTATCAATCAGTTCGAGTACAAAATTATGCTGTCGGGGCAGGAACTGTTCAACGGGTTTGTTAACCAGCGTGTTGAAGTGCTGCCCGGTGGCACTACCCGCATACCGTTCCGGCTCAGCACCAACGCGTACCAGCTCATTACCGACGCCAGCACCCGCGACGCCTTCACGCAGCTGGTGCAGAATCTGGCAGGTGCGGCCAATACGAAACCGTCTGAACTGACCATTAAACTCAAGCCCACGCTCGATATGCTCGGCGGTCAGATTAATTATCCGGGTTATATCACGATCCAGAAACAGATCGATAACAAAACGTTTTCGGGAAATTAGGGTATCCAACGGCTGTTCTGCTGCGGGTTTTGTCATGCCGGGTTTTATCATGCTTTTGCTGGTTTGTCATGCTGAGGAACGAAGCATCTCTATGTAGCAAAAAAACGGTTGGCACAAAGAGATGCTTTGTTCCTCAGCATGACAAACCAGCACGTCATCTTTCGCCCCGGCTTTAGTAGCTGGGGCCTTTTTTTGCCTTTTCGGTTCAGATAAACTTACCAACCCTTTTACTCTATGCGCCCGGTACTCTTTTTTCTGCTCCTGTTGTCTTCTGCTTCGGGAATAGCCCAGCAAAACAAAATCGATATCCGTCACGACGAAGCCGCCAAACGCGTGAGCGTACTGGTTGATGGCAAGCCCTTTACCGCGTATATCTACCCCGGTCCCGATGTACTGAAAAAGCCGGTGCTTTATCCAATCATGACGGCGGGTGGCAACTTCATTACGCGGGGCTGGCCCCTTGATCCACGGCCCGACGAGCGCATTGACCATCCGCATCACGTGGGCATGTGGTTCAACTACGGCGATGTGAACGGCCACGACTTCTGGAATAATTCGACTGCGGTTGGTCCCGAACACAAAGGCCCGTTTGGTACCATTGTGCATACGGGTGTCAAATCCATGAAAAGTGGCAAAGGAAAAGGCGAACTGGTGGTAACCGCCAACTGGCTCGACAAAGACGGCAACCCCATGCTGGAAGAAACCACGACGTACCACTTTGGAGCCACTACCGACAGCCGCACCATCGACCGGATCACTACCCTGAAGGCGTTGGGCGCGCCGGTTGAGTTTAAAGACAATAAAGAAGGGATGATTGCTATCCGTATGGCCCGGCAGTTGGAGCAGCCGAGTACCAAACCCGAAGTCTTTACGGACGCGCAGGGTGTAGCCACAAAGGTGCCGGCTTTGAATAATGCGGGCGTAACGGGACACTACCGCAGCAGCGAAGGTGTTGAGGGCGACGCCGTCTGGGGTAGCCGCGCCCGCTGGGTGAGCCTGACCGGTACCTTAAATCAGGAATCCATTGCGGTTGTGATTCAGGATCATCCCCAAAATATTGGCTACCCAACGTACTGGCACGCACGGGGCTACGGACTGTTTGCCGCCAATCCGCTGGGGCCATCGGTATTTACCAACGGGAAGGCTCCGGCTATGAACTATAAGCTACCCGCTAGCCAGAGCGTTACATTCCGGTACCGGATATTGATACAATCGGGAGGAAAAGAAAGTAAAATGAGCCCGCTTATGGCTGACTGGTAAAAACACAGGATCGACACCGCACGGGGTAGTAGCGAAGATTTTTCGATGCCACCCCATACCGAGTTGGTTCATTCGTCTATTAACTGACCAATGGTTGGGTCATTGGGGCTGATATTTGCTGACCACCGATGGCCAAATACCGGCTGCCAGTCACCAATGCGGCATTAATTACCGTACCTTGCTTTAGAAAATTTTCTGCTCATGACGCGATTCAAATGGATTGGCTTTGCTCTTTTTATAACTGGCTTTATCGGCTGGATTTTTGTTCTTACCCTGGGGGAGTTCCGGCTTACCAACTCAGTTATCACAAGTACTATAAAGACTGAACACCAGGACGTAGTGCGACAACAGACCGCATTTATGACCGATAAGCTTTACGAAGATAACTGGTCGTTTATCAGTGATTTTCGGGGTGCTCTCGATCAGTACAATAACCGGATGAAGGCTGAAAAAGCTTGGGATAAAGTCATTTACGATAACTACACATTTGAGGTTACCCGGGCCTCATCGCTTGGTGTACTAACGGGCAGTGGATCGTGGCTGTGGTTCTGGCTTACGTTTGGGCTGGGTGCGCTGGGCGGGTTGGTATACGTGTACGGCGATCTGAAGCGCATGCCGGGGGTTAATAACAACCGACAGCTTCGGAGCGCGGCTACCAACCGGGGCTGGATTGGTATCAGTCTGGGTGTGTTTCTGATTGGATTTTACATTGCACTTTATTTTTACCCCGAATACCTTACCAACTGGGTCCTGCTGGTCGATCCCATAAGCCATGCCATAAACGGCGGGCCAGCCAGCAAGTGGTTTTTGTACGGGTTTCTATATACGCTCGTCATTCTGGTCATGGGTGTCAGAATGCTGATTCATTACCGGCACGTACCGTATCAGCAAGTACGCACGGCCTCGGTCATGTTTTTCCAGCTTTGCTTTGCGTTTCTAATTCCTGAGATCATGCAGCGGCTCAACCAGCCGTATCAGGATTTGAAAAACAGCTGGCCACTGGACTATTCGTTCTTTTTCGATTACCGCATCGACGAGAAAATTCAGGCCGGTTCGTTTGGAATTTTTATGCTGGTCTGGGGCATCGTGCTGGCGTTGGTGGTGGTACCGGTGTTGTCCTATTTTTACGGTAAACGCTGGTATTGTTCGTGGGTATGTGGTTGCGGTGGACTGGCTGAAACCCTCGGCGATCCCTACCGTCATCTGTCCGACAAAACCCTGAAAGCCTGGAAGTTTGAGCGCGTCATTGTGCACGGCGTACTGGTCTTTGCCGTGGTCATGACGGGGCTGGTGCTGTTCACCTACTTTACCGGGCAAACCACCGTACTTGGTTTTTTAGACAGCGGCAGTATCCGCTCTACGTACGGGCTGTACATCGGTTCTATCTTTGCCGGTGTGGTGGGTACGGGCTTTTATCCGATGATGGGCAACCGTGTCTGGTGCCGGTTTGGCTGTCCGCTGGCGGCTTATCTGGGACTGGTGCAGCGGTTTAAGTCGCGGTTCAGGATTACAACCAACGGCGGTCAGTGCATCTCGTGCGGTAACTGCTCGACCTATTGTGAAATGGGTATCGACGTGCGGGCCTACGCCCAGAAAGGGCAGGACATTGTGCGGTCGTCGTGCGTGGGGTGTGGCATTTGCTCGGCGGTATGTCCGCGCGGGGTGCTCAATCTGGAAGTAGGACCGGTATCGACCCGGAAAATTTGATTCAGTTATCAGTGACCAGTTATCAGTAAGCAGAGTTCATGGGACAACTTTACCTTTGCTAACCGCCCACTGATAACTGGTTACTGATAACTGGTCACTGATAACTGATAACTGATAACCGTTCCCTGACATGGATACTATCTATCGCGCCCTCATCGTTTGTACCAGTCACGCCAGTTTCCTGAGTAAGCCTCAAAAAACTGGTTTGTGGCTCAGCGAAGCCACGCACTTTTACGACGAACTGGCCGACCGAAATCTACCCTACGATATCGCCAGCCCTAACGGAGGACCTGTACCTATCGACGAGCGGAGCATCGACCGGCGCGATACCACCAATGAGAAATGGTATAACAACCCAACTTTCCGCCAAAAA
>JACMPG010000087.1 GCA_014377625.1 Spirosoma sp.
AAGGCTGAAACGGCCACGGGTTTGGGTATGCGGGTGGACGATCAGGTGGACGAACGCCGGGGTATTACGGCCTCAACCCACGGCGCGGCCCGGTATCTCAAGCAAAGCAATAAGCAGTTCAATAATTGGGTGGCGTCGCTCTATTCCTATTATCTCGGCGCGGGGGGGATTACCAAACTGATTCCGCCCGACTGGGCCTATGCCCGCGAAATAGCCCTCGATGGCCGTACTGACCGTTACATTCTGCGCTTCTTAGCTCATAAAATTGCCGTTGAAGGCGCGCTGCCAAGCCACCAGAACGGCAATAAACTCGCCCTGATCGAGTATGGGAGTGGCGGTGGAAAATCGTTGCGGGCCATTGCCATCGAAACGGGTGTGGACGAGTTTGAGCTGCAAAAATACAACCGCTGGGTACTCAACGAAGGCGTCCCGACCGATAAACCCTATGTGGTAGTCCTGCCGGTAACTGCCGATCAGATTAACGAAGTACGCCAGCGAATCAGCCAGATAGCTCCCCCTAAAACAACCAATGTAGCGCAATCTGACGTAGGATTCCCGGTTTTGCGCCGGGTCACGACCGGTCTGAGCAGCAAAAATGATCCTGTCCTCTATGAGATAAATGACTTGCCCGGCATTCAGGCCCAGAACGGCGATAATGCCTCGTCGCTGGCTCGCAAAGCCAAGATGAGCGTATCGAGTTTTATGCGCTATAACGACATGAACGAGAGCGACCCGATCATCGAAAATAACGTCTATTACTTAGCCAAGAAGCGTAAGAAAGCACTCGTGCCATTTCATACCGTGCGCGAAGGTGAAACCGCCCGGAGTATTTCGCAGCGGTACGGTATCCGCCTTAAGAAGCTCATGCGCTACAACCGGCTCGACCAGCTCCAGCGCCTGGTAACGGGCCGCGTGATGTGGCTCCGCGAACGCCGGCCCGCCAACCGCCCGGTTGAAATAATTACGTCGCCCACCGCGCCGGTGTACGATCAGACGCCAGCTCCGGCCACCCGCCCCGCTGATGTGGCCACTACCAACGGCGCACCCCGCCGGGTTGACGGTATGGACGACGTACCGCGTAATTCTTCCGAACGCCGGAAGTACAGCCCCAAGCTGGTTGATGGGGGAGTAGCCCCGAACGACGGTACATCGGAACCCGCCACACGGCCTACTCCCGTACCGTCGTCACCGGCTCCTACCACCAATAGCCGCTCTGCCGATGCCGGTTCGGAGCGGATCGTGATTGTACGCTCAGCCGATGCCGCCACGCCCCCCCGCACCGTACCCGTAGCCACCGCCCCTGAACGCGCTCCTGTTACACCCAGCCCGGCTGAACGCGCTCCTGTTACACCCAGCCCGGCTGAACGCAGCCCGGCTGAACGCGCTCCTGTTACACCCAGCCCGGCTGAACGCAGCCCGGCCCGTACGCGCCCTGCCCGGGTCAGCGATCCTGGCGAAGCCGTTGAACAGCAGGCCGATGGCTCTACTACGCCCATCAGCAGCAAAGCCCCGCCCCGTCCAGCTGCCCCCATAGAGGTCTCGCGGCCCACGCCCGCTGTGCCTGCCCCCGTAACGCCAACGCCCGTGTCCACAACGCCTGCGCCCACTCCGGTAACGGTGAATCGTTCGGCGACAACGCATACCGTAGAAACGGGGCAGACGTATTATAGTATCTCGCGGCTGTACGGCCTGAGCGTAGACGAACTGCTGTTGCTTAACAACCTGACCACCAGTAATGTACTGGAAGTGGGGCAGAAGCTGGTCCTAAAATCTACGGTCGGCGTTCCGGCCAGGCCGGTAGCACCAGCCGTAGAAGCTGGTGCTACCGGTGGTAAACCGGTGTATCATACCGTTGAGAAAGGCGATACGATGTTCAGCATCTCGAAACGGTACGATGTGAGCATCAGCCAGATTCAGGAATGGAATAATCTGACCGATACGGGTGTTCAACTTGGACAGCGACTAAAAATTGTGAAATGATTCTGATTGATAACACCTGCATCAGCGACGATGTAGCCGAAAAATTCTTCGTCTGTAACCTCGACAAGTGCAAAGGTGCGTGCTGCGTGGAGGGCGACATGGGGGCCCCCCTCGAAGGTGACGAACACCTGATCCTGGACCGGATTTACGCCGACGTCAAGCCGTACCTATCGCCTGAAGGCATCCGTGTCATTGAACAGCAGGGCGGCTACGAAGACGACGGCGAGGGCAATTTTGTGACCAGCACGGTGGGTGGCCGCGAGTGCGTTTACGCCACCTGGAACGAGCGGGGTATTCTGAAATGTGGTATCGAAGAAGCTTATAACGACGGCAAGATTGACTGGAAAAAGCCCCTTTCATGCCATCTGTACCCCATTCGCGTCACCAAATACGAGTATTTTCACGCCCTCAACTATGACCGATGGCCCATTTGCAGCCCCGCCTGCGGCTTCGGCGAACAACTGAACGTACCCATTTATAAATTCGTCCGCGAAGCGCTCATTCGTGCTTACGGCGAGGAATGGTATGGGCAACTGGTGGCGGAAATAGAGAATAAATGATGAATGATGAATTGGGCTAACGCGAGCAGTAAAAGCGTCAGCCTGATTCATCATTAAACAGACATGCTTGAAAGCAAAGACTATTTTGAAGAGGTGTACCGGGTGGTGCGCGAGGTGCCGGTGGGTCGCGTAACGACCTACGGAGCCGTGGCGCGGTACCTGAGTCTGCGGGCCGGTGCGCGGATGGTAGGCTGGGCTATGGTGGCGTCGCACGGACACGACGTACCGGCGCATCGGGTAGTGAATCGTATCGGCGTGTTATCGGGGAAGCACTTCTTCGGCAGCCCCACCGCCATGCAGGACCTGCTGGAAACCGAAGGCGTTCAGGTGGCCGATGACCGCGTAGTCGATTTCAAGACCCGGCTTTGGGACCCGGCAGTTGAACTGGCCCTTTGATTGATTCCAGCTACTCGTCCAGCATGACGGCTGATCGGCCTCCGTCGAGCAGAAATGTTTGCCCGGCGGCAAAGGCAGCAAACGAACTTGACAGGAATACGAACCAGGCACCAATGGATTCTGGTGTTCCGAGCTGCTTCATCGGGAAGCTGTTTACTATTTTTTGCCGGGCGGCAGCGGGATCCGGGAACGTGTTGAAGTGCATCTGGGCAAGTTCGGTATCAATGAAGCCCGGTGCAATACCCACCGTTCTGATGGTGGGTGCCCACTCGATGGTCAGACTTTGGACCAGGGCGCGCAGTCCCGTTTTGGCGATGTTGTACGGGAAACAGCCCGGCATGGTGTTGAACGCGTGGCACGAACTGTTGATGATAATAACGCCGTTACCGCTTTTCTCCAGGTGCGGTTTGCAGAGCCGGGCCAGCTGCCAGTGCGATTCCAGGTTCAGGGTCAGGTTGTGCCGCCATTGTTCAGTGGTGCATCCATCGGCTCCGGCAAATACGTTGGCCCCCGCGTTGGACGCCAGCACGTCGATACGTCCAAACTGAGCTACCGTGGCCAATACCAACGCTTCCAGTTCCGATACGTGGGTGACGTCGGTCTGATGGTAAAGCGGCTCATAACCTGATTCGGCCAGGACCGTTTGCCGAAACTCCTGAACCGCCGGATGGCTGGGTAGCTCAAGCGCGCACCCGGCAATTTTCGCCCCCGCCCTGGCGTAGAGCCGGGCCACAGCCGCACCAATGCCCGACGAGACGCCGGTAATCAGGACAATTTTACCGGACAGGTCAATTTCGAGAGCCATAGTTACGCGTCTTATTTCAGCACCTTCGTAATCTCGTTCAACTTTTCCATTTTCTGCACAAAATCACCTTTAAGCTGGTTGCGGATGGCGGTCAGGTTGTCTAAGGTTTCCTGCAAACTGTCGGGCAGGATATCTTCCAGCACCTCGCGGAAACGTTTGGCAAACGTGGGTGACTTGCCGTTGGTGGAGATGGCAATTTTTAGATCCCCTTTTTTAACGACCGAACTCAGGTAAAAATCGCAGAGATCGGGCGTATCAGCTACGTTGACCAGAATATGCCGCGCTTTGCAGTCCTGCTGCACCTGCCGGTTTACGGCTTTGTCGTTCGTGCCGCAGATGACCAGGTTCATATCCATCAGAAAGTCAGATTGGTACGCTTCCCGGATGAGCGTTACGTTGGGATGCTGTGCGGCCAGTTCGGGAATTTCGGCGCGGATGTCGGGGGCCACGAGCAGGACGCGGGCATCGGGCGAGTTGGCCAGTACGGCGGTTAGCTTCTCCAGCCCTACGTAACCACCCCCCACAATGAGCAGGTTAAGCTGATTGGCTTTGACGAAGATTGGGAAGAGCGTATTCATCACAGGCTGTTTGGTTGGAAAGTTAACCCGCTACTGAGCGAAAAAGTGACTGGTTCCGCCAAAAATGCCTTTAGCTCAGTGAGAGAAGGTAACAGACCGTAAATTGCTGAAATCAACTTGTGCGTACCTTAGCCTGATGAAGCAGTTTGTCGTTGGAATACTGTGTTTATGGGTCGGCTGTACCGGGGCGGTCGGTCAGGTGAGTATATCGTCAGGAGCTTCGCTGCTCCGCGCTGACTGGCGTTTCAAGGCGGGCGACAATCCGCTCTGGGCCGATTCGGCCTTTGATGCCCGCTTTTGGCAGAAGAAGTCGCCCCTTGCAGAAATTGACCCGGCGGCTGTCAACTGGCCCGGTAACCGAGGCTGGTACCGGGCTGTATTTCAGCCAAAATCGGCCATGAGTGGTCAAGACTTGATGCTGACCGTTACGCAGTTTGGCTCGTCTGTTATCTTCCTGGATGGCAAGCAATTGGCCATGCTCAAATCAGCTACGTTCGATTCTGGCGGGTCGCAGCGCATCATGCGGTACATTCCTCTGCGCTTTGCCGACACCAGTCAGCACGTGCTGGCTATTCGCTATCAGTTCCGGCGCGACCCCATGTATGCATCGATTACCATAAAGCCGGTGGAAATCCAGTTGCGGCCTTTGGATGAGGTAGGAATTGACAACTTAAACACGATACGTTTTAACGGATTCATGGAGGCTTTCTTTATTAGCGTGTTTGGTGTGCTGGCTCTGCTGCATCTGCTGTTCTACCAGGCTAACAAAGCGGGTCGGGTAAACCGGACACTGGCTTGGACCATGCTGGCTTTCTTTGTGTTGCTGCTGGTCAAAGAAGCAGACGAATATGCCGATACGCTGACGGAACGGTCACTCTTTGGGTTAGCCGCGCAACTAAGCTTACCCACGGGCTTTGCGTTGTTGCTCACGGCCGTATATCAATACCTGCGCATCCGGCGAGGCTGGTTTTTTTACGGCGTTACCGGTCTGCTGGCTGTTGATTTACTGTATAGACTTACGCTTAGCGACACACCCAAAGCGCTCGCCTGGATTCCCTACGCATTGGTTTTGGTCGACTACGTCCGGGTGAGCTGGCTGGGTCGGCGTTCTGGCGATCGGGATGCCCGCCTGCCCTGGAACTCCCTGCGATACGCCGGTTTCTCGTTGGCGTTCATTATTTTGTGTGGCACAGCAATTGCTGTGCTGGAAGCGAATACCAACGTTAAGATCAGCGGGTTGCTGCTTATCCCGGTTATTTTCTTTGCCATAACGACGCTGTTCAGCATTCCGGTGGGGCTGTCGCTTTCGCTGGTGCGTGACTATGCCCGAACGCATAGGGCCCTGGGCGATAACCTGCGCGAGGTAGAGCAACTTTCGGCCCGGGCGCTGGCGCAGGAGCAGGAAAAACAGCACCTGCTGGCCCGACAAAACGAACTCCTCGAAGAACAGGTACACGAGCGTACCGCCGAACTCAACCAGTCGCTGACCGAACTCAGGGCCACGCAGGTACAACTGGTGCAGCGCGAAAAACTGGCCAGCCTGGGTGAATTAACGGCAGGGATTGCTCACGAAATTCAGAACCCGCTCAACTTCGTAACCAACTTTGCCGAAGTTAGTGTCGAACTGGTCGATGAACTCAACGTAGAGCAAAATCAGCCCGCCGATCAACGCGATGATGCGTTGATCGATGAATTGCTGGGCGATCTGGGCCAGAACGTGCAGAAAATCAGTGAACACGGTAAACGGGCGGCCAGCATTGTACGGGGTATGCTCCAGCACAGCCGTGCCAGCACTGGTCAGAAACAGCCCACCAACCTGAATGCTCTCGTTGATGAGTCAATGAAACTGGCCTATCACGGTCTTCGTGCCACCGACAAAAACTTCAACGTAACATTACAAACCGATTTTGCGCCCGATGTACCAACCGTGTCCGTTGTGCCGGAAGATATTGGGCGGGTATTGGTTAATCTGTTTAACAATGCTTTTTATGCCGTAAAGGAAGCTACCATAATGTCTGCCGGATCGTTCGCACCTACGGTATCGGTGCAGACGGTTCTGGATAACGGGCAGGTGGTAATTCGGGTGGCCGACAATGGGCCAGGCATTACTGACGCTGTGCGGCAAAAGATTTTTCAGCCGTTTTTTACCACTAAACCAACGGGGCAGGGAACTGGCCTCGGATTGTCCATCAGCTACGACATTATTACCAAAGGCCACGGCGGTACACTCAGCGTCGAGACCGAACCCGGAAACACGGTGTTTACTATTCGGTTACCACTCCAGCAAGCATAAAAAGCCCGGCTACCAGCAAACTGGAACCGGGCAAACTGTTCTGCCTTGACAGAAATATTGTTAGAACTTTACGCCTACGTTGACGCTCAAAATACGTCGCTGTGAGTTAACGATGCCTTCTACGGGTTCTTTCAGGATGTCAGAAAAACCATAGTGATACACCGCACTCAGGAAAATCGGACCCGCATCGAAGCCCAGACTGGCCAGCCCGTTGAACGTGGTGGGCTGCAAATTACTTTGCTTGATAGCACCAGGTGCGTTCTCATTAGGCAGGTTGGCAATTTTTAGCGGAGCTGCCAGTTCGGCACCAAGCTGGAACCGTATTGCCGAAATACCCCGATCCGATTCGACCAGTTTAAAGCCGATATAAACCGGCACGTGGATATATTGCTGATTGACGTTGGAGGTAATACTGTTATATGAGATAGCCGTTGAACTGGCGGGCAGAGCCGTAGTGCTGTTCACGGTCGAAATATCCGAACTTGAGGTCAGATATTCGGCACCGATCTGACCATATACCCGGCCGCCACCCCGGAAGAAGATACCCAACTGGTAACCCAGGCGGCCACTCAGTGCATTGCCCTGCGTATCCTCACCCGCAAAACGGGTTACGTTAGCACCGCCATATACGCCAAAGGCAAAATTCTGGTAGTTGGACTTGCGCTCCTTGTTCTGCGCCCGCTCGGAACTCTTCATACCATCATCATATCCCTGATCGTATGCCTTACTCAGGTCGCGCTCGTCATATCCGTTTTTGTAACGATCACCGGCGTCCATATTGCTCATGTATGGATTGTCGTACCGGCGGCTGGTGTTGGCCCGCTGGTTGTATGACCGGCGCTGGTCCATGATGTCGTCCATGCGCTGCTGTTCCCGGCGTTCCTGCACCTGGCGGTCATCGCGCATGTTCTGCATCCGCTGTTGGCGAATGTCGCGCGTGTCGTTATAGCGTTCTTCCTGAAAATCGCGCTGATCCTGATAGCGGTCACGCTGATCGTCAATGCTGCGGTTGTCATAGCGGTTGCGGTCATCGGATCGATTACGGTCGTCGTTTGAATTCTGCTGGGCATACAACAGGCTTGAGCTACAGAGGCCAGCCGCCAGCAATGCTGTTGTTACAAAAGTCTTCATAGTGTTTTTTGTTGAGTAAAAAAATGCAAACCAATCAATCAGTAAACCGCCCGCTTCCGGTATTGTTTGTTAAGTTCGGGCTTCGATATGGACTAAACAGGTAAAAAAAAAGGCCATCTCGTACGAAATGACCCCTCTTATTGATGAATGATTCGCCTTAGAAACGGAATCCCAAATTGATGGCTATTAACCGACGTTTCGTGTCGTTAGCCTCGAATACATTAGTCAGACCGAGATTGTAGACGGCATCAACCGTAACCGGTCCAAGATTAATGCCTACACCGGCCAGGCCAGACACGATAGCACGACGTACATCGTCATTACCAATTCCAAACTCATTAGACGAGTTGACAACCAGAGCCGATAACTCGGCACCTACCTGTAAACGCACACCCAGCGCCGTGCCCAAACGGGCACCCACATAAGCAGGAATGGCAATAAAATGCTGGTCTATATTGCCTGAAATCTGCCTCGGCGTTTGCGTAGGCTGACCAGCGCCATTGCGTACCAGACCAGCCGTAGACGTGCGATATTCAACCCCTAACTGACCGAAGATGGTCCCTGCTGTGCGACCGTAAACACCAATCTGGTACCCTGCACGGTAGGCTCCATCTGGAATTGGTTCGTTCACAAAGCGGGAAAAGTTTGCGCCTGCATAAACACCGAACCGGCCCTTTTTACTCGACGGATCTTCATAGCTCCGATCCACTTTTGTGTCTGTAGAACTGTAGGTGGTTGTCGTAGTACCATAGGCAGGTGCGGCTGAATTGTAAGTACCACTGGTTATAGTTGTACGGGAATTACCCATCGTACCGCTGTTCACGTTCGCACTGCTATCCGTAGTTGTCGAACCGTTGTTGTACGATTTCGACGGAGTAGTTGCGTTCATCGAATTATCCGTATTCGATGTCGTTGCCGGCGTTGTTGTGTACGTGCCAGTTGTTAGGGTGCCCGACGCCGGGGACATGGTCGAGGTTTGGGCTTGTGCAAGGGCGATGCCACTCAGGCATAGAGCCAGCACTGATAACTGTCGTTTCATGACGTTTTTCATATTTAGTTGAGTTGTATAAAAAAAAGGTGTAACGTATGTTACACCCCTACCAACCACTATACGTCAGTCAGTGTTTTGAACTATTCCAATTTTTATGGAAAATTTAATCCCTCTTTTACCCTGTAAGCTGTTACGGAGTCCGCATTTCTTTGAATGCATTCATCAATCCGTTGGTCGAACTGTCGTGCGTTTTTACGGGCTGGTTATCCTGTAGTTCGGGCAGGATTTTGCTGGCGAGCTGCTTGCCAAGTTCTACGCCCCACTGATCGAAACTGAAGATGTTCCAGATTACGCCCTGCGTAAAAATCTTGTGTTCGTAGAGTGCAATTAACC
>JACMPG010000088.1 GCA_014377625.1 Spirosoma sp.
GTGCGAACAGAAGCCGGTGGTTTGCATCGAAACGACTAATGAAACGGAGTAGTGGCACGGCGAAAACAACGCGAAGAAGGTAAAAATGGATAAGCTGATAATGGAGAATAAGGCCGCAGTAGAGAGCAGACTGGCAAGGTACGGATACCTATCAACAAAAAAACGACCCGTTATAGAGTCGTTTTTTTGTTGGGATAGACGATGATGACTGCTTAACGGCAATCGGCCATCAACCGCTCGTTGTTTTTGATATAGGCGTCGTCATTGGCCTGCTTAGCCAGTTCCAGCGATTGCTGGGCGTCGGCACGGGCGGCTTTACAGTCGCCGTTCTTGGCAGCAATTTTGGCATGCAGATAATACGTCCAGTACTCTTTCTGGCTGTCCACAACTTTATTGGCCCAGACCAAAGCCTTCTTCATGTCGTGGGTGTCTGTTCACTGACGCCGAAACCAGTGACTGACTTTACTTCCGCTCGTAAACCAGCCCTGCCGTGAACCGCAGATCGTTGTTCTGCCGACCCGGTACTACCAGACTTTCGTAAGCGTTGGCCAGCGTAGAGCGCAGGCTAATCAGGGTGCTGAGCTTGATACTTAGGCTCAGGGTGGCGTTCCAGCGTAGGTTGGAGCGGTCGAGGGCGGGCTGGTAGAAGGCCGTGTGGGTAATGGTGTAGCGGTCGCCCCCGAACGTGTATTCGCCGTAGAGTCGGGTGGAGTTGCGCACTACGTTGATGTCGTTCAATTCTGAAAAATCCGAAAATTCCTGCAGTACTACGTTCGTCACGGAAATATACGCCCGTTTGTGATTGAGGAGTTTGTACCCTACACCCCCGGCAATGGTCCAGCGACGGTTAATCTTGCGGAGGTTGCTGCGCTCAAACGAACCGAAGCCGAGGTAATAAAACCGCCGTTCGGGAAAGAGCGTGGCCCGGAAATCGCCGAACCATTCGCGCTCCGCCAAGATACCGCTCTGCCGACCATAGACGAATGACGGGTTGCTCGAAAATGTGAAGGCTTTGCTCACCCGGTAATCAAAAGCCGACGCCAGTTGAATCAACGCCCGGTTGATATTGCCCGACGTAATGGTACCATCGGCGGCAAACCGATACCGAAATACGTGCGCCGACGACCCCGCAAACGCTGATGCCGAATCGGCCCCGCTGGAATCTGCTGCGCTGGAATCGACCTGCACAATAATTTTCGTGCTGTCGGACAGCGAGGGCCGCAGCGGGTCGGGCTGCTCCACGATTTGGGAGAATACCGGGCTGATTGATAGTAGGAAACTGAGTAGAATCGGCAAAAAAAGAATACGCATAAGCAAAAAGCGGGCTTTCGCCCGCATAAACTGTTTCTTGTCGAGAATATAAGCAGTGAGCAAAGAAACATTGAGTGCTTTTGTCATGCTGACGAAGGAAGCATGACAAAAAACGCGTTACTAAACCAGCTACGCGCTATGCAGGAACTCCATGATGTCGCCGTCCTGTACAACGTATTCTTTGCCCTCAACAGCCAGTTTACCCGCTTCCCGGACGGCTGCTTCGGTCTTGAACTGTGTAAAATCGGGGAGTTTCATGACCTGCGCCCGGATGAATTTGCGCTCAAAATCGGAGTGAATCACGCCCGCGGCCTGCGGAGCTTTCCAGCCGCGATGGATGGTCCAGGCCCGCACTTCTTTTACGCCCGCTGTGAAGTACGTAATCAGCCCCAGCAGCCGGTACGACGCCTTGATAAGCTGGCTCAAACCCGACTCAGTCAGGCCGTATTCACCCAGAAACAGTTCGCGCTCGTCCAGGTCTTCCATCTCGGCAATCTGCGCTTCAATACCCGCGCTGATGATGATGACTTCGGCCCCTTCGTCCTTCACGGCTTCGCGCAGCGTATCGGAATAGGCGTTGCCGTTGGGTAGACTGCCTTCGTCCACGTTGGCTACGTAGATAACGGGTTTTACGGTCAGCAGGTCAATATCGCCGATGGCGGCTTCCTGTTCTTCGGGCGTAACATCAACGGTACGGGCACTTTTACCGGCTTCGAGCGCGGTTTTGTAGCGTTTCAGGGTATCGAGTTCGGCTTTGGCTTTGGCGTCTCCGGCGCGGGCACCTTTTTCGGTCCGCTGAATTTTTTTATCGACCGAATCGAGGTCTTTCAACTGCAATTCGGCGTCGATGATTTCCTTATCCGATACCGGATTGACCTGCCCTTCGACGTGCACGATGTTGTCATCGTCGAAGCAGCGAACGACGTGTACAATAGCGTCGACCTCCCGGATGTTGGCCAGAAACTTATTGCCCAGCCCCGCGCCCTGACTCGCGCCTTTGACCAGCCCGGCAATATCGACAAACTCGATAATGGTCGGCACCACGCGCTGCGGCTTTACCAGACTTTCGAGGGTGTCGAGCCGCTCGTCGGGTACGGTTACGACGCCAACGTTGGGTTCTATGGTGCAGAACGGATAGTTGGCTGCTTCGGCCTTGCCGCTCGAAATAGCGTTAAACAGCGTCGATTTACCTACGTTTGGCAAACCGACAATACCACATTGTAATCCCATAACTAATTTTGAATGAGCGAATTATTGACGGTCCGGCGTTCCGGTGAGTGAATAAACCAATACGTTGACACGGGGTAGCGGTCAGACTTTTGGCTTACCAAGCTTTATTTTCCGCAAATTTACGCTAAAAAACGCCCATGACCTTTTTTAATCGACTGCTGGCAACTCTACTGATGGCCTGTTTGCTCGGTGGCTGCTCCACAACAACCGTCTATATTGTGCGCCACGGAGAAAAAGTAAGCGATACCGACTCGACCGATCTCAGCCCGGCGGGTAAACAACGTGCCCTGGCCCTTGCCGATACGCTGGCCCGGCGCGGTATCGACTCTGTTTTCTCGACGCTCTACCGCCGAACCCGTCAAACTGCCCAACCCCTGGCCGACCGGCTGGGTCTGCCCGTTGTACCGTACCAGAAAACCGCGGCTGTTGTGAGCCGGGTGGGGGAGATGCGCAACAAAACCGCGCTGGTCGTGGGGCACAGCAATACCATTCTCGACATTGCCAAAGGTCTGGGTACGAACCCAACAAAGTAGCACATCGAGCCGGACGATTACGCTAATTTGCTGGTGGTGCGCATCCGGCGAGGGCCGTTCACTAAGTCTGTGACCCTTGCCGAAAAAACGTATGGCGTTCAAACGGCTCCCTGAGTAGCTTTGGTAAATTCTTCTCTACCGATAACAGAAATAGTATACGAGAGTAGTAAAGAAAGCCAGCTGCCCTTCCGTATATTTATTCATAATCCCCTTGACTATCAACTATATGATTAAGAATACGTTATTTCTTCTGGTACTCATTCTCAATGCCTGTTCGGGTTGCCGACATACCCTACCCGATACGTACAAAGGGCGTCAGGTAGCGGTGGGTAGTGGGGGCGGTTTTACGGGTATAACTACAACGTATTACCTGCTCGAAAATGGAAAACTGTTCCGTAAAACCAACCGCGACACGACGTACACAGTACTCGATAAGATAAAGGCAACCCAGCGAAAGCAACTGTTCAGTGCAGTACTGGATACCTGCCAGATCAAAACGACGCCCTATAACCAGCCCGGCAACGTGTCACGTTTTGTCGTGTTCCAGAACGGCGACGAGACCCATCGCGTAACGTGGGCCACTGGCGACACGGCAGTACCAGCCAGCTACCCGAAATTTTATCAGTCCTTCATGTCCATGCTGCCAGCCCCGGACCAGCGTAACTAACTCCAGCTATGAAAACACCTTTTCTCTTCTTTGCCCTGCTGACAGCACAGGCTGTACTGGCCCAGCAACCCAACGCCGGGTTTGGCCGTAAACAAAAAACGACGAATCCCGTGCCGGGTCTGGCACAGCGATTGGGAGCCGAGGTAATTCCGACACCCAAAAATCAGACGGGCCAGCAAACGCTGCTGACTACCGGACGAAGCCGCCCGTCGGTGAGTCCATTACGGCTGCGGGTGGTGCGCGATACGGCTACGGGTCTGCCCATTTTTATTGAACGAACGGGCATCAAATCTACTTCGGCTAAACCGTCCGGGGCGCGGCTGTCGGCGGCAGCGGCAACATCGGCGGCTTTTGGGTTCCTGAACGAGGTGCGGAGTCTGCTGCAACTCGATAACCCAGAAGCGAACTTCACCGTATCGCGCACGGATACCGACGAACTGGGGCAAACTCACGTGCGGCTGACGCAGACGTACCGGGGTGTGCCGGTGCTGGGCCGCGAACTCGTGGCGCACCTGACCGGCTCCGATGTAACGGTGCTGAACGGCCACTACGAACCCGTTCGCACTGAGCTATCGACCCAGCCGAAGCTGGCCCTGACCGAAGCCGCCAAACTGGCCCTGACCGACGTACGGCAGGCGGTGCGCATCCGGTCATTTGGCGATAACATCCTGAATATGCAGCAGACCGAAGGCGGGTTGTGCGTGTTCCCAATGGCCGACGGGCTGCGGCTGGCCTGGCAACTGACGGTCCGGCCTAACCTGCGCGACCGCTGGGAGTACGTCATTGACGCGCAAACCGGTGCCGTGCTGGACAAATACGATCATACCTGCTCGTTTGTAAAGCCGCTCATTGCAATAGAAAACCCGCCGGGCGAAGCCGAAAAAACGCGTGCCGACATAACTGGAACTGCTACGGGCCGCGACTTGAACGGCGTTACGCGAACGATTCAGACATACCAGCAGGGCGGTACCAGTTATCTCATCGACACCTCGCGTCCTATGTTCAATGCGCAGAAATCCACCCTACCCACAGATCCGGTGGGGGCCATCTGGACGATAGACGGGCAGAAAACCTTTGGGGATAAACAGAAAGTTTTCCAGGTTACGTCAGCCAATAATGCAGACTGGTCACCAACGGCCATTTCGGCGCATTACAACGCGGGTATTGCCTATGATTACTACCGTACCACCTTCGCCCGGAACGCACTTAACGGCAGTGGCGGCTCCATAATTTCGATGATCAATGCCGTGGAGGACGACGGCTCCGAACTCGACAATGCGTATTGGAACGGTAAGATTATGTCGTATGGCAATGGTAAACTGCTGAAGCCGCTGGCCGGTGCTCTCGATGTGGCGGGCCACGAAATGACGCACGGCGTGATTCAGAATACGGCCAATCTGCAATACAAGAATCAGTCGGGAGCCATTAACGAGTCAATGGCCGACGTATTTGCCGTACTCATCGACCGCAAAAACTGGACGCTGGGCGAAGACATTGCCCGGCCCAACATCCTGCCGTCCGGTGCCCTGCGCGACCTTGCAAACCCCAATCAGGGTGGCCAGCGCGCCGATCCGAACGGCTACCAGCCCGCCACGATGGTGCAGTACGACAACACCACCGATGACAACGGGGGCGTCCACATCAACAGCGGAATCCCCAACTTCGCGTTCTATAAATTTGCCACTGTGGTGGGCCGTGAGAAAGCCGAAAAAGTTTATTACCGCGCCCTGACCACCTACCTCACCCGAACCTCGCAGTTTGTCGACCTGCGGCTGGCCGTTATCAAAGCCGCCAGCGATTTGTTTGGTACGCCCGGCGCGGAGGTAACGGCGGCTCAGAATGCGTTTACCGCCGTTGGGATTCTGGACGGGGGGCAGACCACGCCCGGCAAACAACCCGACGTGCCGGTAGCAACCGGACAGGATTTGATTTTGCTGACCGATGCTGGCTCGAATAAATTGTACTCAACCATTGTAGGCGTGACATCCCCGAAATTCGACCAGAAAACCACGACCGGGCTGCGCCACCGCCCCAGCGTTACTGACGATGGAAAAACGGCCTATTACGTCTCGACCGACAAGCGCATACGGGCCGTAAACCTAACCGGTACGCCCACTGAAACCGTCATTTCGGACGAAACCAGATGGGACAACGTAGCTATCTCAAAAGATGGTACCAAACTGGCCGCCCTCACTGCCGATCAGGACGGCGTTATTTATGTGTACAGTTACGCCAAAAAGAAATGGGCGCAGTTTAAACTCTATAACCCGACGTATACCCAGGGTGTGGAAACCGGCGACGTGAAATATGCCGATTCCTTTGAGTGGGATTTTACGGGCGAAAACATCGTCTACGACGCTTACAACGAAATTCGCGGCAATACCGGCAAAGCCATTGACTACTGGGACGTAGGGTTTATCAACGTCTGGAGCAACCGCACCAGTGACTTTTCGCGCGGTAATATCGAAAAACTGTTCAGCGATCTGAGCGACGGCGAAAGCATTGGTAATCCGTCGTACTCGCGCAACTCGCCCGACGTGCTGGCCTTCGACTACATAAATGATACCGACAATACTTATTACGTGATTGCGGTAGATTTGAGCAAACCGAATGATAACCTGAAAGGCGTCTATAAAAATAATACGCTGGGTTTCCCAAGTTATTCGCGCTTAGATAATAGACTGGTATTCAGTACCCAATCGGGTAACAGCGAGAACGTATCGGTCATTGGACTGGCTACCGATAAGCTAACGCCTGTGGGTACGGCTACGGTGCTGTACGAGGGGGCGAAGTGGCCGGTGTGGTACTCCCAAACGGCCCGGATACTACCCAGCAAAACCACGCAGACGCTTACTTTCGATGCCATTGCCGACCGCTATACCGACCAGGGTAATCTGACTCTGCGGGCTACGGCGTCGTCTGGATTGCCGGTGCGGTTTCAGGTAATGAGTGGCCCCGCGAGTCTGACTGCCGGCAATGTTATGGTTTTTAACAGTACGGGGAAGGTATCGGTACGGGCTTTTCAGGATGGCAACACCCAGTTTTATGAAGCCACCACCGCTGACAATTCGTTCAACGTGCTGGCCGTGCTGGGGCTGGAACCCGCCTGGTCTGACGCGCTGTCGGTTTATCCAAACCCGGTGCAACAGACGCTCGTGGTTGAACTGCCCGCCACCGAAACGCTGGAGCAACTCTCGCTTAAAAGCCTGACCGGAGCCACCCTACTCCAGCCCGATTTACGTCCCCGGCAGCGCACCGCCACCCTCGATCTGAGTAACCTGCCCAAAGGCATGTACCTTCTCCGTATCCAAACCCCCAGCGGTACAGCCCACCGGAAAGTGGTGAAGGAATGATTTTTTGCTGACGCGGGGGGCCACTCCCGCGTCAAACCCCCATAATTAATATACCGCTTTGTACGCTACAGCGTCGATGACGATTTTGGCGATGATTTCGCGCATGATTTCCGAGGTGCCGCCCGCAATAGTGCCCACCCGAACGTCGCGGTAAGCGCGGGCAATGGGGTAGTCTTCGATGTAGCCGTAGCCGCCGAAAAATTGCAGACACGTATCGACTACGCGCTTCTGCATTTCGGCGGTGGCCAGCTTCACCATCGAACATTCTTTCACGACTACTTCGCCCTGTGTAAATAGCCAGCCGGTGTGATACACAAACTGCCGCGCCATCTCAATTTCGGTGGCCACATCGGCGATTTTATGGCGTATGGCCTGAAATTTGCCGATCTTCTTGCCGAAGGCTTCGCGTTCGTTGAGGTAGTTTAGTGTCCAGTCGAGGGCGAGTTGCGCACCCGATACGGCCATGATACCCGCCACCAGCCGCTCCAGCTGCAGACTTTCCATGAGGTAGTAAAAGCCCCGGTTCTCCTGCCCGATGAGATTGGCTACCGGTACCCGCACGTCATCAAAGCGAATCTCGGCGGTGTCGGAACTGTGCCAGCCAATCTTGTTGAGTTTGGTACGGGTAATGCCCGGACTGTCCAGGTCGACCACCAGCAGGCTGATCCCTGCGTCGGGGCGGGGGGCGTTGGGGTCGGTGCGGACTACGAGCGTCACGAAATCGCCGTAGGTGCCGTTGCTGATAAACGTTTTGGCCCCGTTCACGATGAAGGCGTCTCCCTCGTCAGTGCGCGTGGCCGTGGTGCGGATAGCCGATACGTCGGAGCCGGTGTCAGGTTCGGTAATGGCGAGAGCGGCCACTTTTTCGCCCGCGATGGCGGGGCGCAGGTACCGGTTTTTGAGATCGTCTGACCCGGCTTTGGCAATGTGATTCACGGCCATGTACTCATGTACACTCACTGCGGTGGCAAAGCCGCCCATGCCGCAGCGGGCCAGCTCTTCCAGAAACACGACCGAGTACCAGAAATCGGCATCGACCCCGCCGTACGTTTCGGAAAACGGCAGGCCGAGGTAACCCAGTTCGCCCATGCGCTGAAAGATGGATACGGGGATTCGGCGGGCGGTTTCCCAGGCGTCGGTATTTGGCACCACTTCAGTGTCGATAAACTGCCGGACGCTCTGCCGGAAAAGATGGTGTTCGTCGCGGAAATAAAGCGAGGGTCGATTCATACTTGTGATGAAGAATGGGTAGTTTGTAAAAGAAAAATTTCACCCGCTGACTGAGACGGGCAGGTTTCTGGCTCAGCTACCCATTAAACTTGGTATTGGCTAAGTAATCCTCAAAAATAGTCAAAATGTAGGGTTGCCGTCCGTTCCCATTGGGTAATATGGAAACGGTACCTACGAAACATTTTGATGGCAACAGCGTTAACCGGACGATTCACCATTTTCTAATTTTATGTTTTTGTCGTATTTACGCAGTTCCGCTTTTTGTATTGTATTGCTCACTACTATCTGTTTATCAAGTGCTTCGGCCCAGCAGCGCTTTAGTGCAGGTCCTCGCATTGGCTTGAATTTGTCCAAATTTGGGGGCGACGTGCGAACCAACAAGTTTCATCCCGGCCTGTCGGCGGGTGCATTTCTGATGTACAGTTCGCTAAATCATTTTGGTATTTCGGCTGATATCCTGTACAGCCAGCAGGGGGCGGCTTTTCGGAACCCGGACGGGACCGATTTAAACTACAATCAGCGCATCAATTATCTGGAAGTTCCGGTAGCCCTGCGTTATTTCCTGACCCTGGCAGGCAATTTCCGACCCAACGTTTATTTTGGCCCGTCGATAGGCTTCCGGCTGAACGCTAAAAATAATCTGGTACCCGCTCCCAACAACGAAAACACCCAGTCATTCAACGCGGCTAATCTGGGTTTGCTGGCTGGTTTCCAGCTCAACTGGAAAGCCTTTGGCGACCGGCAGCGGTTCCTAATTGA
>JACMPG010000089.1 GCA_014377625.1 Spirosoma sp.
ACTGGCGACATTGGCACCAATGTGGGTGCCTTTACTGGATTCCCTCCGGGCACAGTAGTCGGCAATATACGTTTGCCGGGTTCTCCTGAAGCAGCCCAAGCCGCTGTCGATGTAGTTGCGGCCTATAATTATCTTAGTGCGCTTTCCTGTGGTACTATCATTAATTCCGACTTAACCGGGCAGACGCTCAACCCGGGCGTGTCCTGCCAGCCTACGGCATCGCCAACTACATTGAATGGAACGTTAACATTAAGCGGACCGGGCATCTTTATCATTAAATTGAACAGCGCTTTGACAACCGGTACATCGTCGAACATTATATTGATAAATGGGGCTACCGCAAACAATGTGTTTTTTCAGGTAAATGGTGCTGCAACAGCAGGAACAGGTTCTAATCTGCGGGGTACGATCATAGCTACTGGTGCCATAACCCTAAATACCGGCGCAACCCTTGTTGGAAGGGGGTTATCGACAACGGGTGCCATTGTATTAAATGCCAATATCGTCAATAACGTAGCTGCTCCTCTCCCCGTTACCTTGGTATCGTTTGCTGCCACTGCGTCGCCAGCCACACATACTGTCGATATTAGCTGGACAACGTCATTGGAAACAAACAATAAAGGTTTTGTGGTGGAGCGCAGCAAAGATCTCAAGGCCTTTTATAAAGTAGGCGAGGTTGGTGAACTAGCGGCTACGAGCAATGCGCTAAAAAATTATACCCTAACTGACCTAGCTCCCTTTGCCGGCACCAGCTACTACCGTCTGAAGCAAATCGATCTGAACGGAAAGACAACAACTTATCCGGCCGTTTCGGTAGTCCTCCGCGATGAAATATATGGTGTGTTTCCTAATCCGGTTCGCAGCGATGGTCAGTTTTTACTACGTTTGGATGAGCCTGAAACAGCCTCGATTCGCTTCTTCGGTATAGACGCCCGCTCGCTACCCATTCAAAAAATGAGCATTCAGTCGGGAAACCTCCTGCTAAAGACGGTAGGCAAGCTGTCTGCAGGTGTGTATGTTCTCACAGTGGAAGAACGGGGTCAAACACGTCAACACCGTCTGGTTGTTGAGTAGTTGCTCCTCAAATCTCTTTGTTATTTAACTTAACAGTACTTGGCTCATGAAAACAAAATCTAATCATACACCAGCTTCATTGCCTAAAAAGGCGTATAAAACCCCAAAAATTAACGTGTTGGGCAACGTAAAGAAACTCACCTTAAAAATTGGCTCCGGCACCGATGGTCTGGGAAGCGGAAGCTTCGGGGGTTAGCCCAACCAGTTCAGCCTATAAAAGCCTGATTCATTGACATAACTGGCAATGGGTCAGGCTTTTCTCTCATCTCATATTGCTACACGCTCCGTTCATGCTATTTAGTCCGAATACCCGCATTCAGTCCACTCAACATCAGTCCTCATCCGTCCTTGGGAAGGAAACCATCGTACTAAATTACGAAGCGGGGAATTATTATGAATTGAATGAAGTAGGAGGATTCATTTGGTCGCTCTTACAGGCTGGTCAGGAATTGTCTGTTCAGAGAATCAAGGAACAGCTATTGGAAGAATTTGACGTAGACGAGTCGGTCTGTCAACAGGAACTCATGTTATTTCTCGGCAATCTATTTGATGAAAATCTTATCGAAATTAAGGCGTGACCAGGCAAAAATCCACTCTTTGAGCTGGCCTAAAAGAATACTGCTGATGAAGGTACTCGCTGTACTGGTGTTCTTTAAATTACTTCTGATTCTTTTTCCTTTAAAATGGTTTATCAAGCCAGTACCCGTATCCTGTAACTCGAAAAAGACGCTTTCTCGGTCATTTATCGATAAACAGATATGGGCAATAAAAATAGTGAGTGCCCGCATTCCTATGGGCTTCACGTGTCTGGTTCAGGCGCTTGCCGGGAAATGGCTTTTAAAAAACCACCCCGATGTTCGGGTACACATTGGCGTACGTAACAACAGCCTCGACGGTTTTTCTGCCCATGCCTGGGTTACCTACCAGCATAACACGATCTTGGGCGAACAACCGAATCTGGTGTTTGAGCCGATTTTAGCATGGAACTGACCCCGTATTTTTATAAAGCCTTTGGGCTATCAATTGCTTCCGACTTCCTACTTCCACCCCTTGTAGCATGCCCAAAACCCACAGTAGTTATTGACCTGACAATTAAGCGTGGCCAACTCCCCCCAAAACCATCCTTTGTAAGTTCAAAAGCCTACCGTGCCGGGATAAATGCTCAATTTGCTCAGACCGAAAGTGATCGTCTATGGTTAGACTGGCCTCCGCTCATTTCATTTATGGCGGTAAACGGCAACGAGTTGATTGTTGAAACTACCCAGACCGACGACCATATAATCTCCCTGTTTACGCTTAGCGAAGCTTTAGGGCTTATTCTGTTCCAGAAAGGCTACTTTTTGTTACATGGGAGTGCCATTCGAATTGGTAATGCTGGTGTTATCTTTATAGGCGAACCGGGTGCTGGTAAATCAACCACCGTTGCGGCTTTTGCGGGAAAAGGATATAGTGTCATTAGTGATGATATGGTCTGTATTCGATTAAGTCTGACCGGGTATCACCAGTTAATTCCGGCTTTTTCACAGATAAAAATCTGGGAAAGCAGTGTAAAGGGATTGCAGTTACAGCAGGAGACTATGACGCCGGTGCGCGAGGGAGTCGACAAATTTTCGTGGCATGAGTCAATCACATTTGAAGAAGAAGCTGTACCGCTAAAACAAATTTTTGTGTTGCTGCCTCCCAACGAACCCGGCAGTGGGCCTGCCCCCATACCCAGCAGTCAGGTTCCCGTTGAGTTGCTGCATCATTTTCCCCTGCCCGACACCCTACTGACCGGTAAAGCGTTGAAGGATTACTTCGAAAAAAGTGTGGCCATTGCAAAAACCACGCCCCTTTATCGAATGAGCCGCCCCGCCAACTTTATGGCTTTACATGCGTTTGTAGACCACCTGAGCACTACACACTGACATGAAAACACGGCAATCCACTGAAATAAATCTACTGTTGCGGGCTTGTTCAGCGGAGCCATCGGCCAGCAAAACAGCTGGTTTAGAGTTATTTCTGGAGCAGCATTCTCTGGACTGGGATCGTCTCCTAAAACTGGCCCACTACCACCGGGTTATCCCCTTATTGTATCGGGCTTTTCGGGAAGTACCGTCTGTGCCCGACACATTTCTGTCAACCCTCCGCCAGGAATGTGTCCTCATCACGACCGACAATTTAATAAAACTGCGTGAGTACCATCGGGTAGCTGCGATACTCGACGGGCAGAAAATTGACCATGTTGCGTTTAAAGGAGTCTATCTGGCAGAACACAGCTATCCTGAGCGTGGACTGCGTTCTATTGGCGACATGGATATTCTGGTAGATGCAAAAGACCTCTATAAAACTATCGGTGTTTTGGCACCCGAGGGCTATCGGGTAGGCGATAAATACAAGCCTTATCTATACCATTCAGCAGGGGTAATATGGAACGAATTACATGAAATCAGCTTAATAAAACCTTATTTTAACACCGGCCGCTTCGATATTGACCTCCACTGGCGGGTTGACTGTTTGTTGAAGGAAATTGGGGCGTTTGAGTTGAGCGATTTCCGTTCGTCCCCTGGCTTCATAGTCGAGAAACAGGTTATATTACTGGTGCTTCACCACGGCGTCACCAACTCCTGGGGACGTATTGGTTACATAAATGACCTTTATTTTTCACTTAGTCAGGCCGATGTGAACTGGGATTGGCTGCTGAAAAAAATAAATCAGTGTCAACTAAAGGTCACTTTTTTTGAGGGTTTGCAGTGGTGCCAACAGCTGTGGAAATTAGCATTGCCCGCGTCTGTTCAAGAGCAGATGCAGGGCTACAATCTGACCATGCTGAATGAAGCTCAGGAAAAAAGATGGGACAAACAATCAATACCCTCATTCAGAAGGGCGACCGTCAATTTTGCGAACAAGCAACCCACGTCTGCAGATAGAGTAAAAATTTATGGCTGCTATGTCCATAGTTTTATATTTCGCTCCAGTGTTATAAACCTGCACCGCCGTCAGTTTTACATTCCTAAAGAATGGGGTTTTGCTACTGCTATCATACGCGTTTTTCTGGCCTTGATACGTACCCAATAGCCAGCCAGACTTTCTATCTGATACCCGATCATCAGAATGGCATTTTCCTGATCTTTCAACCTGTCGCAGTGTTCAGCTCCCTTTCGACAGTGTAGACAGCCAGAGCGACAGATAGATAATCCGACTCAATAACCAGTTATAGCGTGTCTTTTGCTGAACGGGAATCCGTGTATTAAATACAATGGCACTAATTTTATCAAACACAGATCGGTCTATCACTTCCCAGATTGCGTGGCTGGGCGATGTAAACTGCTCATGAGTAGCCTGATAAAGCTGTTGCGCTGACAGATTGCCGTACTCAACAAAGTTGGTCTTTGTGAGCCGGTTAATAATGGCGGGGGGTAGTACAGACTGTAGACCATGACGAATCAGCCCCCGCCCGCGTCCCTGATCGAAGCTTACCCACGAGGGGGTTGCCAGCCCCACTTCAACGACCCGCTTATCGAAGAAAGGAAACGTATACTGGTGCCCGTAATAGGCCCCAATATGGTCCAGCTGCTCGTTACACAGTACATTGGTCGTATTGATAATTTGGTTGACGGGAACGGGATTGTCTGTTGGTATGCAGGCACTCAACCCTTCGGTAGTTGGCTGCGACACGGGGTTCGATAATTGCCTGAATGACGGACTGAACGCACTATCTATTAACGCTCTGTGCGATAGTTTATCCCCTATCCGTTTTGTGCAGTAGGTTAGTATCGAGGCTGCGGAGAGGTTGAACTGTTGTTGCTGACAATTTAGCGTACGCAGAAACATAGCGAGTGACTGACCTTTAAAGCGTTTTACCACTTCAGCGCCAACAATGTACAGGACATACTTCTCAAACTTAGCCCGGTCGCTCAGACTAAGCCACTTATCACTGACATAAACCAGATTACGATTGGGTTGGGATACTATCTGCTGGCAGGCTCGCTCCAGATCCTCCCAATCTTCCTTATCGATCAACTGATCCAGATAGTCAAATCCCGTGGTTATGACACTGTCGCCGTCGTGTCCGGTCAGGATCGTGTCACAACCGATTTGCCGGGCTTTTATCGAAACACTCAGGTGAAAACTGGACGGAATGATAAAATGCTCAGGTCGATCGAATAGATGATTTATTTCTAAGATAGCAGGCAGTACATCCGACTCCGGCCGTACCGTGTGGTATACCGGATTCCACTGCCTGATGACTTCCTGCACATAGGCAGATTCATCGGTAGAGGCCAGTCCCGTGTCAATCGTGAACGTGTGTAGAGCAGGCCGGTTCTGGTCCGTGAGCAGGTGCTGAGCCACGCAGCTAACCGACGAGGAGTCGAGGCCACCGCTCAAATGAGAGCCCACACGGCTTTTACCAAGAATACGGGAGTTGATAGCCTTCGTAAAATCCTCCCGAAACAACGTAGGGTAATCGTCTGCCCCTTTTAACCCACTAATCCTGCTGAAGTCTGGTTTCCAGTAAGTTTCTATCTGAACGTTACTGCTGCTTACCTGAAGATAATGCCCAGGCAAAACACTGGAAACCGTTTCGTAAAAGGTTTCGGAACTGTAAGGCACATACATTTTGGGCCAGGTCAGGTACTCTCTGAATTTGTGCTGATTCGGCGTGGGGAATACCTCCCCAATGGCGAGCAACGCTTTGATTTCGGTGGCAAAGGCGCAAAACAAACCGGGTTGATGCACATAATACAGGGGTTTAACTCCCAAAATATCTCTGGCAAAGACAAGTATTTGCCGACGGGCATCCCACAACGCCACCGCAAAATCGGCGTTCAACTGATTGAATGACGAACATCCTTTTTGAATGTAATTCCCGACAATGCCATTTTTTGCCCCGGTATGATCAAAACTGATGGCGTCGGCTACTGCGTAGACGGCCGCATCGGTATTTACTTCGGGAGTACTACCGAACGCCAGCAACACACCCTGTTCAACGAACTGGCTCCTTACCAGGCCCCTATGCGCTAACAGGTGTTCGATAGCAGCCATGTCAGCAGGGGAGATAGCCCGCCCATCAAACCGAATCATTCCAGCAATTCCACTCATGTTGATTTAAAATGTACTGGTAAACGAGATTCGGCGGGTAACAGACAGGAGTCAAAAAGGCCTATACACTACACGCTCTCACCACGTGATTATGCACCTACTCACCTATCACAAGGTAAGCTAATAATCAAACAAACAGCTATCTTTAGTGCTACCCAATGGGCTAAATTGGGTTCTTCGCTATACGTCAATTGTACAGGCCACTACGGGAATGTTGAAAACAACTGGTTTACAAGTGGCAATTTTGCTGGCGTTTTTGATCATAAACGTAGGTTGCCATGACCGTTTAACAAATCCCGTTTATGACGACTCTGCTTATTTTCCCCTCGAAGTGGGTAACTACTGGATCTATCGGGTCACAACCGAGACGTACGTTACCACAAATACATCCACGAAGCAAACCTACCAGATACAGCAAAAAATCAGCAGCTCTTATACCCGTAATGAACAGGTAGTTTTCGTGATCGACGAGTCGACCCGACCGACAGATCAATCGCCCTGGAAACTCAAAAGTATTCATACTGTGTACAAAAACCTCGTGGAGGTTGTCAATCAGGAAGGTAATGTACCTGTTGTCAAGCTATTGTTTCCCGTCTCGGCCACCACATCCTGGAACACAAACCTGTATAATGCAAATCCCCCCGCTCTCCTCCGTTATCAGGATACAGGACGCCCGTTCTCCGTCGGGAAGCTTAATTTCAACGACACCGTTTCGGTGCTCGGCACCAATGATTCTACACTGGTTAGTCAGGAAAAGTACCTTCGGGTTTATGCCCGGTCAACTGGCTGTGTGTATCAGGAAGACCGGTCGCTGGCCTTCTGTCAGAGATCGGCCGATTGCATCGGAAAGGGTATAGTTGAGTCAGGTACGATAACAAAATGGGAGTTACTTACCTCTGACCGACTGCCTTAGCGTTGCCACAACACATTACCTGTTCGTACTTCAGACCGGCCATCTTTCCAGCCCAGCTGGAGCCGGTAAGGGTAGGAACCAGGCACCTGAGCCTGCCATATCACTGTGTTTTTCCCGATCGAGACAGGAAACGGCCCATCAAAAACCGGTACACCCAGTACGTTATAGATCGTTAATCTGGACTCGGTTGGTGGGGCTAAGACGGACAGGTTTAACTCAAACCGGACGTATGTACTGGCCGGATTTGGATAGCTCCGAAACGTAACTGGCTCATCGGAGCCCACTACACTCATGGTAAGGGTATAGGGGGGCTGGGTTCGATTACCAGCCGCATCTTTGCCAAAAACGATGAGTCGATACGTACTCCCCTCGTTTAAATCCAGAGTTGTTTTGACCTGAAGTTGATTGGGTGACAGTACCGAGTTTGTCAACAGCTCACGAGGGATTTTCTTAGGGCCGCACGTGACGCAGGTTTCTATGTACACCTCAACGGCGTCTAAATCAACGGACGATAACGGATTTTCATCGATCAGATAAATAGTTAGCTCGGGCCTGGTACCCACCATAACGTTGTTTTCCTTAACGGCCCCATTGACTAATACGGTGAGCGCCGGGCTGACTACATCCGGCAGGATGTTTATCGGATAACTGCTATTGACGCTGGCCTGTACCCAGTTTATGTCCAGACTGGCCGCGTTATTGTCCCGGTTCAGTTCGACAATCTGTTTATCAGGATCGATCAACACATCAATTCTTTGTAATGCACCATCGTTGGGGATGGTGTATATCAGCGTATCCCGATACCGAAATGCGTCGAATCGAATACCTTTACTGCTTATCGTTTTCCCCATCGTCCGGATCGATAGCGCAACGGATTGGTTTGGCTGGAACCGGCCCAGATTGGCGAGCGGAATAACCACCTGGATCGAATCGCTGTTCTTCAGCGTACTACCGGCCACCGAAGACTGAAGATATATCCCTTTCTGAGTGACCGAAAAATCGGGGTTGGCCAACGGATAAAGAATAAGAGCCGGGTCACCCTGAAGAATCATTTGCAGCAGTACCGACACATCATACAGATTAGCCCCTTCTTTTTCGATCTCGGTGTTCACTTGTTGCTGTACACTACCGAATGAAGTACCGAGCGTTGCTGCATTGGCAAACAATACGCGGTACAGCTTCGTCAGATACCGGGTCGTGGGGAATTCGTAACTGTAATAGGAATGAGCCAGTACCATCGCAGCCCCCTTATCCGGGGCAAGTAGCCAGTCGGTTGATAAGGTGTTGAACCGGGAGAAAATCTCACCTACTCCGCACCCGTTAAAAATCATCAACGGATAAATAGGGTTGCGAAATCCGTTTTGTGGGGGCGATGCAAAGCCAAAATTCACATCTGTAATGGCGGGGCCGGCATGGCCAAAAAACGTAATGAGACTGACTCCATCGTTAACTACCGGCGCAATATTTATTGGTTCAACAAGGTCATAAGGGTTGCTTTTGTTAAATGATTTGACCTCACCGCCCAGCAGTCCATTTACGAATAGATTCTCCAGATCGCGCATCGTCTCTTTCAGGTTTTGCGCTTCACTTTCTGACTTGCCACCGCTGATGTGTACAAGCTGCTTGCGCCACAACCCATTGGGCGTGTTCCCTTCAAAGCGTTTAACTTTTGCCAGGTACGTCAGAACCTGTTCATTCGTCATCACATTGAGCCGTCCCGTCGGAATGGCAGGTGTGTTAACCGAATAGCCCCTCAGGCCAGCCGTCAACAAAATATCTGCTCCCGGATAACCAATTGTAGGCACCAGATCATCGGAGGCTGTTTTAACAAAATACGGGTAGCTGTTAGCCTTCCCAATCAGCAGCATATTTTTTACGGCGGTTGTCTGTAGCATGAAGTCGGCAAAACGCCGGATAGCCAACGGGCTGCGTTCCCCATAATTAAAGGCGTCGAAGAGGGAATCGACATCAATCACCACCGGGTTGTGCCCTCCTCCCGTCACTGAAGCCCTATAATTGGCATAAGTCGTGGCCGACTGTTTGAGCGATCCATGCGTAATGATCAAATAATCGGTTGATGCCGGGTATGATAATCGAAACTGAACAGGATCTACCGCCAATGGTTTCAGCACCTGATTCGTTAGCAGGATGTCGCGGTTCTGGGCTGTTCCATCCGCCACAATCTGTGCCTGATTACCCGTGGTCTTTACCGGTAAAAATCGACAGTTAAACTTATCCGTAATGTCATAGGCGAGGGTTGCCAATGGTACGTTTTGTATCGCCAGTAAAGCCGTCTGACGTCCGTTGGCGGGCAGATGAAATACGCGGGTTACCTCACCGGCCATATCGAACGTCTGCGGATAAGACACCTTTACGTACGTGATCGAAAACTGATTGGTGCCACCGTTTTGTTCAGGTTTGAAGCGGAGTGTAAATTTTTCCTTCTGTATGGTCCCGGATGTCAGAGTTACCTGAAAAGTTTGGCTTGCAAATCCCGGAAAGCGTAGTGAGGCCAGTGGTTTCTTCACATCGTCATCTACCTGGACCTGAATCTGATGAAGTTCGTTGTCGCGACCATTTACGAGGCCTTCCAGACGGATTGGCCAATCTGTCTCAACCCGACCGGGTAGTTTAACCTCAACCACGCCAACCGAATCTGCCGTTAGTAGTTTACCGGACCAGCCTTCGCCCGGCTCAAAATAACTCTGTTGCAGGAAGGGTTCGATACCTTTTAAGTTGTTAAACGTGTATTCGCTGGTGAATGCCTGAACAGACTCCTGAATGTGAAACGTTTCGGGTCTTAGGCCATCTGCCGAGCCACTGACTTCGGCTATGCGTTTGCCGGTCGATACCGAATTCGCGGTTAGGAAATAGGCAGCCTTATCGGAAAACAACGTTTGGTACGGATGTAATCGCTTCTGAGGTCTGTACAACAAAGAGTCCTGGCTACCGTCGTTTCCTTCGCCATAGAACTCAATATAGGACTGGTCGCTAAAGAGGCCATCCTGCTGGCCTGAGACTCGAATGGCGATTTCCTTTCCCCGGAAAAATAACTGCCAGCTATCCGGATTCATCTTCAGAAAAGACACATCCGCTTTCTTAATATCTGAATAGCTTATCCGGTAAATACCCGGCTGATTTACGCTTACTTTCAAGTAAGCCTGGCCAGACTTTATCCATTCATTACCAAGTATAGTTTGGGCACTCACGGTAAGCCCGACGACGAATAACCAGGCAGTTATAAAGCCTCTTTTTATTAGCATGCGTTCAAGGGGATTTCATAACGTGTCACTGTCAAATATAAGCCTAATATTCTTGTTTTCTGTCCTTGCGGTATTGATCTCCGACACAACACCTTAGCCTGACACAGGTTGTCATTTTCCTAACTAAAACTGCCCGTAATACAGGTTCATGTTCAGGGCTGACCGGGTTATTCGCCTTAAAGTGAGCCACTGAGTCGTATTAAAAGTATAGAAGCAAGTGCTTATTCCGCTACCATCAATTTCTTGTGATAACGGCTCCTGACCGGGTAGGCTATGACGGGCGTCAGCCGGCGCAGTGACCGTCATCATACCGAATGAGCGGGCAGGTCGTTACGTTTGCCCGGTTATTTTCCCGGCCATTCCTGACATGATTCTACCGATAGTGAAAGGAGCCGTGCCGCATGACTACGGTCAGCCATCGTAGATTAACGAACTACCCGTTCCGGTGGCCGGGCCGGAGCAACTCTTAGTGCCGCTACTCAATCTTCCCATCAGATGAACGTACCAATGCCTGCCCGAGAACGACCGTGTTTCCAGCATCCACTGCGGCAGCATCCACTGCGGCAGTGGATGCTGATGATACCGGGATTCCTTCTGCTGACACCAGTAGTGGCCTCTGCCCAGACGAAACCGGAGTCGATCTACTCGCAGCCCGCCGTGCTGGGTACGGGGCTGCTTCTGCTGCTGATTATTGGCACGGCGGTGGTGGTAGTTTTCCTTCAGCTACGCCCCATTCTGCTCCGGCTTTATCCGCCCATGGTACCAGACTCAACGCCGGAAGCGGACCCCGCTGCCCCTCCCACGGGCGAGCAGTTCGATGAATTGCGCACCGCTCTTGTAACGCCACGCGACGAACGGGGACTGGTGCAGCGGGTATCGCGCAATGTACACGCCCCGCTGGTGTCCGACAAAAAAAGGGGGCAGCCGCTTACCGATGTCGATCCGAAATTAGTGCGGTTAGTAAGTGCGTATCTGCTGTGTGCCACGGTATGGCTCGTGTTTGGGACTCTGGTGGGCTGGTACGTAGGCATCAAGTTCGTGCGGCCCGATATCGACCATATTGCCTGGCTATCGTTCGGGCGGCTACGACCCGTGCATACCAACGCCGTGTTCTGGGGCTGGACCTCGCTGGCGATGCTGGGGCTGGGCAATTTTGTAGTTCCCCGCACGGGTAGCACCCCGCTGTACAGCTACCGGATTGGCTGGTGGACGCTCTGGCTCATCAATGCTGCTACCGTGCTGGGTACGCTGTGCCTGATGGCGGGCATCAACAACGGCGGGGGCGAATACCGCGAATATATCTGGCCCGTCATGCTGCTCTTCGCGGTGGGGCTGATCCTGACGTTTTATAATTATTTCAAGACCGTCGCCAACCGCAAAACCCCTGAAATTTACATCAGCAACTGGTACATTATAGGAGCCTGCGGGTGGGTCATTATCCTGTCGGTGATCGCGTACCTGCCTTTTTACCAGAATGGGCTGGGCGAAACTATCATTCAGGGCTATTATATGCACCAGGGCGTGGGGATGTGGTTTATGACGTTTACGCTGGGACTGGTCTATTATTTCCTGCCCCTGTCGCTCAATAAACCCATTTACTCCTACTCGCTGGGTGCGCTGGCCTTCTGGACCCAATTGCTGTTTTATACCCTGATCGGTACCCACCACTACGTCTTCAGTCCGATTGCCTGGTGGCTGCAAACGGTGGCTATTGTCTTCAGCGCGGGTATGTTTATTCCGGTGCTGGCCGGAACGATCAATTTCGCGATGACTTTCCGGGGCAGTAGCAAACAGGTGGGCGACAGTTATTCGCTGCCGTTTTTACTGATTGGCGTAGTGCTTTATTTCACTGGCTCGGTACAGGGGTCATTGCAGGCGTTCAGAACCACCAACCTGGTTTGGCACTTCACCGATTTCAACGTGGCCCACTCCCACATCACCATGTACGGCATTGTCGCCTTTATGCTCTGGGGCTGCATCTATACCCTGCTGCCAAAACTGACCGGGCGGGAACCCCGAACCCTGCTGGTGGGTATCCACTTCTGGTTCGCGCTGATTGGGCTGATGGCCTACGTGGTCGCGCTCATGGTGGGCGGCACCCTCAAGGGCCTTAGCTGGATGGCGGCCCAGCCGTTTATCGACTCGGTGGTACTGATGGCTCCCTATTGGCTGTGGCGGGCCATTGGCGGCACGCTCATGCTGCTGGCCCACTTCGTATTTGGCTATAACCTGCTCGACATGCTCCGCCCACCCCGTCGCCAGCCCGCGCCTACACTCCAACCACTCGAACGCCATGAATATATCGCATAACCACCGGCTCCTGTTTGGCCTGGCCCTGGGTGGCTTTCTCTTTCTCAGCCTGCTGATTGCCGTCCGGCCCGCCTGGTCGGTGCAGGAAAACAATGCGTCGCTGCCCGGCGCGGTTGCCATGACCGACGATGAGCGGGCGGGTTTGCACGTCTTCATCAGCGAAGGCTGCGTGGCCTGCCATACCCAGCAGGTCCGTAATATTGACATGGACAAGCCCTGGGGTGGGCGGCCCGGTATGGCATCTGACTATGCCTGGCGCACCCGTATCGACATCTGGCGGGCTACCCCCTCAACCCTCGGCACCGAACGCACCGGCCCTGACCTGACCGAAGTGGGTAAACGACAGGCCAGTGCCGACTGGCAGTATCTGCACCTATTCAACCCGCGAACGGTGGTGAAACAGTCGATTATGCCCGCCTTTGGCTGGCTGTTTACCGAAACCACCAGCCTGCTGCCCGACGAAAAGGCTGTGAACGTACCGCCCGCCTACCGCGACGGCCTGACGGGAACGATTGTGCCCACCGAACGTGGCCGGCAGTTGGTGGCTTATCTCTTATCCCTGAAACAGGTTGCTTTACCCACCGGAAGCGAGGCACCCGGTTTTATCGAATATACCCCCGCCAAAGCACTCGTGGCTGAGGTGGCTGGTTCAGTGGCGGTGGCGGCTGGTCCCGACGGGGCCGCGCTGTACGCTACCCACTGTCAGGCCTGCCATCAGGCTAACGGCGAAGGACTGAAAGGCGCCTTCCCACCCCTGAAGGGTAGCCCGGTGGTCACGGACGCCAACGCCAGCCTAATGGTGAACGTAGTGTTGCAGGGGTACGATGCCCGGCCAGAATACGGGGCCATGCAGGCTTTCGGCGACCGGCTTACTGATGCCGAAATTGCGGCTATTTTGACCTTTGAGCGGCAGTCGTGGGGCAATAAAGCCCCCGCCGTTCCAGTGGCTTTTGTCACGGCGGAGCGTGCCGCCCTAAAATCCAAACCTGGCGTATGAAACCGATTTATCTGACTCTTCTCCTGGGGCTACTGAGTCTGTTACCCGCAACGGCCTGCCCGCTTTGTAAAAAAAATCAGCCGGCTGGTTTTGCCAATATTACGCACGGTGTCGGCCCGCAGAATGGGTTCGATTATGTAATGCTCTATGGGTCTATCGGGGTCGTGGTTATCACGCTGGGCTTATTGGTCTGGTTCGTTCTCAGGCCGGATCACGCCACTGTTCAACCGGCTGACTTTCAAATCACTTAATCACCTTTCATATGCTTACTTCCCCCTTAGTGACCCTATTTATCGATGATGACCCCGTACCTTTTGCGGCCTATGCCCCCCCCATCAAAATGGACATCGACACCAGCCGACTGGTAGACGGTATTCATTCGCTGCGGATTGTGGCCGTATCATCAACGGGTCGGGAAGGCATACAGACCATTCCCTTCACGGTACGTAATGGACCGGCTATTTCGGTGATCGGCCTTGACCCCAACGATACCGTTTCCGATGTCATTCCAATCACGATTAACGCATACGGCAGCGAACGCAGTGATACGTTCGTGATTACGGCCTCCGAAACGCCAAAGCCTATTCCTGCCTGGGTTTGGGCTACCCTGATTGCCTTCTTTGGCTGGGCAGCTTATTACCTGATCACCTCATTCCTACCCCCCGAAACGGTTTTGGTCCCTGC
>JACMPG010000090.1 GCA_014377625.1 Spirosoma sp.
CGGGCGTGAACTTGCGCGAAATCTCGGTATGGATAATCTCACCCTCGGCAAATGGTACGGTCAGATCGAGCGCGTCAATGTTAACGGTCTGCTGCGTATCACTGACAATGTACGAGCGGGCTTCGCCGGTTTCGGGGTGGTAGATTTCGTAATGATCGAAGCGGTTCAGGTCAAAATCAGCACCGAGTTCGCGGTTGATGCGCCGAAGCAGATTCAGGTTGAACGCCCGCGTAACGCCCGCTTTGTCGTTGTAGGCCGCCGAGATAATGGCCGGATGCTTTTGTAGGTCGAACCCCGTCAGCACTAAATCGCCGGGGCGCAGCCGGTCGCTCAGTTGCTGGTAAAAGCCGGTGGCCTCGTCGGGCGCGAAGTTGCCAATATTGGCCCCCAGAAACATGACTACGGTGCGACGCTCGCCGGTGCGACGGTCGCCCAACCGGCGATTGGTCTGCGCATCAGCCACCAATTCGTCAGCAATCAAACCGAGCGCGTCGAAGTAATCCGTTTGGCGGGGATTCAGCGGCAGGTCAGGCCACTGGGCATGAACGTCGTCGGTAAGCCGGGTCAGGGCATCGCCCGAGATATCGACGGGTGCGTAGGAGAAATCAGCGTTTTGCTTCGTGAAATAATCCAGCAGTAGTTTGGTTTTCAGGCCGTTGCCCGCACCGAGTTCTACCAGTTCAAACGACTGGTCGTTCACCGAAAAATGACGTAGCAGCGCGTCTTTATGCGTGTCCAGAATCTCGTATTCGGCGCGGGTCAGGTAGTATTCCGGCTGTTCCATAATCTGCTCGAACAGACGGCTGCCTTCATCATCGTAAAAAAAACGCGACGAAATTCGTTTGGGCGTCTGCATCAGCCCCGTCCGCACGGCGTCGGCAAAGGTGTTATCTACTTCGATTGTCTCGCTGATGGTGGGGGTCATTTCACTACGCGTATTCCTGTAAACTGCCATTGCTTGTCGGGTTGAAAAAAGTTGCGGTACGTAGCGCGTGAATGGCTATTCGGCGTAGCTATCGAACCACCCCGGAGTACCAACTGATTGCTCATAAACTTACCATTGTATTCGCCTACGGCTCCTGCTGCGGTGACGAAGCCGGGGTAGGGTAAATACGCCGAATTGGTCCATTCCCAGCGTCGGCCCCACGACAGCTGCCCGGATTTTGCCGCCGTTTCCCACTCGAATTCGGTGGGTAAGCGCGTGCCGGCCCACCGCGCAAAGGCGTCGGCTTCGAACTGGCAGACGTGACAAACCGGCGCGTCGGGGTCCACCGGCACCAGCCCGTCGAATGAATAGTAATGCCACTGCCCGTCGATTTTGTGCCAGTACAGCGGGGCCTTTGCGTTGGTGGCATTGACCCAGGCCCAGCCATCGGCCAGCCAGAGCCGGAAATCGTGGTAGCCGCCTGCGTCCATAAACTGTAGATACTCGGCGTTGGTAATGAGGTTGCCTGCCAGCGTTACTTCGTTCAGATAGACCTTGTGTAACGCTTCCTCGTTATCGAAATGAAACTGATTTTCGGTAGTCTCGTCTTCCCGAAAACCAATGGCATAAATCCCTTCCCGAACAGAAACAGCGGATGTTGCCGGTTCGGGTGCGTACTCCGTCAGCGGCATCACGATAGCTGGCAACAGCGGATTATGGCCCAGAATGTACTTAATGTCGGAGATGAGCAGTTCCTGATGCTGCTGCTCGTGGTTCAGGCCGAGTTCAATCAGCGCGGTCAGTTCGGGAGTTGGTTCGGAGTCGGCCAGAAACCGGCGCATTGCGTCATCGACGTATTGGCGATACCGATACACATCGGTTACGGTTGGGCGCGAGAGGTTACCCCGGTCAGTACGGAGCACCCGCCGGCCAACAGTTTCGTAATAGCTGTTAAAAACGAAGCTGAAATCGTCGTGAAAAACGCGGTAGTCAGCCGCGTGGGGTTGCAGGATGAAGGTTTCCCAAAACCAGGTGGTATGGCCGAGGTGCCATTTAGGCGGGCTGACATCGGCCACGGGCTGTACCACGTAATCTTCCGTTTCGAGGTGGTGGCAAATCGTTTCCGAATGCGCCCGGACACGCCCGTACTGCTCAGCGAGGGATTTTGTCTTAATTTTTTGGGGTATAGCGGTGGCAATCATGCCATAATAACGCATTGGGAAGGGATAGGGTTTAATGCATATCCTTCAAATTCAGCCAGTACAGTCCAGCGAAGATGACGCTGAAAAAGACGCCGAACGAAGTGTTGAGTGCGCCAAAACCAGCCAGGGCGACGGGCATAACGATACCAGCTATGGTACCGGCCACATACACCCAGAATCCAATTCGGCGGAGGTTAAACATCAGTACGGCTCCAATGAGCGTCAGCAGCGAGTAGCTAAACTGTGCGATGGACAGTAGCCGGATCTGGTCCGGGTCGCCGGGCATGGGACCGTCGCCCGAGGCCCGGTCTTCAAAATAGGATCTGGGTTCGGCAGCTTTTTCTTCCGGCGTCAGTTTGCGGGGAAGCAGGGCTGTTTCGGCTACAGCATTGGTTTTCCAGAGCGACACCGTAGCATCAAACAGGCCCCAGGCGCAACTTAGAAACGTCAGGACACAAAGCAGGGTTAAAAATTCGGAGCGCATATTGATAGTAGGGCCGTTTCGCCCGTATTTGAGAAAACCTTACTTTAGCCGCACGGTTTCATATTAAAACGCAAAGATACATGACACTACAGGAACTGACCGACCAGATTCGGACCAAAGCCACCCACGCTGACAGCCTTAACGCTACGGCCAAAATCGTAACCGACCAGGGTGTTGTCTATATAGACGCCAAACAAACCCCCGCCGTAGTTAACAACGACGATAAACCCGCCGACTGCGACCTGCACGTAAGCGTAGCCGACCTCGTGAAAATGGGTACCGGCGACCTAAACCCCATGATGGCGTTCATGTCGGGCAAACTCAAAGTAAAAGGCGATATGGGCGTGGCTATGAAAATGGGCCAGGTAATGGCCTGAATCAATGAGTGAATAGATTGTACCCGCACGTGCCTTTATTCACTTCCGCTTTGGCGTACCGATTCGCACATTCACTAATTCACTCATTGTATATATGGCTTCCCGTCGCAAGTTTCTTCAGAGCAGCGCACTCGCTACGGCTGCGTTTTATATCGTGCCGCGTCACGTACTCGGCAAAGGTTACGTGGCTCCGTCCGACAAACTCAACATGGCGGTGATAGGCTGCGGGGGTAAGGGCGATGTGAACGTGCGGCTGTCGCATAACAACGGCTCCGACAACATCGCGGCCCTCTGCGACGTGGACGACCGGCAGTCGAAAAAATACCGCGCCCAGTTTCCCGATGCACCGTATTTCCAGGATTACCGTCAACTCTTAGACAAAGCGGGTAAGACGTTCGACGCCGTAATCATCAGTACGCCCGACCATATGCACGCGCCTATTGCAATGGCGGCTATGCAGCTTGGTAAACACGTCTACGTCGAGAAACCCCTTACCCACGACATTTATGAAGCCCGGATGCTGACCGAAGCGGCCAAAAAATACCGCGTCGTGACGCAGATGGGTAATCAGGGCAGTTCGGGCGATGCAACACGGATTATCGAAACGGCCATTCAGAAGGGTATGATTGGCCACGTACATACCGTACAGTGCTGGACCAACCGCCCCGTATGGCCGCAGGGTGTTAAATCGCCGAGAGACAAGGGCGAAAGTCAGCCCATTCCATCCGAAGTAAACTGGCCGTTGTGGCTCGGCACCGCACCCGAACGCCCGTATCACGAAGCATACATGCCGTTCCGGTGGCGCGGCTACTGGGATTTCGGCACGGGTGCCCTCGGCGACATGGGCTGCCATTTCATGGACGTACCGTTCCGCGCCCTGAAACTGAAATACCCGACGTCGGTCGAGTGCAGCGTAGGGTCGGTCTATTCCGATTTCTTCAAAGAAGCCTTTTTCGACGATAGCTGCCCGCCCTCGTCGGCCATTCACCTGACGTTTCCGTCGGATGACCGGAAGGTGAAGGAAATCAAATTCTCATGGTACGACGGCGGTATCCGCCCACCCCTTCCCGATGGTGTGGCCTACGAAGACCTGTTCCGGGAGTCGGACAGGGGTATGCTGTTTATCGGCACAAAAGGTATGCTGACGGGCGGTTTGTTCGGTAACGATCCTAAACTGCTTCCAACAGACAAGTTCAGTGGTAAAGAACTGACCAAACCAGAAAAGTCCCTTGTAGAAGGTGGTCCCGACGGGCATCAGCAGCAGTGGGTCAAAGCCTGTAAGCAGGGCTACGGAGCCTATACCTCGTCGTCGTTCGACCAGTCCGGGCCGCTCACCGAAACCGTATTGATGGGCAATCTGGCCACCCGCTCCTACCTCGCCCGCGAAAATGGCAAGTTCACGGGCCGCAAAAAACTTCTCTGGGACGGCGATACTATGAAAGTCACCAATTACGATTACGCCAACCAGTTCGTGAAACGTAACTACCACGGCGGGTACACACTGTAGCCCGGACGTCCACGTCCGGTAGCCGTCAGGCTTATACAGAAACTACATTGTCTATCTCAACAGCTACCGGACGTGGACGTCCGGGCTACCTACACATCTATGAACGCTATTATCTGCAAAGCCTTTGGCCTGCCCGACACGCTCGTTTATGACGAAAATACCCCCGAACCCACACTGGAACCGGGTAAAGTACTCATCGACGTAAAAGCGTGTAGCCTGAATTTTCCCGATACGCTCACCATCCGCGACATGTACCAGTTCAAGCCACCCCTGCCGTTTTCGCCGGGTAGCGAGGTATCGGGTGTGGTGCGGGAAGTGGGCGAGGGGGTGAAGCATCTCAAGCCCGGTCAGCACGTATTTGCGTTCGGATCGCACGGGGGTTTAGCCGAGCTGTTGCTGGCCGACGCCCGCTCGGTAGTGCCGCTGCCACCCCAGATGGATTTCGTAACGGGTGCGTCGTCATTGTATGCCTACGGTACGTCGTACCACGCGCTGAAAGACCGGGCCATGCTTCAGCCGGGCGAAACGCTACTGGTGCTGGGTGCCGCCGGGGGCGTGGGTTTGGCAGCGGTAGAGCTGGGTAAACTAATGGGTGCCACCGTTATTGCCGCTGCATCGACCGATGAGAAACTATCCGTCTGCCGCGAAAAAGGAGCTACCCACACCATCAACTACAGCACCGAAGACCTCCGCGAACGTATCAAGGAAATCACCGGCGGCAAAGGCGTAAATGTGGTGTATGACCCCGTTGGCGACAAACTGGCCGAACCCGCTATCCGGTCATTGGCCTGGCGCGGGCGGTATCTGGTAGTGGGTTTTGCCGGGGGCGAGATTCCCCGCATTCCGCTTAACCTGGCGTTGCTGAAAGGGAGCAGTCTGGTAGGCGTATTCTGGGGCATGTTCGCCCAGAAAGAACCGGGGCTAAACGCGGAAAACCTTCAGCAAATTGCTAAATGGCTATTGGAAGGCAAACTGGCCCCGCACATTTACAAACGCTACACCCTGCCCGAAGCCCCGCAGGCCCTGACCGCCATGCTTAACCGCGAAATTATTGGCAAAGCCGTTGTGATGATGGAGGAGTAAGTTGTAGTGTAAAATCAATCTGCTATTACGGTGTCCGCGTTAGAAATAGACTCATTGAGAAGGACGATGCTTTTCGCTACCTTCTTCTGATCTAAAACGCCAATAGTCTGTAACATCAGACTATTGCGCAACGTGAACGGTTTATCACAGCGTAGTTCGCTGCTCACTGGCAGATCGCCCTGTACATCGTCCGGATGTATGGTTATCGAGAAGGGTTCATCCCGAACAGATTTCGTTATCGGTAGTACGATATAGTCATTGTCGAGAGCATTCGACGTGCCGTTGCTAATGATTAGAACTGGCCTACGTTTAGAGTATGTTTTGGATAGGATAAAAACGGGAGTCAGCCTATCTTGGAGTTACCAAGCTACCAAGACTATGACAGACTGTTTTTACGAGTTAACTGACTCCCAATGGCAAATTATTGAAAAAATTCTCGACGACAAACGA
>JACMPG010000091.1 GCA_014377625.1 Spirosoma sp.
CAACCCCAATTTGCAGTTCATTCCGAACATGGACGGTTTCCCCAACGGTCGTCGGCTGGAAGATGACGTGACCACGATTGAGTTGCAGGCCGTGGGTGGCGTAGTACTGGCCGCCGTAGGTCTGTGGTACGATGACTTCGTTCCGGCCAGCAGCGTTAGCCCCGTTACACCGAATCTGGTACAGGTACTGACGTTCAACGCCGGTGTCACCAAAAACGACACCACGTTAAAAGCGTCGTTCCCCTACGTGCAGACGCCGTGGAGAGGTTACGATTACACGCTGAAAGCCCGCAACTAACCATTCATCTTCTTACCGAATCATCCAATGAAAAAATATCTCATCCTCTCGCTGATGGCCATGCTGACGTATGTGCCTTACAGCCAGGTAACGGCGTCGTCGCACCGCGAGGCCCCGTTGATTTCCAACGATCCGCTGGCCGACAATACGGACGTGTACGCGTTCAAAAGCCCGACCAATGCCGAAAACATCGTTCTGATTGCCAACTACATTCCGTTTGAAGATTCGAACGGTGGCCCTAACTGGTACACGTTTGGGGAGCGGATTCGCTACGAAATACACGTCAAAAATCAGGCAGGAACCCCCGGCGATGACATCATTTACCGGTTCGTGTTCACGACCAGAAACGAAGACCCGACTACGTTCTTCAACATCCGGCTGGGCAAGCAGAATCAGAAATCGACCTATACCTGCGAGCGCAGTGTGGATGGCGGCAAATCGTTCGCCATTATCATCACCGACGGCGTAGTACCACCCGCCAACATTGGACCGCGCTCCATTGAAGACAAAACCGTTGGGCTGGGTGCCAAGTCGTACAACGAACTGGCCACCAAAGCCATCACAACGGCTACGACGGGTGAGCGCATTTTCTGCGGTCCGGTCGATGATCCGTTCTTCGTTGACCTGGGCGGCATTTTCGACGTGGGCAATTTCCGCAAGAGTGGCCGCGATGCCGTGAAGCGGTACAACTGCCACACTATTGCCATCGAAGTACCCGTTAGTACGCTCCAGAAAAGCAATAAGACGGTTGCGCAGGCAGCCAACATCCTCGATCCTGATTACGTAATTGGCGTATGGGCTTCGGCCAGTCGTCCCAGAATCAGAACCATCTATAGCGATAGCAATGGGTACGACGGTGAATGGGTACAGGTATCGCGGCTGGGTATGCCCCTGACCAACGAGGCCGTTATTCCCATCGGTCTGAAGGATCGCTGGAACGCGGTTACTCCCTATGCCGGGCAGGATTTGCTCTTTACCAAGTACTTTAACAATCCCGAACTGGCCCTGTACATGGACGATTCGCAGTTTGGTACCGCCGTACCGGGTCTGGCCGATCTCCGCATCCAGAGCAAGTCTTTAGGTAGTTTCGACTTCCGCAATGGCAAGCCCGGTCTGGCCGTCCTCAAAGGAAATGCCGCCCTCGATGGCACGGCCCTCTCCGAGAAAGCATTCGGCTCCATCCTGCTGCCCGATCAGGCCAGCCCACGCGCCGTTGACCTGCTGCCGATCTTCTACACCGGGGTGCCTAACATGCGCCCCTACCAGCTGGCCACCGGAAAAGCCGGTAACCCACTGGCCGCCGGAAAGCCCTTCATCCACAACTTCCTGCCTACCTTGGGCGACATGCTCCGGCTGAACATGGCCGTACCTGCCACGCCCCGTAACTCGGCAGATTTCTCCTCGCTGGGTCTGGTGCAGGCCGCTGTTTTGGGTCTGACCGACGCGCGGTTCACCAACCCCAATTTGCAGTTCATTCCGAACATGGACGGTTTCCCCAACGGTCGTCGGCTGGAAGATGACGTGACCACGATTGAGTTGCAGGCCGTGGGTGGTGTAGTACTGGCCGCCGTAGGTCTGTGGTACGATGACTTCGTAGCAGGTCAGTCGCCGGTAACGCCGAATTTGGTTAAAGTCCTGACATTCAACGCGGGCATCACCAAGAACGATACTACGTTCAAGGCTCAGTTTCCGTTTGTACAGGACCCTTGGCGCGGATTCATCGGCAGGAACTACGAAGCACCGCAGGCCGATGGTACCAAACCCCTCTCGGCTACGGTGCTGAGTTTCAACTGCGCCACCGGCGACATCGTACTGGGTCGCGTGGGTGGCGATCCGAACCGGGCCGTTGAATACCTGGTACCGGGTGTTTTGCCAGCGGGCAACTTCGGTCCTACCACCAATCGGCGGGTGCAGGAAGGTCTGCTGAAAGATGTACCGAGCGAGCGTTTCCTGACCATCACGGTTCGGTACGTGGGTGATGCAGCATCGGCGGCAGTCTTTAAATACGACTTCCGTGCCCCCTGTGGTCTTGGCAGTGGTCGCTTAGCTGCCGAAACCGAGGTACCCCTGACGATCAAAGCGATTGGCAACCCAACAACCAGCGATAAGATAGCGGTGGAGGTTCGGGGAGCGGCCGGGCAGGCGCTGCAACTGATTCTGACCAATAGAAGCGGTCAGCGCATCAGCCAGCAAACCATCCCGTCGGCAGGCGATGTAGAACGGCAAACGGTACGGCTGGGCGATCAGACCGATATCTATTTCCTTCAGGCCATCACGCCAACCGACCGCATGACGATTAAAGTAATCCGTAATTAAATGATGTATGGTGTATGATACAGGATATGTTACTGGTGCAAGTGAATTAATGCGTCAGTGATATATCCTGTATCATACACCATTCTTTTCCCCAAACTTCTATGAAAATCATTACCCTACTCCGATCTTTTGCTCTGTCTGGCATAGCGGCTTCACTGTTGTTTTTACCGGCTGGCTGCAACAAGAAAACGAACGATACGACCAGTACCGAAACGTCTACAATGGACATACCGCCCCTGTTTAACCGACAGGGCGAACTGGCCGCGGCTACTGAATGGCCCAAGACCCAAGAAAAAGTTGCTGAACTGACCGATCAAATCAAGAAAGACCCCAGCGATATTAAGGCCCGGCTCCAGGTTGCCGTTATCTACCTGTCCGAAGCCCGCATTACCGGCGAACACCCCTACTATTACCCGGCTATCCTGAAAATTCTGGACGGCGTACTGGCTATGGACCCGAAGAATTTTGAGGCTACTACCTTCAATGCGTCGGTAAAAATGTCGCAGCACCAGTTTGCCGAAGCCCGCGAGATTGCTGAACGGGCCAGACAAATCAACCCCAACAACGCCTACGTATACGGCGTACTGGTCGATGCCAATGTAGAACTGGGCAACTACGAAGAAGCTGTTACCATGTCGGACAAGATGCAAGGTCTGAAACCTTCGCTGGAGTCGTATTCACGGGCATCGTATCTACGCGAGATTTACGGTAGCTACCCCGGTGCCATTGACGCTATGAAACTGGCCGTACAGGCTGGCTTACCCGGTTCTGAACCGTATTGCTGGAGTAAGAATATTCTGGGTCAGCTGTACGAAACAACCGGCCAGCTGGACGAAGCCGAAAAACAATACGCCGGTATCCTGGCACTACGCCCCAGCTATGCCTTTGCCATAGCCGGTCAGGCCCGCGTACAGAAAGCCCGCAAGGAGTATGACAAAGCTCTGGCCACACTCACTAAAGCTGCTGCCATCATGCCCGAATTTTCGTTCCACGAAGAAATGGCCGAAATTTACGCGTTGCAGGGTAACGCAGACAAGGCGACCAAAAAATACGCCGACGTCGTTTCCATGCTTCAGGCAGATGCCCGCTCTGGCCACACCGTCGATCTGGAACTCTGCAAACTTTATACCCAGACAGGGCAGCTGGACTCGGCTCTGTTTTACGGTATGAACGAGTATAAAAAACGCCCTAAAAACATCGACGTAAACCGTGCTTTGGCCTGGGTAGCCTACAACCAGAAGAATTTTCCTCAGGCCCGGCAATACAGCCAAGTAGCACTGCGAACAGGCAGCAAAAACCCTGAACTGCTTCAGCAGGCCGGAGCCATTGAGCTGGCCCTGGGCAACACGGGTCAGCACGACAAACTCGTGGCCGACGCCCGCAAAACGAACCCGACGTTTACACTCGTAAACTAACCCGCTTAGCTTTCCATCTGCCCGCTCTCATGCTACGCTCCCTGATCGCCGTTGTGCTGCTTGCCAGCTACCTGTTGGTAGCGGGGGTTAGTGGCATGAACCGCCCGGAGGATCAGCGCGAGCGAGTTTTGGTACAGACCAGCCAGAATGATCGGTACGTGACCGACTGCCGGTACCTGCGCATGGACGGTCTGGAAGCGTTTCTGAACGAAGCCCTGGCCACCCGGTACCAGCAGACTGATGATACAGCTCCAAACCGGTCAATTTCGGTAGTGTTTGGCATTGATGCGCACTGCCTACCCAATGTCATTTCCTTCTCGTTTATCCCTTCCGGTCATTCTCCCCGCCTGACCACCCGGTACCGAAAGGTTGCGCTGACCATTCCGTACCGGCTCATTGACGCGCCCCCCTGGAGAGCATAAGACCCACTTGTACGCGGGCTTTGTAACGTATAGCCCGCATCATCTGTCTTATTTTTCCATTGCGCGCATACTGGCTATACAGGCCAGTACGTGATGCTTTTCTACGCGTCTGTCAATGAAATCAATCTTATTTTTTCTCTTTATCAGCATTGGCTTACCCGCCTTTGCCCACCTCGGTACGCTGTCGGGTGTGGTATATGACCAGTCTACCCGACTGCCCGTTACGGGCGTAACCGTCCAGTTGTCCAGCGTTGGCCGCACCACCCAGACCAACGAACTGGGCCAGTATCACTTCGATAATTTAGTGGCGGCTTCGTATACCATCAGCCTGTCGCACGTGGGGTTCAAAACTCAGACGCTGGTGGCCGCCGTAGAAGACGACCGGACAACGTCCGTGAAAACGATTCTGACTACGGCACCTATTGAGCTGAGCGAAGTCAGAATTTCGTCGCAGCGGGCGCACGATCAGCAACTAATTACCAGCCTGGATATTAAACTGCGGCCCATTACCAATTCGCAGGAGATTTTGCGGATGGTACCGGGGCTGTTCATTGGGCAACACGCGGGGGGTGGCAAAGCCGAGCAAATATTTTTGCGCGGCTTCGACCTCGATCATGGTACCGACATTCGCCTGACGGTCGACGGCATGCCGGTCAATATGGTATCGCACGCGCACGGGCAGGGGTATGCCGATCTGCACTTCGTTATCCCGGAACTGATTGAGGGCGTCGATTTCAAGAAAGGACCGTACCACAGCGATAAAGGTAATTTTGGGACGGTAGGCTGGGTTGATTTCCGTACCAAAACGGCCCTCGACCGCTCGTTTGCCAAACTTGAAGCCGGGCAGTACGGTACTATCCGGGCGGTGGCCGGGCTGGATCTGCTGCACCTCAACAAGGCCAAAAAGACCGATGAGCGCGATCAGTCGGCTTACATTGCGTCGGAGTATTCTTATACCAATTCGTATTTCGATAACCCACAGCGGTTCAGGCGGCTGAACGTAATTGGCAAGTACCACAGCCATATTACGCCAAACACCCACCTCACCCTGACCGGAACCACGTTCTGGAGCAAGTGGAACCATTCGGGCCAGATTCCCGACCGGGCCATTGAATCGGGGCTGACCGGCTTCTTCGGCTCCGTCGACCCAACCGAAGGGGGAGAAACCAGCCGCACCAACGCCAACCTCCAACTCGTGACGGTAACGCCCCGTAATCACATCATCAAAAATCAGCTCTTTTACAGCAATTACAACTTTGAGCTGTATTCCAACTTCACCTTTTTTCTGAGAGACAGCGTCAACGGCGATCAGATCCGGCAGAAAGAACACCGGAATCTATTTGGCTACAACGGCAGCTACTCCACGCAGAATAACGTGGGCCGCAGCCGCTGGACTACCACGCTGGGTGCCCAGTACCGGCAGGATCTGACCAACGGCACCGAGTTGTCGCACACGCTGAACCGCACCATTACGCTGAAACGCGACAAATTTGGCAATGTCAACGAACTCAACGCCAGTCTGTACGCCGACGAACTGATTCAGATTTCTGACAAATTCACGGTCAACGCGGGCGTCCGGTACGATTTCTTCCGCAGTCAGTACACCGACCGGCTCCAGCAGCCCACCGGTACCCGGCACGCTACGCAGGGTATTGTCTCGCCCAAGCTGAATGTTTACTACACCGCCAATCCGCGTTTGCAGGTTTATCTGAACACGGGTAAAGGATTTCACTCCAACGATGCGCGGGTGGTGGTGCCGCAGGGCGGTTCGCTCCGGCGCACCGGGCAGATTTTGCCAGCCGGCTACGGCTCTGACCTCGGCATTGTCATAAAACCCACGCCAAAACTGCTCATCAATGCAGCGGCCTGGTACTTGTGGTTGCAGCAGGAGTTTGTGTACGTCGGCGACGAAGGTGTTATCGAGCCGAGTGGCCGGTCTCGTCGGCAGGGAATTGATTTGTCGGTACGCTACCAGCTTACCAAATCTCTGTACGCCGATCTGGACCTGAATACCGCCAAACCCCGCGCCCTCGACGCCGAAGCCGGTCAGAACTACCTGCCCCTGGCTCCCACGTTTACCTCGACGGGTGGTCTGTCATTGCAGTCGCCGTCGGGGTTCAGCGGTTCGCTGCGGTACCGATATATTGCTGATCGACCCGCCAACGAAGATAATTCGATAGTGGCAACCGGTTATTTCGTGAATGATTTGCAGCTCAATTATGGCAAACGGGCCTACACCCTCGGCTTATCAGTGCAGAATCTGTTTAATGTGCGCTGGAAAGAGACACAGTTTGCCACCGAAAGCCGTTTAAAAGGCGAAGCGCAACCCGTTGACGAAATACATTTTACGCCCGGCACCCCGTTCTTTGCGCGGCTGAGTCTGATGTACTACTGGTAGATGGTGACGGACACGGTTTAGAACTTGATCCATGCAGACTTGATTTCATTCACCGCCACCGAAAAACAGTTCATTCGCGATCACCTTACCGCCGACGTGCAGACGCTATTGCTTCGCGCCCGGCCTGCCAGGCTGGATGTTAAAAAACTGGCCGCCCAGATTACGGCCCGGCAAAAAGCGCGGTATAAACTCGCCACTTGGTACGCCAATGATGACCTGATTTTTCCGCCCGCACTCTCGGTCGAGCAGGCGTCGTCGGAGGCAGCGGCCCACTACAAGGCGTTACTGGTGGGCGGGGCATTGCTGCTGGACCTGACCGGTGGCATGGGCGTTGATGCGCGGGCGTTTGCAGACCGGGTAACGCAGGTGCTATACGCCGAGCAACAACCTGAACTCGCTCAGCTGGCGGCTCATAACCTGCCGCTGCTGGGTGCCACGAACGTGACGGTACAAACCGGCGATGGGCTGGCAATGGCTGGTCAGCTTTCTGAACCTGCCGACTGGCTTTATCTGGACCCGCACCGGCGCAACGGGCAGGGCGGCAAAGTGGTACGGCTCGATCAGTGCGAACCCGATGTATCGCGGCCCGACATACTGAAAAACCTGCTGACAAAAACCCGGAATATTCTGCTGAAAACATCGCCCCTGATCGACATAGAAGCCGCAATCCGGCAACTGTCCGGGCAGGGCTACGGCGTTGAATCGGTACACGTCGTGGCCGTGCTGGGCGAGGTGAAAGAGGTTTTGTTTGTCATTAGCCATGCGCAAACAGACGTACCAGGCATCACGTTGAAGGCGATTAACGTACTACCAGACAGCACAACAGCATTTTCGTTTGTCCGTAGCGATGAACGTACCGCCGACGTAGCATTTGGCAACCCGCAAACGTACCTGTACGAACCCAACGCTGCGGTGCTAAAAGCCGGGGCGTTTCGGTCGGTAGCGGAACGCTTCGGACTCATTAAACTCGCGCCCAACACGCACCTGTACACAAGCAACGAACTTGTAAAGGACTTTCCGGGGCGGGCGTTCGTGGTCGAGCAGGCGCTTAGGCCGGACCGGAAAGCCGTACAAATGCGGCTGCCCGATCTGCAAGCCAACCTGACCGTGCGTAACTTCCCGCAGACTGTGGCCGATCTGCGCAAAAAACTGGCCCTGCGCGAAGGCGGTGATGCCTATCTCTTTGCCGCCACCCTGCTCAACGGCGACAAACGATTGATTCTCTGCCGGAAAGTGGCCGCGTAATAAGTTGCCTGATTACATTGTAAGTTTGCCCCCAACCAGTCATAAAAACCGTAACCAATGAAGTTCGTCAACCATTTATTCGTAATCTTTCTCTTTTCGCTGCCCGCACTCTCACACGCGCAGACGGTTTATGCCGGAGAATCCACCGTCGATAAGATCAAACTGTCGGGCTTGTACCTAACCGTTCAGGGCAACGGGCGGCAGATCGAGAAAGACTGGGAAGAGCAACTCAAAACCTACGGGCGACTGAGCGTGTCGCGCGGTACGTACCGCGTCTCCAATGCCGACATCAGTTCTGTTTCGCCGGAACCTATCAACCTGGTTAGTACCGTGAAATCATCTAAATCAGCGGCCACAATTTTTACGTCGTTCGATTTGGGCAGCGGCAACTTCGTTAAACCCGGCGATTCAGGATACAATGCCGCCGAATCACTACTCAAAGCATTCAGCGTAACCACGCAGCATAACCAGGAGATCAGGCTGGCCGAAGGAAGTTTTGACGAAGCACAGAAAGCCCATCAGAAAGCGGTCCGTACCGGCGAGAAACTCCAGCGCGATCTGGAAAATAACGCAAAGGAAAAAGAGAAACTACTCAAGCGCATCGACGACAACGCTAAGGAACTCGAGAAACTTCAGCAGGACATCGAGACCAACAAAACGGAGCAGGCCACCGCCCTCACCGAACTGGAGAACCAGAAAAATAACGTCGAAGCGGTAAAGAAGAAGCAGCCGTAAGGAACCACCCCCCCCCTCCTAAAACAGGGGGGGCTAAAAAAGGGCTTCGCAGAAAAAGCCCCCTCCTGTTTTAGGAGGGGGTTGGGGGTGGTTCACCGTAAACCAACTACATCCAGCCGCGCCGGTGGAAGTAGAACAGCATGGCAAAGGCGGTCGTGAACATAATACCCATCACCCAGAAATAGCCATCGCGCGTGTGGAGTTCGGGCATGTTATCAAAATTCATTCCGTAAACGCCCACAATGAAGGTCAGCGGCATGAAGATGGCCGAGAACACCGTCAGTGTTTTCATGACCGAGTTCATCCGGTTATTCACGATGGAATAATACACATCCATCAGTCCGTTAATCTGATCGCGGTACGAATCCAGCACGTCCGTAATTTGATTGACGTGATCGGACAGATCGCGCAGGAACGGCATGGTACCGGGCTGAATCAGGTCAGAATCACCCCGCAGCAGCAGCCCAATTACGTCGCGCAGGGGATAAACGGCCCGCCTGATATTGACCAGTTCGCGTTTGAGCGTGTAAAGTGTATTGAGCGTTTGCTGGTTGGCCCGCTGCCGCACAATGTGATCTTCCAGTTCGTCCATCTTGTCGCCGATGCGTTCGGCAATGACAAAGTAATGGTCAACTACCAAATCCATGAGCGAATACAGCAGATAATCGGCACCATTGTGGCGCGTCTTGCCCGCCGATGCTTTGATGCGCTCAATTACCGGCTCAAACGTGTCTTTAGTGCGCTCTTCCTGAAACGAAATCAGAAAATTTTTGCCCAGCACCAGGCTCAGGTGTTCCGATTCAATTTCCTGCTTAGTGCGGCTATGGTGCAGCATTTTAAGCGTTACGTAGACAATTTGTCCGGGCAACGCATTGTCAGGCAACGCAGTACCGGGCAATGCGTTATTTACTACCGGATTGACATCGTAGAGGTCGATCTTGGGTTTCTGATCGGTGTTCATCACGTCTTCGAGCAGCAACGGGTGCAGGTGATACTGCTGCCCCAAAGTTGCCACTACCTTTGGTTCATGAATACCATCGACATCGACCCAGTTCACAAATGGCGAGCTACTGGCGGGTGGGTGGCAGTGGCTCAGGCGGTTGCTGTCATCAAAGTGGTACTCGGCGGCATTGTAGTCGATGCGTCTGATTTTGGTGGCGTGGTCAATATCTTCGCCTATGTAAGTAAGCGTTCCGGGCGAGGTGCCGAGGGTTTTCTCGGCTGAGTGATACCGTCGGCGTTTCGACATATATTTTTGTTGTTCGACGTTTATATTGTTCAAAGTTCCATGTTTCGGACGCATATACCAACGCAGGAACACTACCCGCGCAAACATTGACCGTTAAACAGAATAAACCCGGAAGTAATATGACCGATCCCGCCCTTACCCACCTCGCCAAAGACCCGGTTATGGCGCGGATCATTACTGAAACACCGACACCGAAGATCTTCAACGACTACGCCGACAACGTGTACATGGCCCTGCTCGAAAGCATCGTCTCGCAACAGATTTCGGTTAAAGCCGCCGATGCTATTTTCGGGCGGCTATGCGGGCTGTTTCCCAACCACATGCCCACGTCCGACGCCTTGCTGGCCCTACATTTCGATGACCTGCGTGGGGTCGGCCTATCAGGACAGAAAGTAAAATACGTGCAGAGCGTAGCCGATTTCGCGCTGACCAACCGGCTCGACCGCCCGTTTTTCGACGCGCTCACCGATGAGGAAATTGTGCAGTATCTGCTACCCATCAAAGGCGTTGGCCGCTGGACGGTTGAAATGCTGCTGATGTTTGTACTGAACCGGCCCGATGTGTTTCCGATTGATGACCTCGTGATCCGGCAGCGTATCGTCCGGGCGTACCCACAGCAAACCGACGGGCTGGCGGGCAAGACATTGTACAAAAAACTTCAGGAGATTACCGATCCCTGGCGACCGTACCGAACCCTGGCCTGCCGGTATTTATGGCGGTGGCAGCCTCATAGCTTCTTCACCAGCACTCCTACCTCAGACTGAACGCTGATGAGTATCTGAACACCGTCGGGTCGGACCACAATCCGCTGCGGCACCATCCTGAATTTCGCTACGTCCAGTCCGGTTTTCTGGCCTACCTTTCCGCGTGCAAATGCCGTTTCTATTTTACCGGGCAGTTCGCTGATCTGGCGATTCAGCGGAATAACCAGCGCTGCCTGGAGCGTATCGCGCAGGTGATCGTGCAGGAGCCAGTCGGCAGTGGCGAGCAGTCGCCCTTTGGTAGCCACGTCGAAGTCAACATGCCTCACAATCAGCGTATTGGTCAGGGTATCGTAGTCAGGTTGCCCCCGGAAGAAGAGAGTTCCATGTACGGCTCCACGTACGTCCGTTTTCAGAATCAGTGACCGGCCATTCCCATATACCGACGCTTTTTTTATGGTGATCCGGCCACCCATCAGGTCAAGTTTTCCGGTTGTCAATCGGCTGGCCAGCACCCGGTTTATGTCAGTGTAGGGAATGGATGCCAATACGTGCAGCCGCGATAGTTCGGGCAGTTTGTCCCGGCGCAACAGCCGGGGCAGTGCTTCAACCGGGCGGCCAGCCGGCTCCGGGCCAACGTGCGTATCGACCCGAAATGCAATCTGTAACGGTACCGTCAGGCGTTCGGCATCACCAAATACGGGAGCAGCCGCCACGCTGAACGGGCGCGGGATCAGCCAGATTTCTTCAGGCTCTTTACTGATACGCAACGGCTTTTGCATATCGAGCCATATTTTGCGGACGTTGCGGTCGAGCCGGAGTTCTTTATGGACGGCCTTGTCGATGGCGGCTTCGATGTCGGCCCGACGTTTGTTGAGGATCGACTCGGCCAAGCTGGTAATACCGATGTTGATACCAAGCAGTTTGATTTTGGGCTTTTCGATCCAGGTATAATCCCGAAACTGCGAGCGCGTATTCAGCCGCCAGTTTGATCCTATACTCAGGGGCGACAGCAGGTTAACGGAGAGCGCGCACAGTTTTTGGCTTCTTTTCTCTTTGCGAAGGCCGATGGGGTTGCTGTACCAGACCTGCAATGGCGCCGAGATAGATACCTCCTGATTGGCATACTGGATTTTGACCGGGCCGGTGCGCACTACGCGCAGGTTCCAGGCCTCGCCTTTCCTGCCCCGGAACGTTTCCTCGTTGACCAGTACCGGATTCAGCGATTCGTTGATCTTCGCTTCCAGTTCAGCAATGGGAAAAGTGATGTGGCCCGCTACGTACGAGATGGGGTCGGGTATGGCCGGTTCAAACGCCTGCTGTACGGGCGCGTCGGGCCGAACCCGATTACACCCCACCGTGGCGGTCAGGAGAACAGTAAACGTTAGAAGTTGGGTGATTCGTTGAGCAACCATTTGCATCAACAAACTACCATGTTACCAAAATGTTAGCCTATTAGATTTATAGACTTCCCACTTTCCGTACCACAATCTTCTTCTCGTCTACAGCACAGCCGCAGTTTTTACCGCAACCAGCCTGCTTCTGGGCCAACGACCGGTACGCCCGCCGACCCAGATAAGCCAGTGCCAGCGCAAAAATCAGAAGAATGATGAGTTGCTGCATATAATAGCGCGGGCTTCCGCCCACAGGCTTTACTTACTAAACGTGACTCCCCACAAAGCCAGTTCCCGGTGAGGGACCGCAACGAAAAGTGTCTGCGGGTGCCAGTCAGCTACCCCACCCGTTGCGTTTGGCCAGTTGCCTGGCATGCTGAACATGGTGTTCGCCGTGCCAGGCGTAGTTGGCAGCCTGTTGGGCGAGGGTAAAGGTGCGCTTGCTGCCGGGGTGATAAAAGGTGCGCCGTAATTCGGCTTCGGTAAGGGCATCAAAAATCGTTACCCAGCGCCGGTGTACACTGTTCAGCAAGACCAGCGAGGGCGCAATCTCAAGTCGGGAGTCGGGCAGTGTGGCCCATTCCCCTTCTTCGTAGGGAAAGATGGTGGGATTATCTTCGGTCAGGGCGAGTTTAGTGCGGACGTACCCGTTGATATGGCTGTCGGCCATGTGATGCACCAGTTGCCGCACCGTCCAGCCGCCGGGCCGGTAGGGCGTATCGAGCCGGGTGTCGGTCCAGCTGCCCACGAGTTCAGTGAGTTTGGCGGGCAGGCTGGCGATAGCCGTAATGTGCTGTTTCGTCTCATCGGGCGAGTACGTCGGCTGGGCAGTAAATTTGCCAATGGGGTAGCGTAGATCGGGCTGCATAGTGTATGGATAGCCCGTTAGGATCGCCCCGCCCGGCTGTTTATGTGTTTTAGCTTTGTTATACGGGCAGGGAAACCGGAGGTCTGGTTATAATTTCGGGCTGAAACGTGAACTTCTTTTTCAGTACGGCCAGTTGTTCAGCCTGTTTTCTGATGACGGCCTCCCCCACCGAATCATCGCGGTACCTGTCGCGCCAGATGCACTCGTCAACAGGCGTATCGATAAGCTGGTACTGAATGTCGACGGTATCGAAATGGCTGGCCAGCAGCCTTCTGAATTCATCAATGTAGCTGAGTCGCAGATTGGTATTGTCGATCAGCATGTGCCACCCACGCGACAGCCCGGCGACAAGGGCCGTTTTCTGCAACTCGGTAACTACCGTCTCGAGCCGGTCTTTATCGGCATCCGGCCAGGTTTGCCAGTACTCGGGCAGCGATACGGACAGCAGGCTCCGGCGCAGGTCGTCGCGATTGACGCGCAGGTAGTTGGGGTGTTCAGCGCAGAACTGCCGGGCAAACGTGGATTTGCCACTACCACTCAGGCCACTCAAAATCAGCACCTTCTTCATCGACCGACGGGGTTTCGCCCTGTTTCACAAAATCGTACGATACTAAACTTTTGCCGTTAGGCATCCGAAACGTCTGACTGCCTTCAAAACGAAAATCTGGCTGGGCGTGCTGCCGCAGGGTTTCGTCGGGCACTTCGGTGGCAATGGCCGCAACGGGCCGGAGCGTTGTTACCCCCGTATTACTCACCCAGCCCGTATCATTGCTGCGCTGGAGTACTACGTTGAGCAAACCGCCGGGCCGCAGCACCTGCCGGAAGCTGGCAAAAGCGTGACTCAGATCGACGTATTCAAGGAACAGATGACAGATAATCAGATCGACCGAATCAGGCGGAATAGGTACCGGATCGTGGTTAATGTCGGCCTGTACCAGCACCAGTTCGTTCAAAATGGGGTCGTATCGCTCCTGACAAACCGCGAGGTATGTTGGATTCAGATCAACGGCGTACACCGTGCGGGCATCGGTAAAGTGTGCGAAGCCGTTGCCGGTGCAGGCACCATATACGACCACCGTTTGCGGGTATATCTGTTGTACTTTCTCGTGCGTAATGTCGCTCAGCGACGCCAGTTGACCAACCGTTTCGTGGCTCATATGCCGCTCGTAATCGGCATGGGGTACGCTTTTCCAGGGATTCATGACTATTGGGCGGAAAAATTATTCGCTGTCAACGCTACATAATCAAACGGCAACAGGTTCACCAACCCGGGTCCGGAATCGCTGCCGGAAGTACACAAACGAACCCACCACCAACCCACTGTACAGCACGGCCAGCACATACGCCCCGTTCACAAAAAAGTCGTGGTAGCTCAGGCTTCCCTGCCCAAAATTCTTGTACAGGAGTACGCTAACGCTGCCCAGATAGGCGTACCAGTCGGCCAGTGTCACAATAAACCCCACCGTACTTACGTAGCGAAAGCTCGCAATCAGCCGCTCAAAATACAGGCCGTTGCAGGGTACGTAGCCCATATACAGCCCCATTCCCGTGAGCATGAACCAAACCCCCGGCGGCAGCATCCCCGCCGAATACGCCCAGGTACTCAGCCCCACCAGCGCCCCGCCCAGCAGCATAATGCCGTTGAGCAGCGCAAACGCCCGAAAGTTGTCGGTAACGCGCTGCAACAGGGCCATCACCACAAGAATGCCAACGGCTACCAGCGTTTCGGTCTGGGCAAAAATACCGAAGTTATCAACACCCGCGTCGCGCAGGATTTCGGGGCCAAAATTGTCGCGGAAGTCGCGGAAGGCCGACAGCAGCACGTAGCTCGCAATGAGCAGGACCAGCCCCGGCAAGAAGCTCTGCACAAACGACCGACGTTCGGCAGCGTTCATTGGTTTGCGTTCAGTACGCAGAGCGCGGTCTTCGGGCGTGGGTGGGGGCAGCAGCGTAAGGGCATACACCGACACCAGCAACGGCACCACGAACAACGCCCCCGTTACAAACGGCAACCAGAACTCCGACACGCCCCAGTTGGCCCGCAGCATGAGCGCAACGGTCTTGACAAAGCCCGACGCAAAAATAAACGACGCCGTTAGCCCCGCCACCAGCGCGTCGGTTTGTTTGCGGCCCTCCAGAAAGCCGAGCATGATGCCGTATAGCAACCCCAGCGGCAGACCGTTCAGGAACAGAAACACGATGTTATACGGAGCGGGAACCAGCGCAAACCCCAGCAGGGCCAGCCACGCTATGCCTACGAATAACAGCATATTCAACGCCCGGTGGCCCGGCGACATCTCCGAAACGACCTTGACGCCAATGCGTTTGGAAACCGCGTAGCCCAGCACCTGCGCCGTAATAAGCCAGATTTTATAGCTGACCCCGGCAAAGGCCATACCCTCAAAGGTGGCGGCTGTAATGCCCTTCCGAAAAGCGAACATACAGGCATAGGCACAAAATGCGGCCACCGCCCCAAAGAGCGTGAACAGGGCAGGGTTGCGCAGGAAAGCGGGCGTATTAGTAGTGGTCACGACGCAAACTACGCAACTTTCGTCAACTACCTGTCAGCAGCAACCGGGGCCGGTTCGGTCTGCTTTCCTGTGCTGCCCGGCACAGTTTATCGAACGCAGACCGGTAGGACGCGTGTTTATGAGGTAGTAATGCCCCGATTTTTGCAACCCGGCAACATAGACACCCAGTGCGGGGTTATTCGTTGTACTGTTGCTGCCGTTTTCTGTTCTTTCAGCCACCAAATCCCGTTAATCAAATGGAATCCCAATCGTTTTCCCAACAACCCCGGTCGCTGAGCAGCGATCAGACCAAAGCCGAACTGAGTGC
>JACMPG010000092.1 GCA_014377625.1 Spirosoma sp.
GCTTACTACGCTGCTCGATCCGGCGTCTCTGGCCGCTGGCCTGCTAGGTGGCTTAACAGCTCCGGTATTTAATCGCCGGTTTCTGAAAGCTGATCTGCGCCAGTCGATTGCCGTGAGCCGCGAAGCGTTTTACCGCTATCGCCAAACGGTGCAGACAGGCTTTAGCGAGGTTGTGACGAGTGTACGGGGTATTGAAAACTACCGGGCTGCCGCTGACTTTCAGACGCAGGAAGTGGCCGTACTGCGTAAAGCCGTCCTGACTTCCAATGATCTGCTGGCCGGTGGCTACGCATCGTATCTGGAAGTAATTACGGCGCAGCGCAGCGTGCTGGAAGCCGAACTGACGCTGATCAACACGAAACAGTCGCAATTTCTGGCCCTGACCGACCTGTATCGCGCGCTGGGTGGCGGCTGGGAATAAGAAAATGACTGTGATAAGGCTGGTAAGTAATCTGATATAGAATGCTCTGGAGTGATAGGGTAACAGATGGTCGTTTGTGACTTTATGATGACGGAGAGCCGCTAAAAAACAGGATTTCACTCCGGTTCCTTACCATAAAGGCCGGAGCAGGAGATTCAGCAGATTGCAGAACGTAGCGGTTTCCCAAAACGGCTCAACTATGCGATACCAGCGTCTCTTGATAGGACTCATATCCTTAAGTATAATGGGTTGCCAGCCCGACCTGCCCGACGAGGTGAACAGTGCCATGACGCTGCTGCCCGCCGAACTGGACTATAACCAGCACGTAAAACCCATTCTGTCCGACAAGTGCTTTGCCTGTCACGGACCCGATCAGGCCAAGCAGAAAGCGGGCCTGCGCCTGGACCTGGTCAGTAATGCCTATGACGACCTGCCCGAAAGTCCCGGTAAAGTAGCCATTGACCCCGGCAGTCTGAAAAACAGTGAGGTGTTTTGGCGCATCCTCTCCAACGACCCCGATGTGATGATGCCCACGCCCGAATCGCACCTGAGCCTGACGACCTACGAAAAAGCGGTGCTTATCAAATGGATTCAGGAGGGAGCCGAATACAAACCCCACTGGGCGTTTGTAAAGCCCGAAATGCCTGAAATTCCGTCCATCGACAACGAAGACTGGGCCAAAAACCCCATCGATAATTTCGTGGCCGCCAAACTGGCCGAGAATAAACTCAGCCCAGCCCCCGAAGCCAGTCGTGAGTTGCTTATCCGGCGCGTAACCCTCGACTTGACCGGGCTGCCGCCTACGCTGGCCGAAATTGACGCGTTTGTGGCCGATAAAAGTGAGAATGCCTACGAGAAATTAGTGGACAGGCTCCTCAAATCGCCCCACTACGGCGAGCGTATGGCTGCCGACTGGCTCGACCTGGCCCGCTTTGCCGACTCGCACGGCTACACCGTTGACCGCCTGCGCGATATGTCGCCCTACCGCGACTGGGTCATCAACGCCTTCAATAAAAACCAGCCCTACAACCAGTTTATCCAGCAGCAGCTGGCGGGTGATCTAATGCCCGGCCCGAACGGGACCAAACCCACCAAAGCGATGCGGATTGCCACGGCCTTTAACCGCAATCACCAGCAGAACCTGGAGGGCGGCATTGTGGAGGAAGAATTCCAGCGGGAGTATGTGCTGGATCGTGCCAATACGCTGGGCGATGCGTTTCTGGGGCTGTCGGTGGGTTGCGCCCGCTGCCATGACCATAAGTATGACCCCATTTCACAGAAGAATTATTACGAGTTGTCCAGCTTTTTTAACAACGTAGAAGAAGCGGGTCAGATCTCGTGGGACGATGCCATGCCCTCGCCTACCGTGCTGCTGCCTACCAAAAAGCAGGAGCAGCTGATGCACTTCATCCAAACCAAAATCGGTCAGCAGCGTGCGCAGGTAGCGGCTGTTCAGAAGCAGGGTGCGGCAGACTTTAATCGATGGGTCAGTCAGGGCGGGTACGCGTTGCTGCAACAGGAGGAGTATCCCAAAAATGGCCTGATGGCGCGGTACAGCTTTGAGGGGAAAAAGCTGTATAATGAAGTAACCCGGAGAGATACGGCCCAGCTCAAACGAGAAACCGGCCCGGAACCCGAACAATGGACCACCGGCCACCACGGGAAAGGGCTGAAACTCAACGGCGACGCCTGGCTGGACCTCGGCAAGGTGGGTATCTTCAGCAAATCCGAACCCTTCAGTGTGGGGCTTTGGCTGAGTATTCCGAAGGATATGAAAGAAGGCGTTATCTTCCACAAAGGGCAGGCCGAACGGCTTTATAACTTCCGGGGCTACCACGTTTATCTCCGCAATGGCAAACTCGAGCTGAGTATGGCGCACGTGGCACCCTCTAACGCCATCACTAAAATCACCACCAAACTCGTACCCCGCGACCGGTGGCTGCAACTCACCATCACCTCCGACGGTTCGGGCCGGGCCGCCGGGCTGCGGCTGTACGTAAATGGTATTGACCAGCCCATGTTTACGAAGATGGACCAGCTTACGAAAGATATTCTCTTCGACGAGAAAAAGGTAAAACCCCAGCCGGGTCTGCAAATTGGGGGCTGGTACCGGGGTACTGGCTTTAAAGATGGGTTGATTGACGACATCGTGGTCTATAACCGTACCCTTACGCCCTTTGACATTGCGATCCTGGCCGAACGCGCCCGCTGGTCGGCCATAGCCGCCAAACAGCCCGCGCAGCTGACACCTAATGACCGGAAGGTGCTGAGCAATTACTATTTCTCCGCCGTTCACGCCCCCACACTACTGGCCCGGAAAACCCTGATGAATACCCGCCAAACACTGGCCGATAGCACGGATAAAGTGCAGGAACTGATGGTGATGCAGGAGTCGGCCACGCCCAAACAAACCTATCTGCTGGAGCGGGGCGTGTACGACGCGCCGGGCGAAAAAGTGTATCCGAACACGCCGGAAGCTATTTTTGCCTTCCCCGAAAATCTGCCAAAAAACCGCTACGGGCTCGCGCAGTGGCTCACCGATAAGGATAATCCCCTGACGGCACGGGTAGCTGTTAACCGCTACTGGCAGTTGTTTTTTGGCACTGGCATCGTGAAAACAACCGAAGACTTTGGTAACCAGGGCGACCTGCCCTCGCACCCCAAACTCCTCGACTATCTGGCCATTACGTTCCGGGAGTCTGGCTGGAATGTGAAGCAATTGACAAAACTGATGGTCATGTCGGCCACCTACCGGCAGGACTCCCGCGCCAGCCGTAACCTGCTCGACAAAGACCCGCAAAACCGGTTGCTGGCCCGCGGCCCCGCCCGGCGGTTATCGGCAGAAATGATGCGCGACAATGCGCTGGCGGCCAGTGGTTTGATGAACTACGAGGTGGGTGGGCGCAGCATCAAACCCTACCAGCCCGACGGCCTGTGGCGCATCAACTCCGCCACGTACGAACCAGACAGCGGGGCCATCGTCTACAAACGAAGCGTGTATGTACTGGTAAAACGCTCTGTGCCGAACCCCACGCTGGGTACGTTCGACGCCCCGTCGCGGAGTTTTTGCACGGTTCGGCGGCAGAAGACCAATACCCCATTGCAGGCTCTCGTTACGCTCAATGACCCCACCTTTGTGGAAGCCGCCAACGTGCTGGGCGAACAGATGACCCGGCAGAACAACGAAAAACAGGCCATTACGCTGGCCTACCGCAAACTGACGGGTCGCCGACCTACGCGCCCGGAGGTGGTCCTACTGACGAAGCTACAGGCTGCCCAGTTTACCCGGTTCAGTAAAACGCCCAATAAAGCAACCGGCTGGCTGCGGGCCGGACAGTACAAAATAGATAGTACGCTAAGTGCCGCTCAGGTAGCGGCCAACGCGGTGGTTGCCAGTACGATTATGAACTCCGACGCCACGCTTACCAAACGATAAACGCCATGTCACACCATCACCACGATGACGAGTTTGGGCCACGCCACGCCTGGCTCCATACGCCGGAGTTGGCAAAGCTCAACGAAAAGCTGGACCGCCGGCGGTTCCTGACCAAAACTACGCTGGGGCTGGGCGCGCTGGCCGTGGGGTCGCTGTGGGGTGGCCGTCAGTTATTCGGGGGCGTAGCCAAAGCCCCCAATGAACTCACCGAAGACACGCAGGAGGCCATCCTGAAGGCGTTGCCGCACTTTGCCCCCAAAGCCAAACGGGTAGTGTATCTGTTTATGAGTGGTGGCCCGTCGCAGTTCGAAACCTTCGATTACAAGCCTAAGCTGGCCGCTATGTTTGGTCAGTCCCTGCCCGATTCGGTCAGGAAAGGGCAGCGGCTCACGGGCATGAGTGCCAACCAGAGTAGCCTGCCCATTGCGCCCTCGGTCTATAATTTTAGTCAGTACGGCAAATCCAATACGTGGGTGAGCGAACTGCTGCCCTACACGGCGGGGGTAGTGGACGATCTATGCATCATCAAATCACTCTATACCGAGCAGATCAATCACGACCCGGCCATTACGTTTTTTCAGACCGGCAACCAGCTACCGGGCCGTCCGTCCATTGGCTCGTGGGTGAGTTATGGGCTGGGTTCCGACAATGAGAACCTGCCTACGTTCATCTCCATGATTTCCAAGAATGGCAACGACCAGCCGCTGTACTCCCGGCTGTGGGGGAGTGGTTTCCTGCCCACCCGCTACGAGGGCGTTCAGTTCCGGTCGGGCAAAGACCCGGTGCTGTTTCTCAACAACCCCGACGGCTACGACGGCACCGACCGCCAGGAAATGCTGACGTACCTGAAGCAGCTCAACGAGATGCAGCAAAGCGGTTTTGGGGATCCCGAAATAGACAACCGGATGGCGCAGTACGAAATGGCGTACCGGATGCAGACCTCCGTGCCGGACGTGATGAGCATAGCGGGCGAACCCGACGAGGTGTTCGATCTCTACGGCCCCGACAGCCGCGATCCCGGTACCTACGCGGCCAATTGCCTGCTGGCCCGCAAACTGCTCCAGAAAGACGTTAAGTTCGTGCAGCTCTATCACCAGGGCTGGGACCAGCACGGAGGGCTGCCGGGCGGTATCAAAAACCAGTGCAAAAACATAGATCAGGCCACGGCGGCCCTGGTTACGGACCTGAAACGAACGGGCCTGCTGGACGATACGCTGGTGATCTGGGGGGGCGAGTTTGGCCGGACGGTGTATTCGCAGGGAAAGCTCACCAAAGACAACTACGGACGCGACCACCACCCGCGCTGCTTTACCATGTGGATGGCGGGCGCGGGTGTAAAGTCGGGCATCACCTACGGCGAAACGGATGATTTCGGTTACAACATCACTCAGAATCCGGTTCACGTCCACGATTTTCAGGCTACGCTGCTGCACCTGCTGGGTATTGACCACGAGCGGCTTACCTTTAAAAGCCAGGGCCGGCGTTTCCGCCTGACCGACGTACACGGCAAGGTGGTGAACGATATACTTTCCTGAATCTGCGCTACCATCCGCTGAATGATACTCCTCGACATACCAACGTTTTTTGGGCGGCTGCATCCGCTGGTGGTGCATCTGCCCATCGGCTTTCTGGTGCTGGCGGCCCTGCTCGACTGGGCTTCGTACTGGCCGACGTACAAAAGCGTTCGGGCTGCAGTGCCGCTGGCCCTGGGGGCCGGGGCGGCATCGGCAGTGGTAGCCTGCGGGCTGGGCTGGTTGCTCTCGACCACCGGCGATTATGCTCCGGCTCTGCTGGACAATCACAAGTATTCGGGTCTGGCCCTGGCGGGAGTTGCGGTGCTGCTGTACGCCCTGATTACGCCCGCTGTTCGGGCATACGTGGCCCTGCCTAAGAAGGTTTTTTCGGGGGCGTTTGTGGCTGTTCTGGGGCTGATGAGTTACGCCGGGCATCAGGGCGGCAACCTCACGCATGGCAGCGACTATCTTTCTTTATCGGTTCTTACCGAAACCCAGCGGCCAAAACCCACCTCCCTGGAGCAGGTGTTTGTTTTTGAAGATGTGGTGCAGCCGATGCTGACCAGACGGTGCGGTCAGTGTCATCAGGACGGCAAGCTGAAGGGTAAACTCCGTATGAACACCCATGCCGATTTACTGAAGGGCGGTAAGCACGGCCCGGCCATCGTGGCGGGCAACCTAACCAAAAGCGAACTCTACCGGCGCGTCACCCTCGACCCGGCCCACAAGGAATTTATGCCTACCGATGGCAAAACAGCCCTGACCAGAAACGAGGTGGCTCTGCTGAAATGGTGGATTGAAAAAGCCGCTGCCGCCGACAATACCAAACTTACCGCTGTAAAAGGCAGCGAAGCCGTGCAACCGATGGTGGCAGGGTTACTTGGTTTAAGCGGAAGTACTGATGCCGTAGTGCAGGAGGCCGGAAATGATGCCCATCCGCCTAATCCCGCTATTCCGATGACGGGCGACACGGCCCGGATTACCGCAGCGCGCAGTCAGGGATTCGTGATTCGGATTATGAACCACAAACCGCTGATGCTGGATGTGACGTGGCCAAAAAAAACAGGCCAGCCGGTAGTTGATCTGGCGGTGCTGACACCCCTGGCTAAACACATTATCTGGCTCAATCTCTCTGATCTGAATTTGACGGACAGCCAGCTGAAGGCCGTTACGCAGTACAGTAACCTCGAAAAACTGCGCGTTGAGAAAAATCCCATTAGTAACGAATTTCTCCGGTCCATTGCCGGACTCTCGTACCTTCAGGCTCTCAACGTTTACGGCACTCACATCACGTCGGCGGGCTTAACTGCCCTCAAAGACATGAAACGGCTGGAGAAAATTTACGCCTGGCAAACCACTATTACCGCCAGTGATGTACAGCGGGTATTCAAAGACAGTTCCAACGTAGAGGTTATCCTGTAGCGGGCAACCGCGTAGGCTCAACTATCTGTTTACACACATGCATACGCTGCCCCTTTGCTATCACCCTGTTTTTGGGATTTTAGACAATCGATTGTTCTGTGGTGTGCCGTCGATTGTCTTTGGCTTGCCCTGTTTATTCATCGGGTAGCGGTATCAGGTTTGGTTGTAATCCAGATACATCTGGGGTAATTTTAATCCATTTTAGATGGAGTAAAATCTGCGAAATCCGGTATTTACTTTCTTAACTCCCTATATAATATGACTGCTACGACTCGTCGTTCCTTTGTCCGCACTGCTGCTTTGGGCAGTGCGGCTGCATCACTGATGCCTTCTCTGTACAGTGCGGCACGGGCTGCAGGTCATCCCCCGGCCCTGGCCAAAGTCCGGCTTGGTTTTATTGGCCTTGGGTTGCGGGGCCGCAGTCATCTACAGCAGGCCCTGTACCGGCCCGACGTAGAGATTGCCGCCCTCAGCGATATTTCTGCCGATGCCATTGCCCGCTCGAACGCCATGATCGAAAAAGCAGGCCGGAAAGCTCCGCCCGCCTATACCAAAGGCGACGAAGCGTTTCTGGACATGCTCAAACGTGACGATATTGATGGCGTCGTGATTGCCACACCCTGGGAATGGCACGTACCCATGGCCGTAGCGACCATGAAAGCGGGTAAGTACGCAGGGGTGGAGGTATCGGCTACGGTCACGCTACAGGAATCATGGGATCTGGTCAATACCTACGAGAAGACCAAATCGCACTGTATGATTCTGGAAAACGTCTGCTACCGGCGCGATGTAATGGCCATTCTGAACATGGTACGTCAGGGTATGTTCGGTGAGATGACCTACGCCCACTGCGGCTACGAACACGACCTCCGAAACGTTAAATTCAACGATGGTAAGGGACACGGTGTGGGAGCCGAGTTCGGTAAAAATGCCTACTCGGAGGCCAGCTGGCGTACCCAGCACTCCGTTGACCGCAATGGCGATTTGTATCCTACCCACGGGCTGGGACCGGTGGCGCACTGGCTCAACATAAACCGGGGTAATCAGTTTGTGCGGCTTACCAGTATGGCCACCAAAAGCCGGGGGCTGCACAAGTACGTAGTGGATCACGGCGGTAAAGACCATCCCAATGCTAGCGTCAATTTCAAACTGGGCGACGTGGTCACGACGATGGTCGAGTGTGCCAACGGCGAAAATATCGTCATCATGCACGATACCAATTCCCCCCGGCCTTATTCGCTGGGGTTCCGGGCGCAGGGTACGCAGGGTATCTGGATGGACGACAATGACATGATTTATCTGGAAGACGCCAGCGGGAAGCCGGCCAGTCCGAAGCCGCATACCTGGGAGCCTGCCGCGCCTTACCTAGAGAAGTATGACCACCCTCTCTGGAAAGAACACACTCAAACGGCGCAGAATGCCGGGCACGGGGGTATCGACTTTTTCGTGCTGCGGGGCTTTATCGAAGCCATCAAAAATCAGGTGGCCCCGCCCATAGATGTCTATGACGCTGCCGCCTGGAGTGCCATCAGCCCGCTGTCGGAAGCGAGTATTGCCGGGGGGAGCAAGCCGATGGACATCCCGGATTTCACGCGGGGGAAGTGGAAGACCAACAAGCCTATTTTCGCCCTGAACAATCTGTACTGATTTGCCTTACGCTTAAAAATAAGTCTCTGCCCATAGGGGCCCCCTGCCAGACGTGACGGGGGGCCACTATGGGCGTTTATATTTGTTGCCCTGACGTACCTGCTCCGTTAAACCCGCCGGTTATTGACGTAACTGCGCTTCCCTGCTTTATGACGTACCAACCCCTCACTGTTTCTACGCCCGGTCGTATCTGCCTGTTTGGCGAACATCAGGATTACCTCGGACTTCCTGTCATTGCCGCAGCCATATCCTGTAGAATTCAGATTGCCGCCGAACGCAACACCACCCAAACGGTGCAGCTCAGTCTGCCGGATATTAACGGCTCCGAGCAGTTCAGCCTGACTGATTTACCCCTGACCTACCAGCATGACCGTGATTATTTTCGTAGTGCCGTCAACGTACTGCTGCGTCAGGGTTTTCAGTTTAGCGGGGGTATCGCCGGCGAGGTGCGAGGGAATATTCCTATCAATGCCGGTACGTCCAGCTCGTCGGCCCTGCTCATTAGCTGGCTGAATGTGCTGACCCGGTTAGCCGACAATCCACAAATACTGGCCCCCACCCAACTGGCCGAACTGGCCTACGAAGCCGAGGTGCTTGAGTTTGGTGAGCCGGGTGGCATGATGGACCACTACTCGACCGCCGTGGGTGGGGTCATCTACTTAGCGTCGCAGCCCGCTATCCGGCTGGAAACCTACCACCCGCCCCTTGGTACGTTCGTGCTGGGAGACTCACAGGAGCCGAAAGATACCATCGGTATTCTGGGACGGGTAAAATACGGTATGCTGCGGATTATCGACCAACTGACAAAACTGGACCCGTCGTTCTCCCTGCATACTACGTCCAGTACGGCCATTGCCGAATACAAAGACGTACTGCCGAAAGACGACTATATCCTGCTAAGCGGGACAATGGCCAACCGAGACCTGCTGCGGGAGGCTCTGACGCTGCTCCGGGCTTCCGACGGTTCGTTGATGGATGATGCCTATTTCGGACGGTTACTAACCGAACACCACGCTCATCTGCGCGACGCCCAGCGGATTTCGACGCCTAAAATTGACCGGATGCTCGACGCAGCCCTGGCGGCTGGTGCGCTGGGTGGCAAGATAAACGGATCGGGTGGGGGCGGCTGCCTGTTTGTTTACGCACCCAACCAGCCCGAAGACGTAGCCGAAGCCATTGAACGGGAAGGCGGTCGTGCCTATATCGTCTCGGTCGATATCGGTACGACTGCCTTCGAACGCGAAAAGATGCCCGTCTGAAGGTACAGAATAGTGGCCGTTACAGCGAATTGAGAAGGGCTTTGGCGGGTTTCAGCACATCAGCCGCCGGGGTACTGGTCAGGACCGATACGTCGAATTGGCTCAGGGCTTTTTCGAGTTGTTGCGCTTTCGCGGCCTGACCGTTTGCGGCAAACTCATCGCGCAGGATGCGGATTTTTTCGTAGTCCTGAATGCCTTCAATGAGCCGCTCAAAGCGGATGGACGTGCGCGGACCGGGATAAACAATATACGTATCACCAGCGGCCCAGGTCCGAAAGCGGGAATCGTGCAAGGGGTCTCTCACCCAGCAGTTATAAGCCCAGCGCAGGTAACCGTCATACCCTTTATGGGCCGCATACCAACTGATAAACGTTGCTTCGGCGGGGGGCGAAAAGGTAAACGTATTCGGGTAGCGTTCAACGCAGCAGGTGTAGTAGGTGGTGTTGAAACCCGCCTGCCGACGGCGTTGCATGGTAGCTGCATCGACCGTCTGGTTCGTGGCTATGGAGTAATCAATCAGGTCCGATTCGAGTTCGGGATGGTAGTTGCCCGCCAGCGAGACCCGAAAATTTGTATCGACCCCTTTAATCAGGGCCAGTGCCTGCTGCATGGCTTTCATGGGCCGTTCGTCCATCGCGATGGTCGTTTTTTCAAACCAGCCTTTCTCTTTCAGGTGTCTGGCGAAGTCGGTTAGCATGGGCCGCCAGTGTGCGTCGTATTCGGGCGTACCCGTCTGGGCGATCAGGAACGTATCTTTTTGAGTAGCCTCATCGTAGTAGCTGAATTTTAGATTCCAGGGAATCATGCTGTAGCAGTTGATGAACTTATCAATGCCCAGGTCCATCATGTAACTTACCCACTGGTCGAAAATCGTGTAGTCATACACCCAGCTACCGTCTTTCTTTTTCGTCCAGCTCACCATCGACCCATACACGTCTTCCGTCTGACTGCGCCAGGGATCATTGATAATCGTGGCTGTAATGGACTTTTGCCCGGCCCCGGCCAGCATCTTCATGTACGGTCGCATAAGGTCCATGTGTGCCTTCGACCACACCTTCACGCCGTGTACCCGCGCTACCGAGTACGGATTCTGCCATAAATCGAGGTGAAACGCCCAGTCTTTTGGCGCGGGCAGGAGCCGGTTCTGCACATCGACGCTGTACGATAAAACAAGTGGTTTATCCATTGACGGACTCGTGGCGGTCAGCGTACCCACGTAATGCCCGGCCACAGCACTGGGCGGAACGACAACACTCAGCCAGACCGGCTGCGCGGTTTGCTGCGGTACATCCCGCACCTGAACCAGGTCTATGGGGTCCGCCACCAGAGACGAGTCATACTTGCCGATGGGTCGTTCGTTGCAATTGTCTCCCTCAGGGCTTAGCCCATCCGTCATGACGTACCGAACAAAACGGGCTGAAACCTGGCTCGCCGGAATGGTATGGCTTTTATCGCTCTTCAGTCCTGACCAGCTTAGCGTTACCTGAAACATGGCAGACCGACTCCAGAGCAGGGCCTGCGTATGTACCTTTTCACCTTTCCAGGCGTTGGCGTTCCAGCCCGCCCGCACCAGGGCCGGATTGGGAGCCGCGTGTTTTTCGTGCCGCACATCAGCTGTTGTAAAACTGAAATAATGCCCGGCCTTCACGGCTGACCAACTGGCCTTATCCGCTGGTTTGGGGTCAGGTAACTCCTGATACGAAATCAGGCGTATTGGTTGGGCCATTGCCCCGCAGGACAGGAGCAGCAGAAAAAGGGCTATGGAGACTCTCATACAAAGTTTATAAAAGATAAAAGGAAGGCCGAACGTCGGGCGAATCGTACGTGCAGATAGCAGATGGTAATGTACAGTTTATCCTGCAATTCTGGACCTGACCCGGCGGCTTTAGTACCCGGTGCCGATTGCTGCGCGGATTATTGCCGAAAAAATAAAACGGCCCGGCAGTTGGTCCGTTGACCAGCTACCGGGCGATGCCGAAGCAATGTAGCGACGGGTATTACGATACTTCAATCAGAGACACGGCTTCGCGCCCTTCCGAAATGGCCCATACTACCGGCGACTTCCCCAACATATAGTGTTTGTCACGAAAAATTTTGGGTTTATCGTACTTTGGTAACGTTAGGGCTTTGTGGCAGGTAGCGATTTTTACCACAAATGTTGATGCGAAGAACCAATGCTTGGTTTATTGGAGGTTTACTTTTTCATCAAGTAAAAATTCTTTTACAGATGTCCACTTTATGTTTGAATACCTGTCGTTATCATATTTTTGGAAAATAATTCTCCCTTCCATTATATCTCTCATATATTGCATTCCTTGCCAAGCTGGATATAGTTCATTTTTTGAAGGTGAAAAAAATCTTGTCAACTTGATGAGAAAATTTAAAAGACTAATGCTCCCTGGTCTGAATATTTTATATTTCTTCGTTGTTAGTTCAGTAAGCAATTTCACAAAGTCGTTGCAGGAAAGTTTATCACCTGCAATTCTTAAATATCTTGGTGTATTTTTATCAATGGCTGCGGAAGCTGTGAATTCAGCAACGTTTTCAGTAGTTGTAAATTCTAAAATTTGATTTGGATTACCCCAACATAAAATCTTTTTTTGTTTAAACAGTATCAAAGGCATATCTGTAGTTAATAAATCCATAAAGGGACCATTAAAAATAGTTGTTGCCTTGATAGGTGTTTTATCAATATACTTGTGAAAATCTCTCCTGAAATCCAAATTTCTATTTTGACCTTCTTTTAAGTTTGTAAAATCACTTGAATAGTCGCTTGGTATAAATCTTTGAACTTTTGCTTCAATTGCAGCATCTAAAAATATTTTTTGGGTAACAATTACTGTTTCTTCCAAACCGGCCAAAGCTGACACAAAACAGTGTGCTCCTGTAAGATGTTTTGAAATCTCGGATTTATTGTTAGTGTCCACCTGAAAGACTTTTACACCTTTTTGTTCTAAGTCTTTTATTTTATTTATGTCTGTTTCTAAACGGACAATGGCCCGTACTTCGACATCTTTGGCCAATAATGCATTTACAATTTTACCTCCTAAATTTCCCGTCGCACCTGCTATTACAATTATTTGTTTCATTCTGATTTTGTAGTTTGTTAGTCCTTCTTATATAGGTTATGTCGTCCATTGCAATGACCACTAACGGTTTCGGGCTTGGCGAAGGTAGTGACTTTCACCACAAATGTTGATGCGAAGAACCAATGTTTGATTAACCACAAATGTATCTTCGGAGCACTGAACCGACACTTTTGCCAAACCCGTGTTAGGCGTTCGTTGTTTGTTCTTCTGCATACTTTATCATTAATTCGTCCTCAAAGTCAAAAGTTGTCAAAGCAAGTTTTATTCTGTCAAATTTGTCTTTATTTGAATAACCTGCATCAATATAATATGTATCATTCAACATTACTGGACTTCTTGTTTTGCTTTGTTTAGGGTCTTTTGTTAAACCAATTTTTGTGCCTATTTCTGTTGTAAAAAATGTTTCAGGTTGCAAATCAAAAAGTTGTTTAAAAACTTCAACATAAAGTTTAGTTACTTGATTTACTTCTATTTTATTGTCGAAAAATATAGCATATTCAAGTTTCTTAAATGTCGGGTCTTCTGCATCAAATATATTTACTGCATTACTGTCTAACCTGTCGTCAATAGTTATATTTGGTATGTCCCAAATTTTTAAAACTCTTTCAGCAATAAAATCAAATCGTTTTTCTATTTCGGCTTTGCCCCA
>JACMPG010000093.1 GCA_014377625.1 Spirosoma sp.
CGGTGCGGATACATACCCATCGCTCATGGAAATAGACTTGCGGGGGTCGCCCGTCGAGTATGCGGTAGACATACTGGGTGTAGGGGCGTTAAACCCGCCCTTATCGCCCACCAGCACCACTTCTTTGTTAGAAAACCGGGGTGCAAAATCATTGTTCCAGGGGCTTCCCGTACTGGTGCCACCTTTTTTGTACTGCACTTCAAACAACGACTCCGAACTGTTTTTCTTGGAAACATCAAACAGCGTCTTGTAATCCGTAACTAACGAATACACCGGCAGATTGATCACTTCCAGGGCTTTTGCTTCGGCCAGCGCGTAGTGCGAGGCCCCCTTCTTGAGTGGGTAGCCCGCCATCGTCATATAGACTTTGGCCAGCAATCCTTTGGCACCGCCCACCGTTACCCGCCCTTTGTCAACGGCTGAATAAGCAGTAGGCAGGTTCGCTTCAGCAAATTTCAGGTCGTCAACAATGAAGTCGTAAACTTCCTGCGTGGGCACGCGGCCCAGGGTGTAGGCTTCACTGACCGATAGCTGGTGGTCTACTTTTGGCACGTCGCCGTAAACGCGCACCAACCAGAAATACGTCAATGCCCGAATAAACCGGGCTTCGGCTTTGTACTGTTCTTTGAGTTTCTTGTCCGTAAACGCTACCTCGTCAATTTTGTCGAGCACGATATTACACCGCAGGATGGTGCTGTAGCTGTTGTTCCAGAAATTCAGCACGAACGAATTGTCCGACAGCAGCACATCCCCGAAGTTGTCGATGGAGGTCATGTCTTTAGAGTTACCCGGCACCCATGAAAATGTCGTGTTGTCGGACCGTACTTCACCCATGTAGATAAATGACTGATTGTACAGATTTCGTAGCGACGCATAGGGCGACATGACGGCCTGGTTCATGTCTTTTTCGGTTTTGTAAAACGTACCGGCGTTCATTTCCGAAATGGGCTGGAGGTCGATAAACTCCTTGCGGCAACTGAAAGAAACCGTCAGTAACAGGGCCAGTATGATTAATCGTTTCATGATATGATGAGTTGAACAGGAGGATTAAAACGAAACGTTAAGGCCAGCAATGATGGTGCGGGCTGCAGGGTAGCCCAGGTAGTCGCCCCCACGCGAGAGGCCACTGCCTTCACTGCTGGTTTCGGGGTCGAAACCCGGATACTTCGTAAAGGTGTACAGGTTCTGGCCCGTTACGTAAACCCGCAAGCCTTTGATCCGCATCTTCTGGGTAAGCTCAGGGCTGAACGTGTAGCCCAGCGATACATTACGAATTCGCATAAAGGAGCCGTTTTCAACCCAGTAGCTGGATGGTTCTTTCTGCAACCCTTTGGGGTCGCGGTTGGCCCGCAGAATATCCCCCGCCCCCACTTCCGTTTCCGAACGCCAGCGGTCGTTTAGTTTAACCAGACCGTTGCGGTCGCCGTGATAAATACCTACCATCCGGTTGAAGAAGCTGAACAGTTTGGCTCCCTGCGAACCGGTCAACTGCACGTTCAGGTCGAAGCGTTTAAAGGAAAAATCGTTGCTGAATCCATAAATAAAATTCGGCTGATTATTACCCAGAAACGTTTTATCACTCGCGTTGATAATCCCATCTTTGTTGGTATCAATGTAGCGCGGATCGCCGGGGTGGTCATTGGCTAAGTGGGGCGACGCATCTAATTCGCCCTGGTTTTTAAAGACGCCATCGTACTGATAGCCATAAAACGTGGCAATGGGCTGGCCGATGGTCGTGATAAACGTATTACCGGCACTGGGTGCACCCGCATAAATAGGCCGCGCATCAGGGCCCAGGGCCAGCACTTTGTTTCGGTTAAAGGAAATATTGAAATCCGTTGACCACTTGAACGCACCCACCATATTGCGCGTCCGGACCAAATACTCCATGCCTTTGTTTTCTACCTGCCCGATGTTCTGCAATTGGGAAGCGTAGCCGGTAAGGGTCGGCACGGGTACGTTGAGCAGCAAATCCACCGAGCGGCTGTTGTAGAAGTCAGCTTCGAGGTGGATACGCTCGTTCAGCAAACCCAGGTCGAAGCCAAGGTTTACCTGCCGGGTTTTTTCCCAGCCCAAATCGGGATTGGGGTAATTGACGGGATCGACGGAATTGACTAAGCCGTTGTTCAGCACGTAATAACTACTGCCGGTACGGGCAATGGCATCGTAATTTCCGATTCGGTTATTGCCCACCAGGCCCCAGCTGGCCCGCAGTTTCAGGTCGCTGATAGGCCGGAAATCGCGCATGAACGCTTCATTGCTCACGCGCCAGCCCGCCGACACAGAGGGGAATGTGCCCCATTTGTTGTTCGACCCAAACTTGGACGAACCGTCGGTTCTAATACTGGCCGTAAACAGGTATTTATCATCATAGGCGTAGTTGAAACGGCCTAAGTACGAAATCAGTGAGTTCTGGTATTCGGTATTGGCTCCACCCACAATCTGCCCGGCACTCAGGTTCCTGACGGCATCATTGGGGAAATTCTGCGCGTTTACACGGGCGTACTCGCCAAAAAACTTCTGCGTCGTGTAACCCGCCAGCAGGTTGATGGCGTGTTTCGTCCCCAGCGTTTTGGAATAATTCAGGGTTTGTTCGATAAGCCAGTTCCGGTCGAGCCAGGTTTCGTTGCGGGCATCGGCGGTTTTGGGAGCACGAGAGCCGTCAGTATCCACAAACGATGGGCGGTAGTATTTCAACCGCTGGTTTTCCAAGGTCGCGTTCAGGCTGATACGATACTTTAGCCCGTCGATGAGTTCATACTGCCCGTAAGCCGAGGCAATAAACCCATTTTTGCTGGTGAAGTTGGTGATATTCTCTGCAATACCCACCGGATTGGCCACGTCGCCTGCCCATATTTCACCGTTCCGCACTTGGGAGCCGTACGTACCGTCGGGGTTGCGGAGAGGGTAAATGGGTGGCAAATACAGGGCATAGGAAAGGGGGCTGTCCTTACCATTATCAATGTTGTTGGTTTCTGAATAAAAGCCGCTCACCGTAACGCCCACGTCCAGGCGTTTGCCGATGGTTGAGTTTACACTTGTTCGCAGGTTATACCGCCTGTAGCCACTGTTAATCTGGATACCGTCCTGATCCGTATAGCTTCCCGAAACGGCGTAGCGGGTTTTATCAACGCCCCCACTTACAGACAGTTCGTGCCGCTGGGTTTTGGCCGCTCTGAAAATCTGATCCTGCCAGTTTATATCTCCATAATTGCTGGGGTCGTTGAAACTTTCGGGAATGACGTAAAAGCTGGAGTTGGTGTACTTTTCGCGTATTGAGTTGGGGTCGTTGGTGGTATGGGGCGCATCGCCGGGCAGGGGAGCGCGGTCTAACCACGCCTGATTATGCCCATCTTTGAAGAATTGCAGGTATTCCTGACTGTTCATCATCGCTATTTTTTTGCCCACCTGCTGCACCCCGTAAAAGCCACTGTACGTAACGGTAGGGGCGCCAATAGTACCTTTTTTAGTAGTTACAATAACGACCCCGTTGGATCCACGCGAGCCGTAAATAGCCGTCGAAGCCGCATCCTTCAGCACCTGAATACTTTCAATGTCAGATGGGTTGACCAAAGAGAAAGCATTGCCGTCGATGGGGTAGCCATCAATGACGTAGAGTGGATTGCTGCCCGCCGAAATAGATCCTGTACCCCGCACCCGAATGGTCAGTCCTTCGCCACCCGGGGCACCGTTTGTTTGCTGTACCTGTACTCCGGCCATCTGACCTACCAGAGCCTCGCCGAAGGATACGGCGGCTTTACTTTTGAATTTCTCCGCCGAAATACTGGCCACGGCCCCGGTAAGGTCGGCTTTCTTCTGGGTGCCATACCCGATTACGACCACCTCGTTCAGCGATTTATTGTCGGCTTTCAGCGAGACTGTAAACGATGTTTGGTTGTTGACTGCTATTTCCTGGGGTTCATAGCCTACGTAGGAGAAAATAAGCACTGCCTTCGCGTCTGGTACGGCCAGCCGAAAGGTCCCGCTGGCATCCGTCGAGGTGCCGCGCGTAGTCCCCTTTATGACAATGCTCACGCCGGGTAAAACCTCGCCTTTCTCGTCTGTTACTTTGCCTGTGATGGTTTCGTCAGCTACGCTGATTGCGGGCGTAATCAGCCGATTGTCCAGACTCGCTTCGTATGATGGGGTTGTGGGTTTGGGGATTTGTTTCAGGATGATTTGACTGCCCGTTATGCTGTATGTAAGTTGCAGCGTAGCCAACAGTTTGGCCAGTACTTCGCCCAGCGTTTCGGCTGTGGCCTGAAACGATACCTTCCGGTTAGACTGGATTAGTTGCGGGCTGTACGAAAACTTGACATTCACCGACTTCTCGATGGTAGCCAGCACGATTTTTACTTTTTCATTGCGCACCTGCAAAGTCAGTCTGCGGTCGAGCAGTTCCTGCGCCGACACATCGCTAGCCCAGGATGCGCCCATAAACAGGCAGGTAATGAGCAGAGGAGCCAATGACAGTTTCATACCTTGAATCAGGCAGATTACACATTTTTTCATACGATTGGAGGGTTATTTGGGGTTGAAAAAGGAAAATCAGTGAGCCGGGCAGCCTTTGGCCGCAATCACAACCTGCCCCTCGACGACCTCATACGAAGCATCAATTGCCTGCACAATCACATCGAGTTTCTGAAACAGGGGTTCGTCGGTGAGGGAAGCCGTTAGCTGGCAGCCTTTCAGCACATCGGCGTTGTAGATGATGTTGATACCGTAGGCTTTTTTGAGCTGCTCTAAAACGGCAACGACCGGAGTTTCATCGAAAACAAAGCTGACGGGTAGGTGCTGTGAGGCCGTAATCGGTTGCGGGTCAGCCACCAGAGTTTTGGCAAACGTTTCGGTTTCGCGCCAGAAAACCACCTGCTGATTGGGCTGCAGCAAGACACCCTCTACTGTTTTATCGGTAGTGATCTGGGACGTTGTAAGACGACCTTTGAACACGCTCACCTGCCCCTGCCGTACCGTCACCGTTACCTTTGGGTCTTCTTCGAAAGACCGCACCACGAACTTAGTACCCAGTACTTTGGTGACCACCTCACCGGCATATACCAAAAAAGGCTTTTGAGCATTTTTCGCTACATCAAAGGTGGCTTCGCCCTGCAAATAAACGGTGCGATTTTGCTGACCGTAATTAGTTGGGTACCGCAACTGGCTGTGGGGGGCCAATAGCGCCGTAGAGCCGTCGGGAAGCCGGATAGGTTGTGGCTTCGTGCTCAGATTCTCTTTCTCGAGGGGAGGCTGGGCCAGGCTCATAAGCTGCTGCTGATAAAGGGATGGTTTGCTTAACTGACTGCTGTAAACCCAGTAACCAGCCATTAGCGCCAGACAGGCGGCTGCGGCCCGGTATGCCCAGGCATTTTGCCACAGGGGCCGCACTGGTGTAGTTGACTGCGTCTGCTGATTGGTGGCTAAAATCCGGGCTAATAGCTGGGCTTGAGCTTCTTGGGAAAGGTAAGTGCGGGCGTACTCGCTAAGGCCGTCCTGAACGGCTTCAACTAACTGACGGGCCAGCGTCCAGTCTGCGTTCTGGTGCGGGTTTTGCCGCAGCCACTGGTCCCAGAACTGTTCAGTAGCCGCAGTAGGCGCTATGATATGGTGCAGGAAGGCTTCATCGCAGACG
>JACMPG010000094.1 GCA_014377625.1 Spirosoma sp.
CGGATGCCGGTTTTGCCCGCTTTGTTGGGGTTGCGCCAGCCCGCAACAATCTGGTCGCGGCCCGTACCCAGAAAATCGCCACAGACCAGCGCGTGGCCCTGACTCAGCCCGTCGGTCAGGGTGTTGATTTCCTTGTCGGATACGTCGGCGCGGGGTTGTTTGACGGAGTAGTAGCCGGTTTCGGTCTGGAGCAGGTTGCCGTGCATGGGCTGGATGGTGGCCATGCCTGCGCCGTTGTCGTACCGCCTGATTTCGCCGATGCCGTCGGTGCCATTGGTCAGCATGTCGAGGGCCAGCCGGGCGGCTTCTTCGGGCTGATACTGCCATTGTCCGTTCTGCCATTCCAGAATCTTGCCGCCTTCTTTACTGCCAATGATTACGCCGGTTTGGGAGTCGTCTTCCCAGATCTCAAAATTGTGCGTCAGGTGCAGCGTCGAATCAACCAGATGGCGTTTCCAGGTGGTGCGCGGGTTTTTGGGCCATTCATAGCCCCAGACTTTTACGCCCGCACCGGCCCCGTTTTTGTTGCCCAGCCCGTGTAGCGGTACCACAATGAGTTGATAGCTACTGCCGGTTTTGGCCCAGCGCATCCGGTGGGTCGTTACTTCGTGCGGCAACCGCACCGGCTCCCAGCGTTGGGTGGGGTCGGTAGGGCGCACGAGGTAAAACACCGCGCCGGATTTGGTGCTGTCCCGCGTTTCTGCCGGATTCCAGCCCGCACCCACGGCCACCTCCACGCGCCCGTCGCCGTTCAGGTCGCGGGCGGCAATGCAGACGTTATCCTGTGGGGTCAGGTTTTCGGCCATGACGTACCGCTGCCAGGGCGATGTTTTATTGGCGGGGTTCTTATACCAGACAATCTGTTTCTGGTCGGCCAGCAGAATGTCGGGCCGTTTGTCACCATCAACGTCGCCGATGGCCAGGCCGTAGCCAATGCTGATTTTATCATCGACTACCTGCGTTGTGAAGCTGGGTTTGGGAGGCTGCGCCAGTGTCAGCAACGGGCAGAGCAGGAGGGGGAGGGTAAAACGCATATGGCAGTGAGTTTAGGAGACGACTCAAGGTAGTGAACCCGTGCCGAATAATTGTTCGTTCAGCCATATATGCTCTACACCTACCGCGAACCGAAAACCGATGGAAAGCTGAATTTGATTCAGGACGAACCGACGTTTGGGCGTCATTTTTTCAGTAATAGAACCGGCGAACGTCATCCGGAAAAACTCCTGACAATTGCCTGGAATACCGGACCAGACCAGACTGTTATGCTCGATGGCATCGACTATTCGTTTCCGGCGCAGTCGATGCTGCCGCTCATGGTGAATCAAACGTTCAGTTTCTCGCAGCCCGCCCTGATCGTTGCCTGGCAGTTCGACCGTGAATTTTACTGCATCGTCGATCATGACAAAGAAGTGTCGTGCGTTGGTTTTTTGTTTTACGGGGCCAAAAGTCCGCTGTTCCTGCAACTTGATTTTAGGGAGCAGCGTCAGTTAGACGCGCTGCTGACGGTTTTTGCCGATGAGTTTTCAACCCGCGACAGCATTCAGGGCGAAATGCTCCGAATGCTGCTCAAACGACTGATTATCAAAGCTACGCGCTTAGCCAGAGACCAAAGTCTCGAACCTGAACTAACCGAAGCCGATCTGGACATCGTTCGGTGATATAACCTGCTGGTTGAAAATCACTACCGGACGCTGCACAGTGTAGCCGACTACGCCGACCGGCTCAACAAATCGCCCAAAACACTCTCCAATCTGTTTGCACTGGCCAACCAGCCCAGTCCGCTGCACGTTATTCATAGTCGTATTGCGCTGGAAGCCAGGCGGTTGCTGTTGTACACCGACAAGTCGACCAAAGAGATTGCATTTGAGCTGGGGGTTCAGCGAAGCGGCCCATTTCAGCCGATTCTTCAAGAAACAGACCGGCCAGCCCCCGTCGGCGTTCAGGGAGTCGCTAATGACGCTGTAATCAGGACAAGAGTGTCGGGGCTACACTATCGGGAAGAATTGGTATGCTGCCGGGAAGAACCGTCATTTTGGGGCGGGGGTTTGCGCCAGACCTTTGTCATGTCAATAAGGCAAACCAAAACCAACCAACAAAAATGACAATCTTCCAGGTGCCAACTCGTGAGCAGGTATCGGCTCAAAACGGTCAAATCTTAGATAACCTGCAAAAAGGCCTCGGCTTCGTACCAAACCTCTACGCCACCTTCGGCCTGTCCGAAAACGGCCTCGGTGCGTACATGGCCCTTCAGCAGAGCCAGACCCAAAGCGTATTCAAAGCCAAAGAACGCGAAGCCGTCAACCTCGTGGTATCGCAGGTAAACAAGTGTATATATTGTTTGGCTGCCCACACGGCGTTAGGCAAAATGAACGGGTTCACCGATGAGCAGATTCTTCAACTCCGCGCCGGATACGCCGATTTCGACCCTAAACTCGACGCACTGGTGAAACTGGCCAGGGCCATCACCGAAACGCGCGGCCACGCTCCGGGCGAAACTGTCGATAACTTTCTGTCGGCTGGTTATAAAGCGAACGACGTAGTGGATTTGATCCTGCTCGTGGGCGACAAAATTATCTCAAACTACCTCCACGCCCTGACCCGGATTCCCGTTGATTTCCCGGCGGCTCCCGTTCTGGAAGCGGTAGTTGCGTAAATCAACGCGAAGCTCTGTACGGCAGGTCATCGTCTAGCCATACCTGCGACGTGAAGTTTCGCGCTACAACCAAAACATCACAAAAACGTTAGACTTTCGAGAGTGATAACAGACTAAATAGTAAGAACTTGCGGTCCTGAACCCGATAACTATGAAGCGTATTGTGCATAAGCACCCGCTGGCGATCCGCTGGTTTCACTGGATCAACTTTCCGGTGCTGTTCGTTATGATCTGGAGTGGGCTGCTCATCTACTGGGCCTACGATCCGTATAAAATCACGATTGGTAGCTGGACGCTGTCGTTCTTCCCGGACTGGTTCTATAAGGCCCTTGGCGTACCGTTTCAGTTAGCGAAGGGTATGGCCTGGCACTTTGTGTTTATGTGGCTGTTTCTGCTCAACGGCATCGTTTACGTGGCCTATACGTTTATTTCGGGCCAGTGGCGGCACCTGGTGCCGGACCGAAACTCGTTTCGTGAAGCCATTCAGGTTACGGCCTACGACCTGGGGCTGCGCAAAAGTCAGCCGCCGTTTGTCAAGTATAACGGTGCGCAGAAGATTGCCTATTTCTCGATGATGGTGATGGGGGCTGGCTCGGTGCTGACGGGCTATGCCATCTACAAACCCACGCAGTTTTACTGGCTTACGGCCCTCGTGGGCAGCTACGAAACCGCCCGGCTCATCCATTTCATGCTGACCATCGGCTACGTCTTGTTTTTCTTCGTTCACATTGCGCAGGTGGTGCGGGCGGGCTGGCACAATTTTGCGTCGATGGTAACGGGCTTCGAGGTGCTGAAACCCAACGACCCCGCCCGCCCGCTGCTGGACAAGCCCACGCCCGAACCAGTCCCCGACCCTACCAACGACCGATTCGTCGGACCGCCAACGCCCGATTTTACCCCAACCCCTACGCTGTCATGAAACCCGACCTGACTGGAACCGAACCGAACCTGCCCGAATCCGATCTGCCCGAATCGGCCATTCGTCGGCGCACGATCAAGGCGTTTGGCTGGTTTGCGCTGGCTGCTGCCGTACCCGTGGGCGTGTATGAGTGGATCAACAGCAGCCCCAATCTGCTGGGTGCCAAAAAGCCCCTGCGCCGGGTGCTGGATGCCAACGCCAAAATTGCCCAAACTTATTTCAGTAATACGCATCTGGTGAAAACGTTTCCGGTGTCGGCGGGTGTCCGCGATCCGCGCCAGAACGGTTGGGTTGGCTTGCAGGCACCTTTGCCCGACGACTGGAAACTCCAGATTGACCGTCCCGACCGCAATGGTGTGCCGCAGGAGCCGCTTTTATTTACGATGGATGACGTAAAGGCGTTGCCCAAACAGGAACTGGTGTACGACTTTAAATGTGTGGAAGGCTGGAGTCAAATTCAGCACTGGGGCGGGGTGCGGCTATCCGATTTTCTGGAACGCCACCAGCTTGGCACTAAACCCGCCGGTACCGAACATGCCGGTGGCCTGTATCAATACATAGGTATGGAAACGCCCGATAAGAAATACTACGTAGGTATCGACATGGAAAGCGCGATGCACCCGCAAACCCTGCTGGCCTATGAACTGAACGGACAGCCCATTAACAATGCGCACGGTGCACCGCTTCGGCTCATTATTCCGCACAAATACGGGGTGAAAAACCTGAAACGCATTGGCCGTATTTTCTTCGCTGACACCCGCCCCCGCGATTATTGGGCCGAACGGGGTTACGATTACTACGTGGGTTTATGAGTCAACCGGCCCCGTATGCTTTAGCTGACGGTGAACTAATCAACAAACAACCATGAACTACGTACCGATCTTTCTAACTCTATTTGGCATGGCCGCTACGTTTCTGTCGCCAGTAGCCAACGCCCCGACGAAGCACGTCAAACCTGCCGCCCGGCCCGTGGTGGTGCTGGAACTGTTTACGTCGCAGGGTTGCTCAAGCTGCCCGCCTGCCGACCGTTCCTTGCAGGAACTAACCGCAAAAGCCGGGCAGGACGTGTATGGCCTATCGTTTCACGTCGATTACTGGAACCGGCTGGGCTGGCAGGACCCGTTCAGCACGAAGCAGTTTACCGACCGGCAGCGGCAATATGACCGTGCTTTGAACAGCCAGACCTATACGCCCCAGCTTGTTGTAAACGGCAAACAGGACATTGTGGGAGGTAACCGCAGCAAGATTGAGCAGGCTATTATCGCCGTTCAGCGGCAGCCCGCGTCGGCTTTTGTAGGTGTCGATGGTCAGGTGGGCTACACCGGCAACCAGGCGGTTATTACGTATGAACTCTCGGCGTCGGGACCATACCGGGTCAATGTTGCACTGGTGCAGAAAGAAGCTCGTACCGCCGTGCGAAATGGCGAAAACGGGGGGCAGACGCTGGTGAATACCAACGTAGTGCGCCAGCTCAAAACCTTCGATCAGAATGGTCTGTCGGGTAATGTGAGCCTGCCGATCCCTGCCGGTTTGTCTGCTGACCAGATGGCGGTAATTGTCTATGTGCAGCGAACCGATACCGGACAGGTTGTAGGGGCTGCGCGCTGTTCGTCATCGGATGGCCATCACACAAACTGATTTACCGCAGTTGGAGCAGACTGGTTGCCAGACCGTCTGATTATACGTCTCGACCCACCCCTGCTTACTGCCCCAGTTCCTGGGTAATGGTGCTGCTGAGCCGGAGCAGTTCGATTTCGGCGGCTTTGGCGTTGTATTCGGATTCGATCAGGCGGGTCTGCGCGTTGATGGCGTTGCGCTGCACGTCGCGGAACTCCACAAAGGTCGAGTTGCCAATGCGGTAGCGGTCATAGGCAATATCGACGTTCTGGTTGGCCAGTTGGTTATTCAGCACTTCCAGATTCAGTAGCCGCAGACTGTTGGCGTATAGCTGATACGTTTGTGCCAGGGCCGACTGCAACTGTAGTTTCTGATCGGCTTCCTGCTTTTCGGCGATGATGGTGCCGACTTTGGCGTTCTGAATCTGGCGTTTCAGGTTGTAGCCGTTGAAAATCGGAATCGTAGCAACAAGATTATAGGTCAGCGCACTGGTGCGGGCCGTTTTGACGCCGAAGCCGCCCTGATTATCGATGAACTGGTAGTTGTAACCCGTTTGTGCCGTCACGAGCGGCAGTTGCTGGGCACTGGCCAGCCGCACGTCAATGTCGGCCAGGGCCCGGTTCAGCACGGCAGCTGCCAGCAGGGGATTGTTAGTATTGAGCGACTGCTGGAGCGGAGCCAGCGTCAAATTGGAGCGGGCTATGATGGTGTCGCGCACGGCAAACTCGGTCAGCGGATCGCGCACGAGCAGCCGGTTCAATACAATTTTGGTGGTAGCCAGCGCCTGTTGCTGCGAGAGTAGGGCGGCACTATCGACATTATAATCGACCTGTGCGCTGAGGTAATCGACCTTCGAGCGGGTGCCTACTTCAAAGTTGGCGCGGGCCAGTTCGAGCCGCTCGCGCGAGATGTCGAGGGCCTGCGTAAAGGCAATGAGCCGTTCCAGCTGCCGCACTACGTCGTAATAACCCGTAGCAATGTTGGCCATGGTGGCTTCCATATTGGCGCGGGTCGTTACCGAGCTGACCTGTACCAGTTGCTGCAACTGACTGTACAGGGCTGACCGGGCGTAGCCGTTGAAAATGACGTAATTGAGGTTCACCCCCAGGTTAGATGTTCGGTTGAAGGCTCCGCTTATGGACAGGGGCGGGCGCAGATCGTTCAGGAAGGTCTGATTAGAATTTTGCAGTCCGCCATTGGAGGTGCCGTTGAATGTCAGTGAGGGCAGGTACCCGGCGTTGCCTTTCGTGTAATTATTGCGGGCAATTTCTTCCTGCGACTGGTTGATCTGCACCTGATAATTCTGCTGAATGGCCTGACCAATGGCATCGGAGAGCGTCATTAACTGGCCGGACTGGGGTAGCGTGGCCACGGTGGGTGTTCGTAGCTGAGCGCGTTTTATGGCGTTGGGGGCGTCCTGGGCGCGGGCCAGTACGGAAACGAAAAGCAAAAGAAAGCAGTAACGAAGTTTCATTGACGGGAGTATGACGACGATAAAATCAGTCAAAATTACGAGAATATGCGGGTTAAAGACGTCCGAAGCAACTTTCTCCTAACTTGCAGATTCTCCCAGTCATCGTTCCATGAACCGTATCGCTCTCCCGCTGTTTATTCTCTGCGCCCTGTTCCAGGGCTGTTCGTCCAAAAAACGCGCTGATTTGCTCGTTACCAATGCCCGCGTTTACACCGCCGATTCAAGTTTTTCGACCGCCAACGCCTTTGTCGTCAAAGACGGTAAATTTCTCGCCGTTGGTGCCGCCGATATTCTTGCGAATGACTACGACCCGGTTACGACGCTCGATTTGAAAGGTGCGCCGGTCTATCCGGGCTTTTACGACCCGCATGCGCATTTTCTGGGTCTCGGCCAGGTACTCGATCAGGCCGATCTGGTGGGAGCTGCTTCCTACGATGAGGTCATTGCCCGGCTCCAGAAATTCCAGCGCGAACACCCTGATAACACCTGGCTTATTGGCCGGGGTTGGGATCAGAACGACTGGTCCGAAAAAACGTTTCCAACCCAAGAGAAGTTAGATGCGGCTTTCCCTAACACGCCCGTTGCCCTGACCCGGGTGGACGGTCACGCACTGCTGGTGAACTCGAAAGCCCTGCGGCTCGGTCAGGTAACTGCCGGTTCGCGCGTGGCGGGGGGCGAGGTAATTCTCCAAAATGGCGAACCTACCGGCGTACTGGTCGATAACGCCATGCAGTTCGTGAAGCGCGTGTTGCCACGGCCTACCATTGCCGACAAAGCCCGGATGCTCAAGAACGCGGAAAAGGCATGCGTCGCGCTGGGTCTGACCACCGTTTCCGACGCGGGTATAAGTCCCGATGAGATCAACCTCATCGACAGCCTGCACCGGACGAAGCAGCTCAAAATTCGCGATTACGCCATGATTAGCCTCGGTGAGCCAAATCTGAATTATTTCCTGAAGCGTGGCCCGTTTCAGACCGAGCGGCTCACGGTGCGGTCGTTCAAACTTTACGCTGATGGGGCGTTGGGTTCGCGCGGGGCCTGCCTGCGTCAGCCCTACACCGACCGCCCCGAAACCGAAGGCTTTCTCCTGCTCAGCCCCGACGAACTGGCCCGCGTTACGAAACTGCTTTACAATTCTAAATTTCAGGCCAACACGCACTGCATCGGCGACTCGGCCAACCACCTCATGCTCGACCTGTACGGTAAACTTCTGGGCGGCAAAAACGACCGGCGGTGGCGTATCGAACACGCGCAGGTGATCTCGCCCAACGATTTTCAGCTGTTCAGCCAGTACTCGATTATTCCGTCGGTACAGCCTACCCATGCTACGTCAGACATGTACTGGGCTGGCGACCGGCTCGGTCCGGTGCGGGTCAAGGGTGCGTATGCCTTTCGGGATCTGATGCGGCAGAACGGGATGATTACGTTTGGCAGTGATTTCCCGGTCGAGGCTCCCAATCCCCTCTTCGGTTTCCACGCGGCTGTAGCCCGGCAGGATGCAAAGAATTTCCCGGCGGGCGGCTACCAGATGGAGAACGCCGTGGACCGCAAATCGGCGCTGCTGGCCATGACGCGCTGGGCAGCCTATGCCAACTTTGAAGATCAGTTGCGCGGCAGCATCGCCCCCGGTAAACAGGCTGATTTTGTGGTACTTGACCGCGACATTATGACCGTACTAAACGAAAAATTGCGCGATACCAATGTGCGCCAGACCTGGATTGGCGGAGAGCGGGTTCACTGATTTTACAGCTTAACCCATTGTAGCAATGGCCGATGAACCGTATCATCCACACGACCGATTTTTCAAAGAAACGTTTTCACAAACTAACATCACCAGCGACTTTCTACAGGTGTATTTGCCCGACCCGATCAAGGCAAAGCTTGACCTGAATTCGTTGCAGCGAGAGGCTGATTCGTACACCGATGAGCAATTGGATGAACATTTTGCCGATCTGGTTTTTTCAGCGACTTTCGACGGGCAACCCATACGTGTTGCGCTGTTGCTGGAACACAAAAGCTACACGGAAGAACACATCCATTTTCAGTTGAATCGCTACATGCTGAATCTGTGGGAAGGCCAGATCAAGCAAAAACAGCTGTTGACACCCGTGCTGCCTATTGTCATCTACCACGGAAAACGAAATTGGAAGAAGTACTCCTATAGCCAGTATTTTAACCGGCTCGGTGCAGAACTACTGCCCTACCAGCCCGCTTTCGATTACGTCCTGATCGACTTGTCAATCGCTGCCGAACGCTTATCGCAGTTCAAAACCGATTACGCCCGGTTAACAACTTTGCTATTACATAACAGCCGTCGGCAAACAGCCCTGATTCAGGCGTTAACGGACTTTGCAAACTCGCTGCAGCAGATGGCGGATAGCGAAGCAGGACGGCGGTATGTAGAGACTGCGTTTGTCTATGTCTATTGGACCACCGACTTGACCAAAACCGAAGTAATCGCTATATTTCAGCGTATCTCCGCTAAAACGGGTATCGTCGCTATGTCAACCGCACAACGATTAATCAACGAAGGCATCGAACAGGGCATCGAACAAGGCATCGAGCAGGGTATTGAACAAGGTCGCAGGGAAGCCATTGAACGGGGTGTCCGGGGAATGCTCAAACTGAACATGGACGCGGCCACAATGGCTGCTGCCTTTGAGTTACCGCTTGCCGATGTGAACCAGATCATCGACAAAATTAGCAACGGGCAACGTTAACCAGGAGAAACCCGCAATCGATCAGGATACAGCCAAAATCTGGTACGTCAGTTTGTTGAACGTGAACGTATCGTCCGTCCGGTGGCCGAGTAACAGCGTGGCAATGGGCGACGCGGGCGAAATCGCGAAATAATCCACTCCGTCAATGGTCAGTTTCCCCGCGCTGATGCTGACGAAAAACCGGCCCCGGCTGGTTGTGACCAGACTCCCCGGTTGCGCGGTCTCATATACTCTGTCAATGTTCAGCCGTAGCAGGTCACCTTCCAGTTTGCGGGCTTCGGCCAGGAGCTGGGCGTAGCGGTCGCGTTCGAGCTGGGCCATGGCCCGGCCCGTCTCGTACTTGTCGCCCGCACTGCTTTTCTCTTCCGAATTGGCCGATTCCTGCGCGGCTTCCATGGCCTGTCGGGCCGTGTCGATGCGCTGCTGAACGTAGTGCTGGCAGAGGAGTAGGAGTCGTTGCTTCATTTTTCTTCTAACACAGAGAAACAGAGATTTGCACAGAGAACACGAAGAAGAATTGAAACCAGGCCGCTCTGTTTTCCCTGTGTGTAACTCATTTCCGCAGCGATGGACCGCTCTGTGTTAAAATTCATTTAGATACTCCCCCGTTTCATTTCCTTCACGGCATAATCTGCCGCCCGTGCGGTCAGGGCCATGAACGTGATGGATGGGTTTTGGGTGCCGGTGCTGGTCATGGCCGCGCCATCGGTGACGAACACGTTTTTGCAGCCGTGCAACTGATTGTGCGCGTTGAGCAGCGACGTTTTGGGGTCGCGGCCCATTCTGACACCGCCCATCTCGTGGATGTCCAGGCCGGGGTTGCGGTGGTCGTCGTAGGGTCGGATGTTTTTCAGACCCGCCTTATCGAGCATTTCGCTGCCCTGCGCCAGGAAGTCCTGCATCAGCTTCAGGTCATTATCGGTGTAGTCGATGCTCGTTACGAGCTGCGGCACGCCCCAGGCGTCTTTCTGGTCGGGACTGAGCCGGACGTGATTGTCGTAGCGCGGCACGGTTTCGCCCTGCATCATCATGAACACGTGCCAGGGGCCGGGCTGCGTCAGGCTTTCCTTAAAATCGGCCCCAAAGCTTTCCGGCGAAGGAACCCCCCGGCTCCGGCTCGCACTGAACGCCACCATATAGCCCCGCTGAAACTGGGACGCAGGACCGCTCGTTTCCTGCTTATTCACGTTGCGGAAGTTAGGCATGAACGCCGTAGTGGGTCGCCGACCGTAGTAATACTGGTCTTCGTAGCCGTCGTAATCGGCCACGATATTGCCCCGATAGTTGTGGAACGCCACGTAGCGGCCCAGCACTCCGCTGTCGTTGCCCAACCCGTTGGGAAACCGGCGCGACCGGGAGTTGAGCAGAATCAGGTTGGTGTTCAGGCAGGCGGCATTGACAAAAATAATCCGGGCGAAATAGTCCGTCGTCTGCTTCGTGTGGGCATCCACCACCCGAACGCCGGTTGCCTTTCCCTTGGCTTCGTCGTAGATAATTGACTGCACCACTGAGTCGGGCCGGAGGGTGAGTTTGCCGGTTTTGGCCGCCCAGGGTATCGTGCTGGAGTTGGACGAGAAATAGCCGCCGTAGGGGCAGCCCCGGTAGCACAGGTGCCGCGCCTGACACCCGGCCCGACCCTGATCGTAGTGAATTTGTTTGGGCTCGGTCAGGTGGGCGCACCGGCCAACGATTACGTGCCGGTCTTTGTAGTTGTCCGAAACGCGCTTCTGAATGTGTTTTTCCAGGCAGTTCAGCTCCCAGGGCTTTAGAAACTCACCATCGGGCAGAGTTTCCAGCCCGTCTTTATTGCCCGAAATACCCGCAAACTTCTCTACGTAGCTATACCAGGGGGCAATATCTGGATAGCGGATGGGCCAGTCGATGGCGGCCCCGTCGCGGGCGTTGGCCTCGAAATCGAACTTGCTCCACCGCTGCGTTTGCCGCGCCCACGTCAGCGATTTGCCGCCCACCTGATAGCCCCGAATCCAGTCGAAGGGTTTTTCCTGCTGGTATGGATGCTCGGCGTCTTTGACGAAAAACTGCTGCGTGGCTTCATCCAGCGCGTAACATTTGGTAGCAATCGGATTGGCCTGATCGAAGGCTTCGGGCATGCGGTTGCGGTGATCGAACTGCCAGGGATCGAGCGTGGCGGTAGGGTAGTCTATGATGTGCCGCACGTCGCGCCCGCGTTCCAGCACGAGCGTTCGCAGGCCTTTGCCGGTCAGTTCTTTAGCTGCCCAGCCCCCCGATATGCCGGAGCC
>JACMPG010000095.1 GCA_014377625.1 Spirosoma sp.
GGCTTCGCGTCCTGCGCCACGGTAGTTTGGGCAATGAACAGGCCAAGCGTCAGGCTCAGTAATGCAAGGGTCTTTTTCATGGTTCGTGATTGGTTTGGTGGCCAGTTGGTTTGGCAGGACAATAGTTGAATTTTTTTTTGAATTATCAATTAAACCACCGTTAAAAGTTACGTAGCGAACCGACATCGTATCGGCACATACCATCGCGCTGTTGGCTTTGGCGGTTCACTGCCGGTTTTTTCGTATTTTTGGGAGATAGACATTGCCCAAAACCATGATCGTGACCGAGCAGGCTCCCGTTGATTTTTTAAAGCGTTACTACGGATACGACCGCTTCCGGCCCATGCAGGAAGACATTATCCGGTCTATCGTAGGCGGGCGCGATACGCTCGTGCTGATGCCAACGGGGGGCGGAAAATCGGTTTGTTTCCAGATTCCGGCCCTCATGCTGCCCGGTATTACGGTGGTAGTGTCGCCCCTGATTGCGCTGATGAAAGATCAGGTCGGCGCGTTGCTGCTGAACGGTATTCCGGCGGCTTTTTACAACAGTACGCAGTCCAGCCGGGAACAGCGCGACATTGAAGAACAGTGCCTGACGGGCAAACTCAAACTGCTGTACGTCTCGCCCGAAAAGCTCCTCACCGAGTCCTTTTTTCAGTTTCTCCGGCGCGTAACGGTATCGCTGTTTGCCATCGACGAAGCGCACTGCATTTCGTCGTGGGGTCATGACTTCCGACCCGAATACACCCGGCTCAACGTCCTGAAAGAACAGTTTCCCGACGTACCAACCATTGCCCTGACCGCTACTGCCGACAAACTCACGCGCCATGACATTTCCCAGCGACTCGGCATGACCGATCCGGCGGTGTTTGTGGCGTCGTTTAACCGTACCAACCTGAGTTTGCAGGTGCTGCCCGGTCAGAACCGCATTCAGCAGATCGTACGGCTATTGCAGCAGAAACCCAATACGTCGGGCATTATCTACTGCCTGAGCCGTAAATCGTGCGAGTCGCTGTCAGCCAAGTTGCAGGAGAAAGGATTTGGAGCCGCTTTTTACCATGCGGGTATGGACCCCACCGACCGGAGCCGCACGCAGGATGCGTTCCTGCGCGACGACGTAAAAATCATCTGCGCCACCATTGCCTTCGGAATGGGCATCGACAAGAGCAACGTGCGATGGGTCATTCACTACAACATGCCCAAGAATATCGAGGGTTTTTACCAGGAAATTGGGCGGGCCGGGCGCGACGGGGCAGCGGCTCAAACGGTCCTGTTTTACAGCTTTGCCGATGTAGCCACGTACAAGGATATGCTGAACGAGAACCGGCCGGCCAACCTCGACCTGCAACTGGCCAAGCTGGAACGGATGCAGCAATACGCCGATGCCCATACCTGCCGCCGTCAGATTCTGCTCTCCTACTTTTCGGAAGAACTGCCCGACCCCTGCGGCAACTGCGACGTTTGCCGCGACCCGCGCATCACCATCGACGGTACCGTTCTGGCGAAGAAAGCCCTCTCGGCTATCATCCGCACCGGCGAGCGCGTACCCATAAACCTGCTCATCGACATTCTGCGCGGGTCACGGAGTCAGGCCGTTATGCAGGGCGGCTACGACCAGGTCAAGACCTATGGCGCAGGCCGTGATTTACGCTTTGACGAGTGGCGGAGTTACCTACACCAGTTGATTAACATCGGCGTGATCGAGATTGCATACGATAATCATTACGCGCTGCGCCGGGGTATTCTGGCCGAGCAGGTACTATATGGCAACCGGAAAATTGACCTCGTCCGGCCCGACGATGCGCCGAAGCCGGTGGTCGAGAAAACGCGCACCAAAACCGAAGCCACCCGCGACGAACTCTTCGAGCAGTTGCGGGTCCTGCGCAAACAACTCGCCGACGAGCAGAACGTACCGGCCTACGTGGTCTTTACCGACACCACGCTGGAAGATATGGCCCGGCAAAAACCCACCACGCCCGACGCCCTGCGTAACGTAAGTGGCGTGGGCGAGCGCAAGCTCCAGTTATTTGGCAAACAATTTCTGGAAGCCATAACTAATTACGTGCGCGGCAAGGCCGAAGCGGGCAGCAAGCCCAAAGGTTCGACGCAGCTACTGACCCTCGATTTGTTTAACCGGGGCATGAGTCTGGACGAAATTGCGGCTGAGCGGCAACTGACCCCTGCATCTATTATAAGTCATCTGGTTCAACTAGCAAAGGGCGGGTATGATATTGATCTGGAGACGCTGATGAACGAGTTGGTTACGCCTACCGAACGCGCCGATATTGAGCGGGGTTTAGCCACTGTGGGCATGCCCGACGGACGGGCAAAAGTCCTGTTCGATTATTTCGCCGGCAAGTACAATTATGCCCAATTAGCGCTCGTAGCCGGGGTTTTTAGTTAGTAAAGTCCTAATTCTTACAGTACCGTTGGATAATTCTTAGAGCGAGACTTGAAAAGCTGAGTATCTCTTTATACCTTCGTATATATTAAGAGCGAAAATCAGCGTGACATCACCGGGTTTTCCGTCCTACAGTACTACAGCAAATACCAATATTTTGATAAAGGAAGTTGGCTTATCACTGCTCATGGCAGCCCTCAAAACAGGGGCCGATACGAGCCGGACTACGCTGGTCACGAGTGGCCTGAATAGTCCCGAACTCTTAGTCGTTGACTCGACCAAACGTATCTTCCCCGTTTATTTTTGTGGTGAAGAGGTACCAATCGACAACCCGCGGGTGTCAAGCCGGTGGCTGCAGACCCTCCGCACATACGGTGCCCATCCGCAGGATTTGTTCGATATGCGTAAGCGGGCATCAACATTTTTTCAGGTTATTGACCCTATTCTGCGCAAATATAGAATCCCGCGCGATTTTCGATTTATGCCCCTCGCTGAGAGCGAACTGGTTGGGCAGGCTGTATCGCCAAAAGGGGCGGCTGGCTACTGGCAGTTCATGCCCGGTACCGCCCGGAGCATGGGCCTGACAGTAAACAGCGACGTTGACGAGCGCTATGATCTGGAGAAATCGACGATTGCCGCCTGTCGTCACCTGCACCAGCTGTATGCCGAACTCAAATCATGGACGCTGGTAGCTGCTGCCTATAATGGCGGTATCAACCACGTACAGAACCAGATGGAGCGGCAGGGCCATGCCAATTACTACCGGCTGCGGCTGCACCGCGAAACGAGCCACTACCTGTTTCGAATTCTGGCGTATAAGGAACTACTTACCAACCCACGTCAGTACGCGCTGCTGCTGCGCGGCTCTACCATTGCTGAACTGACCCGCCCGCTACCCAACTGGAACAAGCCACTGGCCACACCAAAGAAAATCAAAGACTCGCCAACTATTGAACTGGTTGACGAAGGGTACACCGACCCTACATGGGGACCGCGTTCCAATCGGGTGCTTACCCAGACACCCTCCGATACGCAGCAGCTCATTGCGCAGGCGGCCGCTACGAAAACTGTGCCGGATAGTGATCTGGAAGAACAAGATAATCAACTGCCCATTAAAAAACTAATGATGGGACTGACCGTTCTGCGCTTCCGCCGACCCCGCCTGCTCAAATGGAAAAAGGGACAGGGCGTTCGTCCGCTTCATTTCTGGGACTGGATTTAAACAATCTGGCCTTTTCTCTTTTCGATGCCATCTCATACGGGATGGCATTGTTTTTATTACTATATTAAAATAAGCTATGTATCCTATATGTATAGTGTTACACTAGAATATATTTTCAGTCTCAACGTACATTGAGAAGATCTATACCTACCGTTTCATGAATCTGTCTGTCTCTTTGTTGCTGGCAACCAGTCTGGCTGCAGTAAGCACCGTTGTTCCTATACACCACTGGACCGGCCCACCCACTATTTCTATCACGACGCAGGACGAACTTTCGTTTTTGCCAAATTTTGGTCCGGGTTTGCGGGGTTCGTTACCGCCCGTCTACTTCTGTGGCGAGTCTGTACCCATCCATGAAGAAGCCATAGCGCGTCGGCTGGTATCGGCTCTGGTACGTAACACGGGTCAGAATCAGGCCCTGTACCAGATACGGCAGCGGGCCACCCGATTCTTTCCGATTATTGAGCCAATTCTGACGCGCCACCGCATTCCGCTTGATTTCAAATATCTACCCTTAGTAGAGAGCGCACTGACGGGCATGGCTGTATCGCCGAGGGGGGCTGTGGGCTACTGGCAGTTTATGCCCGCTACGGCCCGCGAACTGGGTTTGCATATTGACGGGCGGGTAGACGAACGTACCAATCTTATCAAATCCACCAACGCGGCCTGCCGGTACCTGCGGTATCTGCACAACCGGCTGGGGTCGTGGACGCTGGCCGCAGCAGCTTATAATAACGGCATCGGCGCGCTGCTGAGTAACATTCGGCGGCAGCAACAACGTGATTATTACTACCTCCGGCTCAACGCCGAAACGGGTAAATACCTCTACCGCATTTTGGCATTTAAGGAGTTGTTTTCCAACTATCAGGCGTACGAATCCATCATTCCTGAGCGGATGATGGCCTACCTCTGCGCAGCACAGGTACCAAATGCCACCACCACCGACGACGAGATGCTGCTGCCAGAAATGGTAATGGAGCAGGCAACCAAAATGGCCATGAGTGCAGCCCGTGCCGATGTACCCACCAACAGCGCAAACGACGAACTACCACTGCCCAATGCTGCCGACGTATTTAGAGGGGGGATCAAAGCCCGCCTGACCAACCTGACGGGTTTGGTAAAAGGACAGGTCTGGACGTTCCACCTGACCCGCAGCGGCATAGCCGAAGCTACCGAAGTCGAAGAAAATGACATCCTGTATGCAGTAGTCGAGGACATTGACAAAAAAACCAACAAGGTCTACCTCCGGGCCGACAGGTTATATTCGGTATCCGACAAACGAACATACCCGCTGGCTTTGGCCGCCGTCGATGCCTCGACGGGTCGCATCGGCATAAAAATTCCCGATGTTGCGCAGGTGAAAGCGGGCTGGATTCTGACCTGGAAAGCCCTTTAACAGTTAGCCATTGCCTTCGCATATAGTGCCTGTCGTATACTGCAACCCGTTCAGAAGCTATACGCAAAAGCCAGTCCCAATGCCCGAACGCCATAATAGGGCCCGGTCAGGTTCGCCGTAATAACGGGCAATGCCAGGGTTGACGATACCGAGTAAAGCGGCAGTTGGGTATTGTCGATGTCCTGTTTCAGTTTCACAATGTCGGCGGGTTTCAGGCTGGGCCAGAGAGGGTCTTTACCCACGAAAACAGCCTTTACGTTCTGGCCGTAAAACGGGCCGAGCAGCCACAAATCCAGCCCAACATGTTTGCCCAACAGAAACTGGTAGCCCAGCAGTACCCCGGCCCCGCCCGCGTTGAAACTGGCGTCGAGGTGGGCGCGGTGCAGAATTCCGTCGCTGGGTGTGTAGGTGTAGTCGTTACTGATATCCATGCTGGCATACCGTACAAAGGGCGCAACATACCAGCCCGATGGCGCGTGTCCCGCCGGATAAAACCGGTATTCGAGCGTACCGATGCGCTTGCTGAAAACGGTCGTTTCAATGGCCCGTACTGCATCCTGATTGTCGCCATACTGGTTCAGTAACGCCTGTTTAAACGGCAATGGCGTATTACTGGGTGTGTAGCTACCCGACAAGGTGATGGAGCTGTGCCGACTTAAAACGCGTTCTACCTGCGCGGTATAACTCTGAATCACCACGCCCGACAGGTTAAATTTAACGACGGTGCGATTAGTCAGCACCTGCGCCCAGCCCGGCGAAAACAGGAGTGTCAGGACGGATAACAGAGCAATCGTAGTTTTAGCATTCATGGTGTTGTGGATTATTTCTTTCTGAATAGGTCAGTGATTTTCTGGAGCGGATAAGCCACGTTCAGGCTCCAGGCACGGCTGAACGTTTTGTCTGATCCACCACCCGGCTCAATGTTAACCAGGCCCCACTCACGGGTAATACTCAGGCGGATTTCCTGTGGTAGCTGATAGCCAACCATAAAGCCCAGCCCTGCGTCGAAGCGTTTGTAGCCCGCCGTTTTGTCGAAGGCCGGATACGATTCACTGCCCCTTGGGTCGCTGTACTTTATTTTTCCCCATAGTCCATACGCGGCAAAAACACCCGGCCCGCCAAAGAGCCGCCCTTTGTTATTAGGCAAATCGTAATTATACAACGCGTAGGCCAGTGGTTCGAGGTAAGTTCGACGGGAGGTACTCGTGCCAAAACCGTCGAAATACTTACCGCCCTTACCGATGAGCTGAACGCCATACAGGTACGTGACATGGTCTAAAAACGAATCCTGCGCGTTAGGAGTCATAGGGCCGGGCAAACCAGTGGCCGAGACCAATAGGTTAGCAGGAGCAGACAGCGTACTCGTAGACGCATGTTTACCCGTACCAGCCATTCCGAAAATGCACACGTTAAGACCAAACAGGAGTTTAGCCGGAAAGTCGTCGTAGGAAGGCCCCTTGAAATCATCACTTATGGCATCAGCAGAGGCATTGCCAAATTTAGAACTGGTGCAACTCATTAAGCTGCCCGACAATAGCAAACAACACAATCCGGCCATTTCCAGAATGAGCCAGCGAAACTGTAAAAAAGGACGTATCATGGGGCGTAGTCGTTTTGGTTAGTTTCCCCAAAGTTCTTCTA
>JACMPG010000006.1 GCA_014377625.1 Spirosoma sp.
GGCGCGGGCCCTGTACCTCAAACACGACAATGCCAATGCCCGCTACCAGTTGTACCGGCTCGACAAAGCCCGCCCAAATTTTGGCCGGGAAGAAATAGCCGCCTACAAAGCCATTCTGGGCGAACCCGATTCCATTTATACTGCCCGCACCAACGAATACCATAACATTGCCTTTCCGCTCATGGACAAACTCCATATTGACCAGATGGGCGCAATGGATAGCCAGCGGCACGACCTCAACTGGCAAGCCGCCTGGGACGGTGCCGACTCGCTGTTCAGGAAGTGGGAAGCTGGTTTAGACAGCACCTCGGCAGATGCCCTGAAGTATAAGGCCTTGATGAAATACCAGAACGACCTGCAAAAAGCCAGCCGCGTGGCCGAAAAAGAGGGCCGGGGAACCGAGTTTTACAATTCGCCCGAAGGCGATGAGTACCTGAACATCATCAATTTCTACGGTGCCCGGCGGCTGTTTGGCACCGCCGGCTTCCCCGAAACTAACGTCAACGCCATGCTGACGCAGTGGCAAAACCGCAACACCGACATGGTACGTAACGTAGCCGAACGGGCGCGCAAAACCGGTGCCAAACGAGTAGTGGTATTTGTAGGAGCCAACCACCGTAAGATCATATACGACGGCTTCCTGAGCGTTCCCAACGTCATGATCCGCCAGCTAAGCTCGCTGAAGTAACGGTGTAGCCCGGACAAGAGTCGCGCCGACGTACCGGTCCGGGCTACGTCAACCTATTACTTCAAAAGCGTTGTGCTCTCTGCGACGCTTTTTACTTTTTCTTTTGAGAAGAACACGGGGAAATAGCCGTTTTCGGTCCAGATAGGGAACAAGTCGGCGTAGTGGGGGCTGTCGGGGTTGCCGGATTGGCCGGGGGTGTTGATGCCGAGGGTTTTATCCCAGTCCTCGGTATCGACCAGAATACGGAACGACGCGCCGTGGGTTTGATTCAGGGTGTTGCTTGTGGCGTTGACCGTTTCGCCGTAGCCGCCCCGGATTGCCGGGCCGAGGTCGATGCGCTGTTGCGTGGCTTTGTCCACTACGTTGCTGAGCGGGTGTTTGATGGTGATGTGCTTGTTTTTGCGCTGCCCGTAGTTCCAGTCGTCGGGGTTGTTGCCAAGCCGTTCGGTGAGTTCGGCTACGGCGCGGTCGAGGCAGGTGAGCAGCATACTGTCGCGGGCGGCCACAGTATTGCCCGAAAACAGGGCCGGGCCGGGTGTTACGAGCCAGTCAATAACCCGCTTGGACGGTAGCGAACGCATGTAGGGCCGGGCTACGTCGGGAATGGCGCGGCTGGCAGCTTCAGCTTTCAACTGCCCTTCCCACGCTACGTAGATACTGGCCGCTACCGATTCAGGACGGAGCTGAAAATCCCACTTGCGCAGGTAGCTCAGGGCCTGTTCCGTTTTGTTGTCGGGCGAGGCCAGATTTTGCAGCAGGGGTACGAGCGTCCGGGCCGGAATGGAGAGATAATCGGCCTGTAATGCCATGAAGTCAACCAGATTTTTACGTGTACCGTCGGTCAGTACCTCTTCAATACGCTGCGCCCGACTTGGCCCCGCCCAGGTCCAGCCAATAGCATCGCGGTGGGGGAAGTTGGGGGGCGTCAGGTTGTTGTTGGCCGTAGCAATGAAACCGTCTTTGGGATTGAGCGAATGTGGTAGTTGCTGAATGGGCAGGTAGCCACTCCAGTTATATCGCCCATCGCCCGGCACGGGTACCAGCCCCGAAAAATTCTTCCGAATGGGCGAGAGCCCCACTGCCTGCCAGCCGATGGTGCCGGTTTTGTCACTCCATACCATATTCTCGCCCGGCAGCCGGCTGTACGCACACGCCTGCCGAAACTCAGCCCAGTTTTTGGCCTGATTCATCCGTAAACTTGCTAAATACGGTGCACAGCCCCGATCCATCCAGCCCGCCCGCACTGCATACGCTTTGTTACGTATCGAATCCACGAATACCACTGGCCCGTGCCGCGTGTATTGCAGCCGGGCCGTTACGGGTTTGCCGTCTTTGACCGGGATGCTTTCGGTGCGCGTTTTCATCGGCACCCATTGATTTTTGTAACGATACAGATTCCGATTTTTAGGGTTGAGGTCATACACCAGCAAATCCTCGTTGTCGGTCTCGAACACGGTCAGGCCCCACGCGCCGTGGTCATTATGGCCGATGGAAATGCCCGGCAGCGTTGGCTCGCCCGCGCCGATGACGTTCCAGCCCGGCGCGTTCAGATGCACCCAATAGCGGAGCGAGGGCGTCGTGACGGCGCGGTGCGGGTCGTTGGCCAGCATGGGGTAATTACTGGCGGATTTGTTGCCCGCAATGGCCCAGTTGTTGGAGCCGACGTATTGCTTTTCAACGTCAAAGAAGTCATTGGTTTCGCTGGTTGTTTGCGCTACCTTGTCAGGACCGACGTTGCCGCCCGGATACTTTATGGGGAGCCGGAATGCTTCGTAAATACCCAGAATTGGCAGAAACAGGGCTTCACCATCCACATGCAGGGTCAGGTCGGGCTCGGAATCTTTCGTTTTCGGATGAAACCAGTTGAGTTCTCGGACTTTATCGGGACCAAGAAGCTGCACCAGCCGCCCGTAATCCAGCTCCTCGCGGACGTTGCCCAGCAGCCCCTGATGGCGGCTAATGACCACATCGGGCGTCCACAGGCCCGGTTTGGTATCCAGCACCCGAAACTCGAACGGCAGCTTTTCGGGCGTTTTCAGAATCTCGGTGATGTACGCGTTGATCCCCTCCACAAAAGCGCCCACAATTTGCGGCCCTCGTGGATGATAGTGCTTCAGTTCCAGATTCAGATCACCCCGAAATTTGAACAGCCGCGTACCCATGTCGCGCTTTATTTCCTGCGGACCAAGCAGTTCGGCTACGGTGCCGGTGGCCTGCCTGCGCCAGATTTCGAACTGAAACAGGCGGTCCTGTGCGGCTGCGTAGCCCTGCGCAAAAAACAGGTCGTGTTCGTTTTTGGCGTAGATGTGATTGATACCCCATCGGTCGCGGATAATCTCGACGGGCTGTCGGGTTCGGGCGGGCTGGGCGGTGGCAGAAAAGGTAATGAACAGGCTTGCAAGAGCAAAGAAGAGTCGAAGCATATGACCAGGGTTTGTGGGGCAATATACCAAATCGACCCGTTCTGGACTACAATCAATGCGGTTCGGGATGTTCGATATACAGGGTTACGGGAGCTGACCTACCGCCTTTCAGTTGCTTTGCCTTGCTGTACGCCCGGAACGAGAAGGTAACGATGTCGGTGCCATCCACGCTCGGAAATAGCTTCGTCTTGTCATCCAGCGCATTTGTAAACAACACTACGGTCAGGTTATCGGGTAGTTTCATCCAGATAGTCCGCAGCCCCTGATATGGTTTAGTATCGTCGCGGTACCACCAGCCATCGTGGTAGGCTACGCTGCCCAGACTGGTCGATAGGCGAAATACACCGAGGTTATTGGTCAGCAGAGAGTCTTTATACGCCGTTGGCAACACGGCCTGGTTGCCCGATGACAGTACCGTAGCGTAGAATTTACCGGCCTCGCGTGGACTTAAGTACCAGCCATATGCCCCCAAAACCGTGAAGAACGACCCTGGATTCCAGCCCGCCACGCCCGAATATGGATAGTCGTACGTATAAGTAGGGCTACCCGTGGGATACGTTGGAACGATGCCGGTCAGCCCCACTTTGGCAAAGATATTTTCCTGCACGTAGGTCAGGTACCGTTGTTGCGTTTGTTGATCGTCGGTTTGCTGGTTGCCCGTGAATGCATAGCCCGTTAGAGCCGGAATCAGCACCCGAAAGAAACCGAAATTGGCATTCTGATAGCAGTACTGACCCCGGTTGGCCGCTACTACGCCTTTCTCGATCAGCCGTTGCAGACCCGCGTAAATATTCTCTGAATAGGCTCCATTCTGGCAATTATTGCTCAGGCCAGTGATACCGGAGCGGTGGGTAAGCAGGTCGCGGAATGTAATCTGGTCGATGTTTGGCCCCTTAACCCAGGCCGGCGGCAGGTATGGCGCAATGCGGTCTGTCGTGCGGATGCCTTTCTGAGCCGCCACCTGCGCAAAGGCCATAGCCGCAATGGTCTTGCTCATGCTGGCAATGTGCATTTTGGTGTCGATGGTGTACGGCTGCTGCCCCTCCCGATCAACCAGCCTCGACTTGAGCCCGCCTGACCCCGAGGCCACCATCGTCTCGTTTTCGTAGATCACGAAGCCGTAGCCAATGTCACGGTTCTGGAGCCCATCGGTCAGGGTTTGGGCGTATAGCGTAGCCAGCGTAGTGGGGGCTGGCGTTGGGTCCGGCTCCTGACTGCCTTTGCAGCCGTCGAGCAGCACCAGCCCAACCAGCATCAGCCAAAGGCCTAGCGTTGATGTTACCTTCATAATTGGTTAGTTCTAATCATTTTCAACAACCAACAGATGATCAATCCGTTGTAGATTTACACTAAAACTATACCGCAATATAGCCATGAGAACCCTGCTCTTTTTCGTGTTAATCGGCCTTTTAACGGGGTGCGTGTCAATTCGCTCAAGCGTGAAACCTGGTGCAGTGCCTGAGTTCAAACGAATTTTGGTTGTCACTAAAATGTATGATCCTCCTCGTGGTTACGAGCAACGGTATCTCAACGTCTTTCCGAAAGAGTACGAAGTATGCGTCGTTGGTATAACGCCCCTCTCGTTTAACCCCGACAGTTTAGTGAATGCAGAGTTGACGTATTGTAAAAGCGACGTAATGCTAATCATCCGACTGGATCAGGAAGGTGTTGTTAGCTACAATAACATTGGGGGCGTTGCACACAACACCAGTACGCCCTCCCGGTATCTCGCCGAGATGAAATCAGGAGCCACGGGTCAACCGTTCTGGAAGGCGCAACTTTCCGGTAGTGTAGCCGGGGTGATTCCGCCCCGTATAGTAGTGAAGCAGTTACTTAAAGACGGCATTCTGAAAGGGAAAATGCCCCCTCAAACAGTCATTCGTTAGTTCACATTTCGCCCTCTACGCCCAGCCCGAACAGCGCGAAATCGTAGCGTACCGGATCGGTTGGATCAAATTGCCGGAGTGTTTCGGTCAGTTCAAGCGCGGCTTTCCAATCCGTCTGGGGCCGGTTCAGCATCCCCAGCGACCGGGCCACACGGTTGACGTGGACATCAATCGGAATCACCAGCTGACTGGGCTGTAGTTTAGTCCAGAGACCAAAATCAACGCCATTGTTATCTTGCCGGACCATCCAGCGCAGAAACATCAGCAGCCGTTTGCACGATGAGTTTCGGGCGGGCGTAGCAACGTGTTTGCGCGTCCGGGCCGGGAAAAACGGGTCGCAGCAAAAGCGGTCATGGAAGGCAATGAGGTTGGATTCGACGGTATTCACCGGGTTGGATTCCGGCTTGTACCCCCGTTTCGTGTGTTCATAACCTACCCCGGCGTTTATTCCGGGAACGATCAGAAACGCATCTTCCAGCGAATCATGTTGCTGAAAATACTGCCGGAAGAAATAGAGAAAATACAGTGCGTCAGTGGCGTTGAAGGTGCGGTGCTTAAAGGCCAGAAACCGCTTGAGGTCGCTGTCATGGTGGTTACGGACAAAATCGTAGGGACTGCCATCCATCAACTCGATCAGCTCATTGGCTTTTTTGAGAATAACGGGCCGTTGCCCCCACGCCAGCACCGCGGCCCAGAATCCCATAATTTCGATGTCCTGCCTGCGGCTAAACCGGTGCGGAATGCTGACAGGATCACGCTCAATAAACGAAGGCCGATTATAAAAATCGGCCTTCGCATTCAGAAACTCCTTTAGATCGTCGTTGGTCGTCATTTGCTTTTTCCGCCACTGACTATCCAGGCCGCAGCGCGGGAAATACCCGAAAAAATAGACAGCAATGCCGACATGATGAAGGTAAAGACAGCGATGAACGGATACGCCAGTATGAACATAACATTGAACGTCTGGTAGCCCGCCGAACCCTTCATCTGCTCGTCGCGCTCGCGGTGCCGCCGGGCAATCCGATCCTCCTTTGTCTCACTCATAACGCTGTATAGTATCGGGTATTCCTTACCGGGCCATATAACTGACCTCAGCCCGAAAACGCTTGTCCTGGGGCGAAAGTTTCGCGAAGGCCTGCTCCGAAAGTTTGATCAGAATCTTGTCATTCACGCCTGTGTCGGGTAAACGCCCCACCACTTTTACCCACATGCTCTGGTTATTGAACAGATTTCTGACCTGCACCAGCGTACCGATGGGTGCGGTGCGGTGCATGGCTAAATACTTTCCTGAATTGTCGTTCTCGATCATCTCAGCCACGCCACTGCTCGACTGCCGGCGTCCGCGCGTGGGCATGGGGGCGTCATTGCCGGGCGAGGGGAGTGGTATGGCAGGTTCGGTACGTTCGGGGGTTACGGGTTTGGGCAACTCTGTGGTCCGGCTGGTCGTGGCTGGGCTATCCGTTTTAGGGGCTGGTGTGTCAGGTTCGGTGCGGTCCGGCACGCCGGTGCGGTCAGATGGTCGTACCGGTGGCGTTTCTGGTTTGGTACGCTCGGTGGGGCGGGTTGCCTTCGGGCTGGCTGCATCGGGCGTAGAGACTGATACTGGGGCGCTGGGTTCGCGGTCCTGGCTGGCCCGTTCAGATACAATCAGAGCCTGACCGATCAGGATGTTATTGCTGCTCAGCCCATTCCATTTGCGCAGATCCTCCTGAGACACGCCGTAGCGAACGGCCAGACTATACAGCGTTTGCCCCGGTGCCACGACATGAATACCCGCTTTTGTCGGATCACCGGCGTCTTTTTCTTTTTTCAGGACCGGCGCGGGCTTACCGGGTTTAACGTCGGGGGCGGGTGGTCGGATGGCCTCACCCCCTACAGTTGGGTTAGGTTGGGTATTGGTTTGGGCTTCGCGCTTCTTCATCTTCTCGTCTTCGCGAATGGCCCTGTCGAGCTTTTTGGCTTCTTTTCGGCTCAGCGACTCGTCGGGTATCGGCACCCGAATCACCTGGGCGTAGCGCAGTGCGTCGGTCATGTCAGGATTAGCTGTCCTGATCTCCGCTACCGACCGGCCATACCGCCGGGCCACGGCATACAGCGTTTGCCCTTCATCGACCCGATGCAGAATGTAGCGTTTCCCATCTTTTTTTTCGATGCCAATCGAGTCGGCAGGTACAACGGACGATGGGAGCGGGATGGCCGGAGCCGGATTGTACAACCACGTAGCTATCAGTAGCAGGAGTGGAGTCAGTATGAACGGTTTCTTCATGGGTTAGTGCGGGGACAGAATTCGCCGAAACGAACGAAGCGGATGTTGACCATAAAATTAACGTAAAATTGGCCGTGATAGTCGAAAAATGGCGATTTCAGGCTCTCTCAGCGAGATAGCCGGGGCACCTCCGGGCTGTTAATTCTTCTTAAATACCCGACTGACTCCGCCTAAATCGAACCACCCGAACACAACCGGGCGTTTGCCGTTTAACTATATACGGCGACAATACCCTGCCGCCTTCTCTTACAGAACTATGCAAACGTATTCAATACTCTGGGCCGACGACGAGATTGATCTCCTCAAACCCCACATCCTGTTTCTGAAAAATAAAGGATACGACGTTACGCCCGTAAACAGCGGAGCCGACGCCCTCGATGCCGTTGACCAGCACAATTACGACGTTGTTTTCTTAGATGAAATGATGCCCGGCATGACCGGCCTGGAAACCCTTGCGCAGATTAAACAAACGCGGCCCAACCTGCCCGTGGTGATGATTACCAAGAGCGAAGAGGAACACATCATGGAAGAGGCTATCGGCTCCAAAATTGCCGACTACCTCATCAAACCGCTCAACCCCAATCAGATTCTGCTGTCGGTCAAAAAAATTCTGGATAATAAGCGGCTCGTGACCGAACGAACCAATATCGGTTATCAGCAGGATTTCCGGAACATCATGATGCAGTACAACGACCGTATGGACCACGCCGAGTGGGCGGACGTGTACAAAAAACTCATTTACTGGGAGCTGGAACTCGATGCCTCGCAGGACAAGAGTATGGGCGAGGTGATGACCATGCAGAAAAGTGAAGCCAATGCTACCTTCTGCAAATTCGTGATCGACAATTACGAAGACTGGCTCAACGATCCTAAAATGGACGCCCCCATCATGTCGCACCAGTTGATGCGCAAGAAGGTGTTTCCGCTCGTGAACCAGAGCAGCAACGAGTCGCCATTGTTCTTTTTGCTGGTCGATAACCTGCGCTACGATCAGTGGAAAGTGCTGGAACCGCTGCTGATGGAGTACTTTACGGTCGAGGAAGAGTCGTCGTATTACTCCATTCTGCCCACGACCACCAGCTTTGCGCGGAACGCCATTTTCTCCGGTATGATGCCCAGCGAAATGGAACGCAAACACCCCGATCTGTGGGTCAATGACGATAACAACGAAGACGAGGGGCTGAATACCCACGAAGAAGAGTTCCTGCGTCGGCAGCTTACCCAAAGCCGGGTCGATGTCAAAATGTCGTACCACAAAATCCTGAACGTGAATCAGGGCAAATCGCTGGTCGATAACTTCAGTAACCTGATGCAGAATCAGTTGAACGTAGTGGTCTACAACTTTGTGGATATGCTCAGCCACGCCCGCACCGATATGGCCATGATTAAAGAACTGGCTCCCGACGAGTCGGCTTACCGCAGCATCACGCGGTCGTGGTTTCTGCACTCGCCCCTGCTGGAATTTGTACGCAAGGTGGCCGATAGTGGCGGGCGGCTCATCGTCACGACGGATCACGGCATGATTCGGGTGCAGAAGCCGGCCAAGATTGTGGGCTACCGCGAAACCAATACCAACCTGCGTTACAAGCAGGGCAAGAATCTTGGTTTTGATGATAACCACCTGTTTGTGGGTCGTAAGCCAGAGCGGCTGTTTCTGCCTAAGCCACACGTATCCACGGCTTATGTGTTTACGCTCGAAGATTACTTCTTTGCGTATCCCAACAACTACAATTACTA
>JACMPG010000007.1 GCA_014377625.1 Spirosoma sp.
AATGGGGTGCTTAGGGCAGAATGCGGTTCTCAAACGCAAACGTAATCAGGTGAGTAAGGCTCTTCACGCTAAACCGTTTATAGAGCGGCAGTATCCGTTTTTCAATGGCCGACTGTGACACACTATAATGATGGGCAATTTGTTTGAAAGTGTAGCCCTGTGCTACCAGTGCCAGTGCTTCTTTCTCCTTGTCTGAAATGGCGTAGTGCCGGAACAACTCTTTATTTAGTTCTTCTTCAAATTCTGCCTTGTCGGGTCCGTATGCGGCATAACGCATAACTTTTCCTAAGCTGATACTGTGGTTGACCTGATTGCGGCCTATAATTTCGGTGACTTGCCCACGTTCCGAACCAAACACGCCCACCTTAACGATAATTGGTAGGGGAGTGCCGTCTTTATGGATTTTTTTCAACTCGATCATAAAGCTGTACTGTTCGAGTTGTTCTGTTTTCTTCAGAATGAATTTCAGGGCTTTGTCATTCAGTTCGTTCGAAAAGGGGGCGTATTCGGGAGAGGTGATGCTGACTATTGTCAGCATGTCTATTTCATCGTCCCGATATCCGAGAATCTCCTGCCAGCCATCGGCATATAGCATCTGGTTTTGTTTGAACGAGTAGACGTAGATAGCTTCGTCCGGGAATCGCTGAATGGTTTTCCTGTAGTGTAAAGCCTGTTCGCTGGCCAAATCGGCGGGCGTGGCCGTAATCATTGATTTTGTGTAGTTTCCGGGCGCATTCATACAAAAAACATCGAGTAAACATCCGAAATAAATGGGCCAACCTGCGTTTTTCCTCAGTTGACAAGGCTCCGGTCAGGATGTAGCTTTGTTGTATCAATTCGATCGGATCAAAGACCACTAACTATCCACGTCAAACATTTACCAAATCGGGCATCTTGTTCAACGAAAAAATCAGGCATTCCGACTTCTATCCACATCATGTCAACACGCCTTCCCTGTAAAGTAGCAGCCAGCTAAGTTCCTGTTGCCGGTAGCCCAGCACAGTGGTTTACAAGTTAATGAGAGATAGCCCAAACAAAAAAAATACTCCACCTGGAGTATTTTTTTTTGGAACAGGCGGTCGGTCCATCTTCAGGACAAATCCAGTCATTAGTTTACTTTAACCCGCGTCCAGAGTTCGGTTCTTCCGAAGAGCGACACGCCGACGTAACCACGCAGGCTTAACTGGTCAGGTGATTTGAGCGATAGTTTACACGAATACGTTTTGCCTTCTCTGGGGTCATAAATAGTGCCATTGACCCAGGTATCGTCGCCATCGAAAATGAAACTTTTGAGAATCGTTAGCCCAATCAGGTCGCGATTCCGGAGGCTGGGATCTGGGTTCTTACTGTCTCTGGGGTCGCTCCCCGTGCCCCATAGAACTTTACCCGCGTAGGTGTTACTCTGTTTGTAGATCTGGATACGTGCATCTTTTTTGGGTGACACCCACTCGCCCAGTATGGCATCGGCTTTGGTTTGAGCAGGTGTTTGTGTGGCGCTTGCAAGTCCAGCCATCAGTAGCAAAGCAGTAAGAATAATTTTCACTATGATCGTTGTGTAGTTGCTGATCTTTAAATCTCTCTGGTGTTAGGTCATGCCACCTGCAACCCGTATCGTAATTCTCGTTTTCCCCATCTCTGAGGAACTGATTCATAGTAAAAATAGGGTCTTTGCTGAGTAACTGACTGGCTTAATCATCTCTGTTTCGCCAAATTGAACCGGGCACCTATCTGGAGGAAATAGATGAATCCGCCAGCCGAAGCACTGTAAACTGATTGGCCGATAGTTCGTGATTCTGTGCCGCTGAGATTAAAACTCCAGCCCAAACTGGCATCAGCATAAACGTATTTTTTGACTGGAAATACCCGAATGCCTAACCGGGGTACTATATATGTCTTTATCAATGTCTCTTGTTGATCCGTCTGTCTTTTGTTCATAACGAACCATTCGGGACCACCCAGTAAACCTGCATATACTCCCTTACGGTCGGGGCGGAGGTAATAGTTGGCAAAGGCTTCCAGGCCGCTGTTTCGCCTTACTGTTACGGTCTTAGTGTCGATCTGGCGAAAGAACGTGTTGACGATGTAGTCTGGAGGAACCACGCTGAACCCGGCCATACCAACCTGCCAGTGCCTAAACTCGATAGAGGCCGTACCTCCCCCACCATTGGCCAAAAACAGGAACGGATACGCGTCCAGACTGAGTTGGATGGGTGATTCTGCTTTTGTTTTGCCCATAATCTGTTCGTCAAAAAAAGACGACTTTTGTTGCGAAAAAGCGGTAGCGCCCGCCAATAGGCTAAGGATAAACGTGATTTTATTCATTGTGCTTTTTGTTTTAATTACAGCACAAAGTTGCCACCACAGGCCTGGCCAAATCGTTGATGATTGTTAAGGTTTTCTCAATTCTCTCGCATTTATTCGACTCAGTGACTCCGGGCTAATGCCCACTAAAGTAGCCAGATACCGTTGCGGGACCTGCTGGAATAATTCGGGCCGCTGAAGCAATAAGTTAGCTATCCGTTCTTTGGGTGTATCGGATGCCAGCGACATTGCAATGTCGATAGTACGCTGGGCTACCTGTTCGGCCATTAGTCGGCCAAGGGTTTCCAGAGCTTTGCTCCGCTGATAAAGCAGAAGCAGGTCTTCTTTGGAAATGACGAGCAATCGGGCATCTTTCAGAACCTGAAAATTATAGGCTGAGGGGACCTTCCGGGTAAAACTTTTAAAATCTGTGATGAACGACGGAGCTAACGTAATATCGCAGGTGATTTCGTTTCCATCTTTAATGTGATAATGTCGAATAATGCCGGAGTATACGAACGCGATAAAATCGCAGGCTTTGCCTTCTGATAACAGGAACTCCTTCCGCTTTAACGCCAGTGGATGAAAAGAAGTCCGAATCAGTTCCTGATCCATTTCTGTGAGTGAAACAAATTGAGTGCAGTAGTTAATCAGGATATCATGCATATACATCGTAGTACTTATGGGGTTCTACGCCAAAACCAATTTATCTTCCTGTTTCGTCGTTATTTCCACGTTTGGAGGTAACAGTTTATACACCACTGGTGTAACAATACGCGACAGTAACGTGCTGGAAATCAGGCCGCCAATTAATACCCAGGCCAACGGACTGTATAGTGGGTTGGCCTCCAGAGCCAGCGGCATCAGCCCGCCAATGGCTGTGAGCGAAGTCAGCACAATGGGTACAAACCGCACTTCGCCCGCGTGTTCGATGGCTTCGAGTAACGGCATTCCTTCGGCGCGAAGCTGATTGGTGTAATCGACGAGCAGAATCGAATTTTTGACCTCGATACCAATCAGTGCGATCAAGCCGATGACAGCCACGAACGAGAACGGGTTGCCCGTTAGCAACAGCGCGACAATGGCTCCGATCACGCCCAGCGGAATGACAGACAGCACGATGAGGGTGCTTTTGATGGTACCAAACTCCAGAATGAGTACGGCCAGAAAGCCAAAAACCGTAATCAGGATAATCGTCCCAAGCCCACCCAGCGATTTGGAACGACTCTCCAACTCGCCGGCCGCCACGTAGCGGAAGCCCGCCGGAAACGTCATTGTGTCTAACTTCTGGAGCAAATCGGTGTAAACGTTATCGACCAGATAGCCGGTTTTGACAAAGGCCGTGACGCTCACAAATCGGTCTTTGTCGTAGTGCTTAATTAGATTTGTGCCAGTCTCAAACTCCACATCGGCCACCTGCCGCAGCGGTACGGCAACTCCGGTCACTGTGTTGACATACAGATTGTTCAGCACGGTTTGGTCGGTATATCGGCCCTTGGGTAATGTGACATTGATGGCGTATTCCTGGTCGTCGTTCGGTTCTTTGAAAGTACCCACGGTCAGGCCCGCTACGGCCATGCGAATGGTGCGGTTAATGTCGGCGATGGACACGCCCAGCAGCCCGGCTTTTTCTTTGTTGACCCGGATGCGCAGGTCCGTTTTGCGGGTGGCCAGCGGGTTGTTCACGTAAATGGCACCGGGCGTCTTTTTCAGCGTGGCTTCCACGCGGGCCGCTACAGCCCGGAGGGTGTCCATGTTGTCGCCGAAAATTCGAATGGCAATGGGAGCTTCGATAGCTGGTCCCTGCTCAAAATCTTTTACCTCGATTTTGGCGTTTGGATACCGCGCAAGCCGCTCGCGGTACCGGTCGATGATGGCTCGCTTTTTGGCGGGGTCTACGTCGGTTAACTGCACGAAAAACTGCGCAAAATTAGCGGCTTCGTTTTGCTGCACCACGTTATAATAAATGCGCGGGTTGCCCTTGCCTACATTGGTTGTAACGTACCGGATTTCCGGGTCATTGGCCAACTGACCTTCCACGTAACGGGCTACCCGGTTGGTTTCGCTCAGGCTGCTGCCGTCGGGCGTTTCGACGTTGATGAGAAACTGCGGTTTTTCAGAAGCCGGAAATAACCCAAATCCCGCCCGGCCCGCCTGCGACACTGCCAGCGCAAAAATAGCCCCCGCCACGAGCAGCGTCACCCCCGGGCGACCCAGGGCCACGTGTAGCAATTTACTGTACGACCCGCTGATGAGTTTTTTCAACGCCCGCAGAAAGATGTTGCCTTCCGGGTTGTGCGACTCTTTCAAAATCCGGCTGCTCAGAAACGGTACAATCGTGAGCGAAACTACCAGCGATGCCAGCACGGTTGTAACCACCGCCATCGGCAACGACCGGATGAAATCGCCGGAGCCTTCGGGTAGGAAAAGCAGCGGTAAAAACGCCAGCACGAGCGTGGTCGTGCAGCCAATAACGGCCAGTGTAATCTGACTCGTAGCCCGGATAGCCGCTTCTTTCCGCGAGAATCCGTCGCGCATGTACCGCTCAATGTTCTCGACCACCACGATGCTGTCATCGACCAGAATACCCAGCGCGACAATCAGGCCGACAATGCTCAACTGGTTGATACTGAACCCAAACAAGTCGAGCAGCGTCAGGCCGATGGACAGCGAGAGCGGTATCGAGATCATAACGACAATGGCCGCCCGGAACCCCAGCGGCAACAGTGTGAGCGACACCAGCAGAATGGCAATGGCGAAATCCCGCACGAAATGCCCCAGCCGGAAATCAACGCTCGCAGCCTGATCGAAGTTTTTGGTCAGTTTGACGGATGGTGGCAGGGTCTTGGCGAAGTTGTCGATAATGGGGTTGATCTGTGCCCCTACTTTCTGGATGTTCTCGCCCAGCTTCTGACTCGCCGTTACCAGCACCGCGCGGTGGCCATTTAGCCGGGTAATGTAGGTTTCATCTTCGAGGTTTTCCGATACGTCGGCTACGTCGCGGAGGTAGATCGTCTTCTGGCCATTCGTTGCTACAATTGTATTCCTGATCTCGTCCAGCGTTTCGTATTTGCCTGATGTTTTGACATTGAATTTTCGTGTTCCTACCTGTACACTGCCGCCCGGAATGTTGCGATTTTCGGCCTGCAATGCGCCCAGAATCCGGTTCAGTGCAATACCCTGCTGCGCCATCTTTTCGATATTCAGCGATACCCGTACGGTGCTTTCGGGGTAGCCCCAGTCTTCTACGTTTTTCAGGCTTTTTACCTTTTCGAGTTGTTCTTTGAGGTCGTCGGCGTAGTTTCCCAACTCCTTATCCGACATAACTTCTGACTGCAACGCCACCTGCACGATATTGACGTCTGAGGGCGTAAACTTGTTGATTTTAATGTCAAGAATATCGGCGGGTAGTTCGGCGCGGAGGGCGTTCACTTCGCGCACGATTTCCTGGTATTTCTCGTCGGGGTCCTCACTGTACTCATACTCCACCCGGAACACGGCCAGTCCGTCGCCCACGGTGGTGATGACGTGGTCGATATTGTCGAGTTCATTAAAGCGTTTTTCGGCGGGGTCCACCACCAGTTCTTCCATATCGCGGGCATCGGTGCCGGGATAGACCACCACAATGGCGAACTGCGGGGCAGTAAATTCAGGGTCTTCGCCCCTCGGCATATTGAGTAATGAGTTGATACCGAGCGCAGCCACGCCCAGAAACAGGACCAGCATAAACTGCCAGTTTTTGACGGAAAATTGAGCTAAGTTCATAATCCTTCTTTTTTTAACACAGAGGTTACAGAGTGAATCTGTGAATCCTCCATTTCCTCTGTGTTCTCTGTGTTAAAAGTTTATCTGACAATTACTTTCGACTCTTCCGTCAGAAACGCCGACCCCGCCGTGACCACGTTGGTCAAACCCGATGGTGCGTTCGTCAGTAGGACTTTGTCGCCATCCAGGAAGCCGATTTGGATGGGTAGTTTTTTGATGGATTTCCTATCATCGGCCAGCACATAAACGAAGCCCTCCTTACCGTTGCCTTCCACGATGGCCTCCACCGGCACTACAGTATAGCTACGGCTTTGGGCGGGCACAAGCGTCACTTTCGCGAAGAGGCCGGGGGCGAGTTTGACACTCGCCGAAGCCAGTTTCACCTCTACCTCATACAGTTTATTAACCGGGTCGGCGGCCTGTGCCAGTTCTGAAATGGTGCCGTTGAAGGTTTTGCCGGGATACGCATCGAGCGTAACCGTAGCCCGGTTACCGCCCCGAAGCCGTGCCCAGTCCTTATCCGAAACGCCCACCCGCACGACCCAGTCGCCCGGTCGGTTACCCGAAATAAAATAGACCGACGCGCCCGGAGCCACAAACTCACCCGCATTCGTAACCTTGCGGGTCACGGTACCATTGACCGACGACCGGATTTGGGCGTAGCTGCGGTTAAACTGCGCGATGGTCAGGTTCTGTTTTGCCACGCTTTGTCCCGTCGTAGCGTTTTGCATCTGTTCCAGTGTGGCGGCCGTATCGGCGTAGAGCGATTTGACGCGGCTGAGGTCACGGTCGGCTTTTTCGGTGGCGAGTTGTGCCTGACTCACCTGCGCGTTGATTTCAGTCAGGTCGAGCGTGGCCAGCAGTTGTCCTTTACGTACGGTTTGCCCTTCATCGACCAGCATTTGGTTAATGATACCACCCACCTTGAATGACAGTCGCGCTTCTTCTGACGATGACACCAGGCCCGATGCTACCACCGGCTCGGCCCGCGTTACGGTACCGACCGAAGCTAGTCTGACGGGTATTACCACCTCGTCGGCGGTTGTTGTCGAAGCCGTTTTCTCATCGGCTTTGCTGCTACCGCACGACCATAGCGCAACGGCCAGCAGGAGGGAAGTGAAGAATGAATAATGCATAGCGTATGATGGATAATGGTTGACGGAATTCGTTTTGAACGTGTGCAGTGGGGGAGGGGCGTGTAGATAAGATATTATTCATTCCACCGCTACTGCCCGGTCCAGGGCGGCCCGTTTGATGAGTACGTCGGTGCGGGCCAGCGAGTGCTGTAACTGGGCTGTGAGCTGGTCGTTCTGATAGCGCAGAAATTCGATGAGCAGAGCCTGTCCGTTGCGGTATTTGCTGTCGATGACCCGAAACGAGGCATCGGCATTCTGAATACCACTTTGGGTAGCGGCCAGACTTTCATTGGCTGCGCTGAGGTCATAATACGCCTGCAACACCTGCAATTGAATCTGCTGCTGTAGCTCCTGCATCCGGGTTTGCAGCGCGTTGGTCTGGATACGGGCCTGCTGAATTTTTGAGCGCTTCTCGTAGCCCCGGAACAAATCCCACTGCAACCCTATCTGTGCTATGGCATACGCCTGATTCTGAAACGTGTAGCCAAATCCCTGAAACCCTGCGTTGCCACCCACGTACAGATTTGGGATGTTAGCGTTGGCTTCGTTGAGCTTCACCGCCGTTTGAGCCGCCCGCAACGACCCGCCCAACTGTACTAACTCCTGCCGACCGCGCAGCGCCGTTTGCTGTAGATCGACCATATTTTCTTTTTGCTCCGGTAGAATTCGGGTCAGTACCGAGTCGACTTCGACCGAAGCAACAAGGTCGCGGTTGAGCAGGAAGTTGAAGTATGCCCGCGCCGATTCGCGGCTTTTGGTAGCATCGGCCATCTGCCGGTCCAGTTTGCTGAGCTCGTAACGAGCCGAAGAAAGTATCTCTTTTGTTGCCACGTTGTTGCTCACTAATTTCTCGTTCAGCCGGGCCAGTTCGGTCAATACCCGGCGCGAATTGTCGAGAATCCGAACGGCATCGAGCGTTTGCAGGTATTGGTAATAGGCCGTGCGAACGGTGTAGCAGAGTTCATTTTCGACTATCCGTTTTCGGGCCTGCTGTGCCGTGAGTAGCTGCTTCTGAATGAGGTAATTGTAGCGAATGTCGGTGTTGTAAATAGCGTACTGCACGCTGAATTTAGTGTCGTGGAAGTTGTTGGGGGCCAATAACTGATTCACGTTTTGGATATTGGTCGGGAAGTTGTCCGAACCAGTCAGTTTGTTGAGTGTGGCGTAGGCTGGGTTCAGCAAATCGCCCACCGGAAACTCCAGCCGCCGTCCGCCAGCCGCCAGCGAATAGGTCGGGTTAAACGCCACGCGCGGGTAAAACAGCGACCGGGCCTGATTGATGGCCTCCGTTACGCGCCCAATCTCGAACGACTCCTGCCGGAGGGCCAGATTATTTTTCAATCCCTCCTGCACATAGCTGTCCAGAATAGACGAAGTCTGAGCGGGGGCTTCGCCAATGAATAATGAACAATAGAGAATGAATAATAGAGTGATTGGCATATTTTTCATAATCAATCATCAGTTAATGAACACTGTTTAGTACAAGGGTAAAAAAATATCAGAGTCCGTGTCTTAGGGTCTGACAAAACAGGTTGAACGCGTCATCCATAATCATCTGCCGGTCGCAGTCGGGAAACATACCGAGCCGTTTGCGCAGGAACAGAGCCGTATAACCATGAATGGCACTCCAGATCATCATAGCCGTTGCCCGCACGTCGTGCTGTTTGAAAATACCTGCGTCTATGCATTCCTGCACCACATGCATTAACAGCCCGAACGCCTGATCACCCTCTTCCCATTCTTCAAGGTCGAGTTTGTCCATGGGTGCCGTCATAATGAACATTAGGTCGAAGAGTTCGGGGTTTTCTACCGCAAATCGGATATACGCCCGGCCCATCTGTACCAACTTCTCAAAAGGATCGGTTAGCACAAGAAGAGGCCGAAACTCTTGTACCATCTTTATAAATCCTTGCTGATGCAGGGCAAACAGCAGTTCGTTTTTGTCTTTGTAGTACAGATAGATTGTGGCCGGGCTGTACTCGATAGCATCGGCAATGTTGCGAATACTGACTTTCTCGAACCCATTGGCCAGAAATAACTGTTTCGCTCCGTCCATAATTAACCGACGCATATCTTCCCGTTCCCGCTCCTTCCGCTCTACGATGCCCATTGCTGTTGTTGGTTAACGATGCGAACTTACTGAACACTGTTTAGTGATGCAAAATTTTTTGCCATTTTTTACGCAAAAAGTACGGAAGTGGGTTGACGTCCCATCCTTTCAGACTAATCTTTGCCGGACCCCCGTTGTCTAACCAGCAAATGAAAAATCAACTCAATACTAACCAAGACGGTCTTATGTTGTCGGTCCTGTTCGTCTGCGCCATGCTAACATCGGCAACCGCGCAGATCAAAGGATATACCCTCGGCGATGGTGTCGCTGATTTTCGGCTAACTAACGTCGATAATCGCCTTGTCAGTCTGGCCGATTATCGAAGTCAGAAAGGTCTGATCGTCGTCTTTACCAGCAATCATTGCCCGTTTGCCAAAGCCTACGAAGACCGGCTGATTGCTCTTGACCGGCAGTTTGCTCCGCAGGGCTTTCCTGTATTGGCCATTATGCCGAACGATCCGGCAGCGTACGAAACGGATTCATTCGCCCAGATGCAGATCCGCGCACGGGAAAAAGACTTTTCATTTCCCTACGTCATTGACGAAAGCCAGCGCGTAGCCAAAAGCTTTGGCGTTACACGTACACCTCAGGTGTTTGTACTTAGAAACCAGAACGGGCAATTCACGGTCGAATACATTGGCAGTATTGATGATAGTCCACAGGAAGCGGGTAGTGTTCGCAGGCGGTACGTTAGCGAGGCCGTAACGAGTCTGCTGGCGGGCCAGCCCGTGCAGACACCCCTGACTAAGCCCATTGGCTGTGCTGTAACCTGGAAGTGAAGTGCCTTTATATGTTTTGGCACGGCCTTTGCCAACGCCTTTTCGTAATCAAACTACACAGGACGATCATGAAAAAGACACAGTTAGTACTCACCCAGCTGCGGAATGCCGCTGGTATTATGATGGTTGTGGCCGCCGTAGCGTTCACGCAGGGTTGCTCATCGGACGGTAAAAAAGAATCGCGTACTGAAGATGCGATGGAAAACACGGGCGACGCTATGAAAGCCGATGCCAACGAAGCAGCCGCCGATACTAAGGAGAATATGAACGAAGCGGGCAATAACTTTGAGCAGGAACGCCGGGACGCCGTAGCCAGTCTAAATGTGCAAAAAGACAAGCTGGATGCTAATATTGATGAGTTGAAGGCCAAAATGAAGAGTGAAAGTGCGCAGGCTAAAGCCAAATCGCAGGAGCAGTTAGACAAACTCGAAGCTGACCGCAAAGAACTCGGCAACGATATCGACAAAGCCCAAAACGCCACTGCCGAAGCGTGGCAGGAGGTCAAAGGTGGCTTCAAGAAAGCAGGCCGTAATATCGGAGATGCATTTGATAAAGCTGGTGATAAACTGGATGGCGACAATAAATAAGCCGATAATCTGCTGCTGTTGAACACGACAAACCGGGCCAGTTCGCAATTGCGGACTGGCCCGGTTTGTTTATGGTGCGAGGTGATTTTTCCCCACTTGTGTTGATAATGCGGGGCTACAAGATTAAAGGAAGAACATTTTTGTGAGCAGCGGAACAAGAAACCTGCACAACCCCTTCATTGAGTATGTCTGTCGTAACCGTAACTGTTCTGCGTTATAAACCCCGCGCCCGGTTTGGGGCGTTTGCCAATATGGGCCGAGTCCTGATGCAGCCCATCCGGGCCGAGGGACTGCGGTTCAGCAAACTCATGGGTAGCGGTATCGACTTCGGCCTGATTCCTGACCTCTCCACCTACGTTCACCTCGGCGTTTGGGACGATATGGCGTCTGCCGATGCGTTCATAGATACCGAAGCGTACCAGCAACTCGCCAATGGAACCGAACACGTACAAAAACTTTTTCTCTCACCCCTGAAAGCCCACGGTCTTTGGGATGGCCAGAATCCTTTTCCAGTTACCAGTGAGCAGTTATCAGTTACCAATTCTACGAAACAGCAACCCCAAAACCGACCTGATGACCGCACCCAACTGATAACTGATAACTGCTCACTGGTAGCTGTCCTGACCCGCGCCACCATCCGGCCTCGCGCCCTGCCCGATTTCTGGCGGCACGTACCTCAGGCCCGGCAACGGCTTCGCGATCATGCCGATGATTTGTTGTTTGGTATTGGCGTCGGTGAGGTACCGCTCATGCAGCAGTGTACCGTCAGCGTCTGGCGCGATGCTGCCGCCGTAGATCAGTACGCCTACAAACAATCCGGCCATCGCGAAGTGGTGCGGCTTACCCGGCAGCGGCAGTGGTACTCCGAAGAATTGTTTGCCCGCTTCGCCGTGCTGCGCTGGGACCGGTGAGCCGCTCAGGAGCGAACCGCGTGCAACAATGATTCCCACGATTTGCGAAGCAGTTGCTCGACGTGCTGCCAGTCGGCTTCGGTCATGGTGGTGTTTCGGCTGTCGCGGTAGAGCATGGCCTGGGTGCGCAGAGTACCATACTGTCGGCACGACGCTATAGAAACGCGGTACAAATCGGCGGCTATCTGCGCCTGTAGTGCAGCCCATTCGGCGGGCGGGTGTTTGTCCCGTTCGCGCCGGATAATCCACCATTCCAGTTCGTTACGGGCGGCTTTTGTTATGTTCATCGGTTTTGTACCCAACCGGGCAATGCCGCCGTAAAACTTCTCCAGACCTGGCAGTGCATGGGCGTAGTCGGATCGTCCTTTGCCGTCTTTGAAGATAAAGGCGGCATGGGCTGCGTAATAGGCCAGCACGAATGACCGCCAGAACGGCGCGTGAACCTGCTTTCTGAGCAACTCTGCCGACTGCCAGAGCAGGGCCAACGGCTTCCGTTCGTAGTAGGATCGCCACATCTGCGCATCGAGCCGGGCCACCGCTGCCGGGTCGAAATTGCGGAAGTTACCCCGGCGGGGTACCAGTAAATCAACCAGTATCCAGCCGGTTAACAGGAAGAGCAAAATCGAAACAATTTTCCGTTTCATGGGTTGGGCGAAATTTCTGCACGGTATTTGCAGAGCATCACTACGCAAAACCATTGTTTACCAGCCCGAAAAATCGTTATTTTGCGGGCTAAATTGTCCTTCATAACACGAAATGTCTGTTATCAATAAGATTAGAGAACGTTCAGGACTGGCTGTCGGTGTCATTGCCGTCAGCTTACTCCTGTTCATTGTAGGCGGTGACTTGCTTAGTGGCAATAACAACCTCTTTGGTGGAAACAAGCAAAAAGTTGGTGAAATCGCAGGCCAGTCCATCGACTATCCCGAATTTAACGCCAAAGTCGATGAAATCCGCGCCCAGTTCGAGCAGCAATCGGGCCGCGCTCCTGCCGAGCAGGACCTGGTTCAGATTCGTGAGCAGGCCTGGAATCAGATGCTGTTCGAGATTGCCTACCAGAAACAGTTCGACAAACTGGGGCTGAAGGTATCGCCCGAAGAACTCATCGACATGGTGCAGGGCAACAACATCAGCCCGGCAGTACGGCAGGCGTTTACGAACCCCCAGACGGGCGTGTTCGACAAAACCCAGATTGTCAACTACCTCAAAGGACTCAAAAACCTGCCCCCGCAGCAACAGGCAGCCTGGGCCAGTTTTGAGAATAACCTGAGCAACGACCGGCTTCGTGAAAAGTACGAAAGCCTGATGCGGATGTCGATCTTTGCTACCACCGCCGAAGCTCAGAAGGAGTATCAGGCGCAAAACAGCCGTGCCGACGTGAAGATGCTCTTTGTACCATACTATACGGTAAACGACACGACGGTAAAAGTGACCGACTCGCAGTTGAGCGATTACCTGAACAAGCACAAAGACGAGTATCCCGGCGTAAACAGCCGCTCGCTCCAGTACGTAACGTTCTCGGTAGCCCCGTCAAAGGAAGATAGCGCGGCTCTGTATAGCGAAATCAAGACCCTGGCCCGCGGCCTTGGTGCTGCGCCCAACGACTCGGTGTTTGCCCAGCAAAACTCTGATGTGCGCGTACCGCTCTACCTGACGGCGGGCGAAATGCCGGAGCAACTCCGCGACGCCATCCCGACGTTCTCGCCCGGGGGCATTTACGGTCCTTTTCGCGAAGGCAATACGTATTTTATCTATAAATACGGCGGCACCAAGCGCGATACCAGCTTCACGGCCCGCGCCAGCCACATCCTAATCCGACCCACGGCCCAGACCGACTCGGCCAAAGCCGATGCCCGCCGACGGGCCGAAGGGATTCTGAAGCAGATTCAGGCTGGTGCCAGCTTTGAAGCCCTTGCCCAAACAAATAGCGCCGACGGTTCGGCGCAGAACGGGGGTGACCTTGGCTATTTCAAGAATAACGGCCAGATGGTAAAGCCATTTGAGACGGCAATTTTCGCAGCCAGCAGTGCGGGCCTGATTCCGCGGTTGATCGAGACCGATTTCGGGTACCACATCATCAAGGTAACGGAGCCAAAAACCAACCAGCTTTACCGCGTGGTGGGCATTGGCAAGACCATCAACCCCAGTCAGGCTACCCGCGACGAGGCCCTGCGCAAGGCCGATCAGTTTGCCGCCGAAGCCCGTACCAAAGAAGCATTTGCTTCTAAAGCCAAAGAAGATAAATCGATTGTAGTAGCCACCGCCGAGCGTGTTCCCGAAGGAGCCTCGAATATCAACGCCCTCGCCGATGCCCGCGCCGTAGTACGCTGGGCGTTCAACAACAAAACCACAGTTGGCGATGTATCGGAGCCGTTTGAGGTGGGTGATCAGTACGTGATTGCAGTACTGACCAGCCAAACCAGTGAAGACGACGTGAACGTAGACGACTACCGCGCCGAATTGACTGCCAAAGTCCGCAACGATTTGAAAGCCCAGCAAATCATCGCTAAACTCGGCAATGCCGATGGTTCACTGGAAGCCACCGCGCAGAAATACGGGGCTGGTGCGCTGGTTGAAGAGGTGCAGGACGTAAATCTGGCAACGGGTTTCCTCCGTAGCGCGGGTGTTGACCCTATAGCTCTGGGCCGTATTTTTGGTCAGAAGCCGGGTAAACGCTCCAAGCCTTTCGCGGGAGACGCCGGGGTACTGGTTGTTGAAACTACAAACCTGACATCCGCCCCTGCCGTGGCTGATTACGCCATGTACAAAACGCAGATTCAGCAGAACGCAACCGCCCGGATTGGTTTTGCCATTAACGAAGCTATCAAAGAAGCCTCCAAGGTAAAAGATATGCGGGCCAAGTTTTATTAATTTGGAATACAGGTTGAAAAAGAAAAACCCCGCCAATGCTGGCGGGGTTTTTTCGTAGGCCAGACACTCTTGTCCGGCCTATGCGCTCAAAAAATCCACCATCTTCTTCAGCGCCTGAGCACGATGGCTGATGGCATTTTTCTCGGCCATACTCATTTCGGCGAGGGTGCGGGGGTAACCGTTGGGCAGGAAAACAGGATCGTAGCCGAAGCCATCCGTGCCGCGTGGTGCGTTGGTGATTTGGCCCGGAAAAATGCCCGTAAACTGATGTTCGACCGGTTCCCCACTGGGGTCGGGCATAATAAGCGTAAAGACTGAAACGAACTGTGCGTTTCGGTTAGACTGGCCTAAAAGATTCGTCAGGACTTTCTGGATGTTTTTGCCGTGATCTCGGGTGCCGGAATAGTGAGCAGAATCGACGCCGGGTTCGTTGTTGAGGGCGTCTATTTCCAGGCCGGAGTCATCGGCGAAGCAGGGAATGCCGAAATGCTGCCAAATGTACCGAGCCTTCTGGCGCGAATTTCCCGCAATGGTCCCGGTGGTTTCGGGTAGTTCGTCGGTGCAGCCAATGTCGTGCAGGGTACGAAGTATAAAGGCATTGCCGAGTGCGGTAGACACCTCGTCTAATTTGTGTTCATTGTTAGTGGCAAAGCAAAGTTCCATCCACAAAAAAAGCCGTTTGCGGTCAGAACCACAAACGGCTTTTATGGAGAAGAGTCTGCTTATTTTACGCTGAATACCTGAACGTCATAACGGATTGGACTATATGGGGCAATAATGATGGCCCCGTTTTGCGCCCTGCTCCCAATATTTCCATATCCAAGCAACGATGGGAAGATAATAGTGGCCTTTTCGCCCGCCCTCAATGTCTTCAGCCCATTCTCCAGTCCGGGCAATACCACACCCTGCGCGCCAATCTGGAGATCGCGGGATGTGGCCGCGTAAGTGCCATCAAAAGTAGAACCGTCCAGCCGGTAGCCCGTATAGTTCACCTTTATGGTTTTCCCTACCGCAACGGCGGCAGAGTCGGTAGGTTGGGTCAGGGTTTTGATAACCCGGATACTATCAGATGTCAGCGTCGTTACGATCAGGTTATTGGTTCTGATATAATTCTCGATTTGCTGTTTCTCAGTACGCACCGAGACAATTCGTACATCATAGCGAACGGGCGAATATTGCGGCAGTAACAGCGAGCCGACCCGTCCACCGTCCAGCGAGGCTGGTACCAGTACAGAGCCTGTTTCGCCCTGTTTCAATTGCAAAATAGCTGCGTACTTGCCCAGTGTAATGCCGGTGGTATTGCCGCTGGCCAGAATAACAGACGCCGGTATATCACTCAAAGTGTTGGTGCTATCGACAACGACGCCGTCTAACCGGCGGGCCACGTAATGATAACGTACCTCATCGCCTGTTAGTGGTGTCTGTCCCGTTGGATTGGCTTTGATCCTGAAGAACCAGACGCCCTGATCGGTTTTAGTGGCATTGATATTATTCTGGCTTATATAAGTCAGAATCTCGGCTTCGTTTTCCCGCTGTTTCCGCGTAGTGAGAGCCTCGCCGGGCTGTTCACAGCCAGTTAGCAGTGCCGAGACGGTCAATGGGATCGCCAGCCAGAACAGATGATTAGTCTTTTTCATCATGGTTGCTTGTTTCAAACCTGTGCTGTATCCAGCAAGTGAACAGTCTTCACGGACAGGTTTTTATAGAACGAAAATGGAGGCCCTCTCTGTTCGTTGATGAGCAAAAAGTTGAGCAGATCAGATACTACCAAAGCCAAAGTGCCGACTTCGGTAGTGAAAAATCAGGTTCACTACCGAAGCCGGCACTTTGGCTTTGGTACTACGAATTTTTACCGGCCTGGCTGCGGCATACCTGGCATCTGACCCGGCTGACCTTTCTGGAAACTGATCAGCTCCACGTCGAACAGCAGCACCGAATTGGCCGGAATCTTCGGGTTAGGGCGACTGCCATACGCCATTGTGGATGGGATGATGAGGGTAGCCTTTTCGCCTTTGTGCATCTTGGTTACCGTCTCGTCCCAGCCCGGAATGACCTGGCCTACGCCAATTGGGAACTGTACCGGCTGACCGGTGGCCTGTGGATTTTTTGCCTTATCTGAACTGTCAAACACAGTGCCGTTCAGCAACTTACCCGTGTATTGTACCGACACAACGTCGCCGGGTGACGGCGTTGGGCCGCTGCCCGGTTGCGTCACGACGTAGTACACGCCATTTTCGGTCTTTTGTGCTTTGCCACTGAGGTTATTTTTCGCGATGTAGTCGCTAATGATTTTGGCGTCAACCCCTTTCTGCTTTTTAGCTGCAACTTCCTCGGCCTTCTTGTATTCCTCTTCCGACTGCACGTTTATCATTTTCACGGCAATACCAATATCGGTGCCTTTACTAACGCCCGGAGGAAACGGTTGCCCGGCTTTGGTGAACAGCGAATCAGCACTGACGTAGAACGTAGCACTGTCGCCTTTGCTGAGCATGGTCAGACCTTCTTCGTACGAGCCTTTGAATGGGGGCACCTGAAGCAGCATCTTGAAAGGTTCGCCTTCTTTGTGCGTATCGCGCAGAACGGAGTCTTTGGCGTTGAGCAGGGTCAGGTGCAGGGTCAGGATATCGCCAACTTTGGCTTTGCGGGCCGCTTTGTCGGTTTGTTCGTGGACTTGGTACTTCAGGCCATTATCTGTTACCTGAACGCGGTTTTTGCCGCAGGCCGCCAATATGACGACTATCAGAGCGGCTTTCCCGAAATGGTTTAGAGACATCTTCTTTTTTTGGTTGATTGTTTATTTTTAAAGGTTCTTTTTCTTTCTAACGTTCAGTGGCTAACGTTCAATGTGTAAGGTTGGCCACAAAGAAGTTCCCGACTTTGAACCTCAAACCTTGACCGATTATATCGTTTGTAAAAGCCGGTCTTTGTATTCGGGCAGCACGGCAAGGAGTTTCTGTTCGGTTTCGGCCAGTGTGAGTTTGGTGCGTCCGCCCGCTGCATTGCGATGCCCTCCTCCGCTGAAGTGCTTGCTGGACAGGTCACGTACTGAAAAGTCGCCAATAGAGCGAAATGACAGCCTGATTTCGTCACCCCGGTCAATGAGAATACAGGCCATTACCACCCCTTCTACGGCCAGCGCGTAGTTGACCATGCCTTCGGTGTCGCCAGTTTTGGACCGGTAGTGCTTCAGTTCGGCGTCGGTCAGGGTGATGTACGCAAATCTGTAGTCGGGCAAGACGGTCAGTTTTTCGTTCAGCACGTAGCCCAGCAACCGAAGCTTATCAACCGAAACGTTATCGAAAATGCGCCGGTGAATGTTGCTTACGTCGATGTGCAGGTCGAGCAGGTCAGCGGCCACGCGGTGTACGTCGCCGGTGGTGTTACCGTGCCGGAAGGAGCCAGTGTCGGTCATCAGTCCGGCGTACAGGCTTTCAGCAATGGCTACGTCAACCAACCGTTTATCGCCCAGCTCGACAATAAGCCGATACACCAGTTGGGCCGTAGCCGCTGCCGACGGGTCCCACAGGGCGAGGTCGGCAAAGGATTCGGGTTCGAGGTGATGGTCGATCAGGATTTTCTGAGCGCGGGACTGTCGCACCATCGGAGCCAATTCTTTGACCCGGTCGAGAGCCGAGAAATCAAGGCAAAAAATTACGTCGGCGTCGGCGAACAATGTACCAATAGCGGTACGGCGTTTTTCTTCAAACGCAATCACACCTTCGTCGCCCGCCATCCAGTGTAGGTTTTGGCTATACTCAGTAGGCGTCACCACCGTAACGAGGTGGCCTTTTTTGCGGAGGTAGCCCGCCAGCCCCAGCGACGAACCTATGGCGTCGGCATCGGGATTCTGGTGGGTAGTAATCAGTACCTGCCGGGGTGATTTCTGGCTGATTATCGCCCCAATTGCATCAATATCTTGCATACATAGTGGGCCGCAGCCCCAACGAAACCCAAAAGTACGAAGAAAAAGAAGGTGGGCCATAGAGATTCATAAAGGAGATACAGAGTTACACAGAATCGTTCTCTCTTCTTCCCCTTTGTGAATCTCTGTGTCTCCTCGATGCATCTCCATGGCCCAACCCTCTTATGAGCGATAGCGAATACTCCCTACCTTTGCCCCCAAATCAAAAACACAGCATGACAACGAACCGAACGTTCACCATGATTAAGCCCGATGCCGTAGTAGCGGGCAACAGCGGAGCCATTATTAAAATGATTGAGGAAGCAGGCTTCCGAATCGTGGCTATCAAAAAAACGCAGCTTACCACCGACCGCGCCGGGCAATTCTACGCCGTGCACAGCGAACGCCCGTTCTACAACGACCTGAGAACGTACATGTCGTCGGGCAGTATTATTCCGATGATTCTGGAAAAAGACAACGCCGTGGCTGATTTTAGGAAACTGATTGGGGCCACAAATCCGGCACAGGCTGAAGAAGGCACGATTCGGAAACTCTACGCCAAATCTATCGAAGCCAACGCCATTCACGGCTCCGATTCTGACGAGAACGCGCAGATTGAAGGTAGCTTCTTCTTCGCCGGAACCGACGAGTTTTAGGGGCGGGCGATAGCGGGTCGAAACCTGTTGGGAAACGACCCGCTATCATAACTGTGTTAGGGAATAAACACGCTTGCAAACGGAATATCGCTTATGGAAATGACTGTTCAGGTAGGCTTCGATGAGCTGCTTAGGGCTATAGACCGGCTCTCGCCCGAGCAGCGCAAAACAGTAGAAACGGTACTTCAGTCAAAGTTAGACCATCCCACTACCCGTCAGCAACGACAGTTTGGCTCGTTGAAGGGACTGATTACGTATATCGCTGATGATTTTGACGCTCCGCTTGATGATTTCGGCGACTATATGTGAGCATGAAATTCCTACTCGACACCCACACCCTACTTTGGCTGCTTAACGACGAGACCGTTATTCCTGCCGAAACACGTCGCCAACTGAGCGATACCACCAATCAACTGTTTGTCAGCACGGCCAGTATCTGGGAAATTGCTATAAAACGCAGTCTGGGCAAACTAGTCATTAGTCGCCCAACCAGAGAAATTATTGACGAACTGCCAGCTATCGGTATCTTGCTGATGCCTGTTCTCTCCGAACATATTCTCCGGCTGGAAGCGTTGCCGTTTCATCACAAAGACCCATTTGACCGGATCATAATTGCGCAGGCATTAGTCGAAGAATGGGATATCGTAAGTAGAGACATAAACTTTCCCTTATATCCGGTCAATGTGCGCTGGAATTAATCATTATGCCCCACCAATTCGATTTTCTAATCATCGGCTCCGGTATTGCCGGACTTAGCTACGCCACCAAATTGGCGATGTACTTCGAGAGCGTCCAGAAGCCGGTCAAAATCGGCGTGATCACAAAGGTGCGGGCTGACGAAACCAACACCAAATACGCCCAGGGTGGCATTGCCGCCGTATGGTCGGAGGCCGATTCGTTCGGGAAGCACATCGACGATACGATGGTGGCGGGCGATTTTCTGAGCGATCCGCACATTGTCGAAATCGTGGTGAACGAAGGCCCGCAGCGCATTCAGGAACTTATCGACTACGGCACCCGCTTCGACCGCGAACACGATAGTACCGACTATGACCTCGCTAAAGAAGGCGGGCATTCGGACTACCGGATTCTGCATTTCAAAGACATTACCGGGGCTGAAATAGAACGCGCCCTGTTAGAAAAAGCCCGGTCGCTGCCCGCCATTGAGATATTTACGCATTTCTACGCCGTTGAACTCATCACGCGCCATCAACTTGGCGAAACCGTACACCGCTACGATACCGACAACGACTGCTTTGGGGCCTACGTACTGAACACCCATACCGGGGAGGTCGAGATGTTTCTGGCCAAAACGACGCTGCTCGCCACTGGCGGCATTGGTAACCTCTACCAGAACACGACCAACCCCAGTATTGCCACCGGCGACGGTATTGCGATGGCGTATCGGGCGAAGGGCATCTGCAAGGACATGGAGTTTATTCAGTTTCACCCCACGGCCCTCTATGAACCTGATAAAAAACCCAACTTCCTCATTTCAGAAGCCGTGCGGGGCTTTGGGGGCATATTGCGCAACATGAAGGGCGAAACGTTCATGGAACACTACGACCCGCGTTTGTCATTGGCCCCGCGCGACATTGTGGCCCGTGCCATTGACTCGGAAATGAAAAAATCCGGCGACCCGCACGTGTTTATCGACGTAACGCACGTGGATTACGACCGCTTTCTGGATCACTTCCCGAACATCACGGCTTATTGTGCCGACAATTATGGGCTGGATTTGCGCAAAGATTTTATACCCGTCGTACCGGCGCAGCACTATATGTGCGGAGGTATTCGGGTGAACGAGTGGGGGCAGACCAACATCAATTTTCTGTACGCCGTGGGCGAATGCGCCTGTACGGGCCTGCACGGGGCCAACCGGCTGGCCAGCAATTCGCTGCTCGAAGCCGTAGTGTTTGGCCACCGGGCCTACCTGAAGACCGTTGAGAACTACACCAACGCCACCACGCCCGCCGAGATACCGGCCTGGAACGACGCCGGAACGACCCACCCCGAAGAGTTGATCCTCGTAACAGAAATACAGCGGGAACTCGAAGCCATCATGTCGAACTACGTTGGTATTGTCCGCTCTAACCGGCGGCTGAAACGTGCTATGGACCGGCTCGAACTGCTGTACATCGAACACGAAGAACTATACAAGCAATCGAAAGTATCAGTGCGTATCTGCGAACTGCGCAACATGATTGAGGTGGCGTATCTCGTCATCCGGGCCGCCAAAGCCCGCATCGACAACCGGGGCCTGCATTTTAACCTGGATAATGTGAAGTAGGAAGTAGGTTGGACACTCTTGTCCGACCAGCCCCGGCAGGGGCTAACGGTGTAGTTACGGTATTGCTGACGCGGCTGGTCGGACAAGAGTGTCCAACCTACTTCACATTATCCAGCAGTTCGTCGCGGTAGCCACTGGCGAGGGGAACCTGCGCTTTGCCGATGGTCATGCGGGTGAGGGTTTTGCGGCCCACCTCCTGAAACGTCAGGTAATTCCCCTCCGATTCGACGTACTGCAACTCGCCGATGTTGATGCGTACTCAATCGTAGCCGTCTTTCACAAAAATATACGGTGCGCGAACTGGTGCGCCGTTCTTATTCTTGCCCGACAGTCGCTCAAACGCCTTGCTCGATGCCTGCACAAACCGCCCGAACGCAATGGGTTTCACAGGTAGTCGAGTGCGCTGAGTTCCTGCAAGGTGTATTCGGGGTAGGCCGTCGTGAAAAATCACCAGACTTTGATTTTCCACGACCTGCGCAAAATCCAGCCCGGTGAGGTCGGGCATGTTGATGTCGAGAAAAATCAAGTCGATGGGTTCGGTTTTCAGGAACGCGAGGGCTTCAATGGCGTTGACAAACGTCTGCCGTAACTCCAGAAACGGCACCTTGCCGGCGTGGGCTTTGATCACGTCAAGCGCAATCGGTTCATAATCAGTAGCAATACAGCGAAGTGAAGCGGGTATGGTCAGGGTTTAGGCATGTTACGGGCGCGTCGGTAGTTCATCACGGCAGATACGATAAAGATTATGCCGATGAGCAGTTTCCACCAATTAACGGTCTGATCCTGACTGTACTGATTGACTGCACCTACCAGACGCAGGACACCCAACACACCAAAAAGGGCAGTGAAGACGTATAAGGTAGTCCGGCTCATAGTTTCTCGTCGTTTTCGATGTTTCGTTCGTTTATGACTTCCTGCCGAACGGCCCTGATAAGTTTAGCGACAATTAGGAAGACCGGTATAGCAAGGGGAAGTGAGACAGGACCTTTACCATCTTCTGTAAGTGCGAAGCTGATGCCAATGTAAACGCCGATGGAGAAGAGCATCAGGAACAGGTCTCTCGAGGCCCGCTGATTCAGGATGGTGTTTCCGAGTTTGAGTGTCATGCATGTTACAGTTTAATCGTTAAATCTACCAAAAAAGCGTCATCTGTTTCATTCATCGTCAATGAATGTTGTCCCGGATACGCCAGTTCGAGCCGTTGGCGGACGTTGGCGAGTCCGATGCCGGTGCCTTTCTCCAAATCCGTCCGGAGCAGGATGCTGTTTTCCGTCGTCATGCGTAGTGTACCGCCCTGCACCCGCAACTGAATGCGCACGAAACACGGGTACTGGATGCTGATGCCGTACTTGAACGCATTCTCGATGAGCGGATTCAGCAGCAGCGGCATAATCTGCGCGGGTTTCTCGTCCCACTCGATGTCGGTGGTAATCTGGATATTTTCCTGGTTGGGAATGCGCACCCGTTGGAGCTCTACATAATCGTCGATGAAGCGCAGTTCGCGCCGGACGTCGGTGGTTTGCAGGCGCGACACTTCCATCACGTACTGCACAATGCCCGACAGTTGCTGAATGCTCTCTGCGGTACGCGGACTGTCTTCCACAATGGCCGTATCGTATACGCTATTCAGCGAATTGAACAGAAAGTGCGGATTCATCTGCGCCTTCAGCGCGTCAAGTTCCGCCTGAATTCGTTGCTGAATTAGAGCTTGCTTCTGTTGCTGATTCTGCCGATAACTCTGTCCAAAAGCATAGAAGATACAGAGGGTAGTCGTGACAGTGGCGAACGTAATACTCTCCGCATTGAACTCTGTTTTGAAAGAGTTAAATAGAAAAACTAACCCACGCCAGAAAACGTACAGCACTGCGTAGCCAGAGGATAAGCGTTGGCGTCGTAGCAATGCCCGTTGCCCCCTAAAGTTGGTGTGACTAACCCCGGCAGGTTTGGGAGGAACCGCCCGAAGTATGGGATGAAGCCAAACCCGCCCCGCTAAAATCTGTGTTTTCCAGGACGTACTGTACGGAGGTCAATCTTCTCGGTATCCCTGCGTGTTTGCGCTTCGGCAGCAAAATCCCGCTCCACCGCTCCACTACTGATCGTGCAGCGGTGGAGCGGGATTTTTTATTCTACCATCGGCGGTATAGATTTGGTGCGGCCTGACTGCTTCACTTAGGGTTAGCACGACCCGAACGAGTCAGACTCGATAGTCATCAGCCAGTTGTTGACACTTACGTACCCAAATCGGTCGTGACGTAGCTATGCCCCCGTTCGAGACGATCTA